>JAFSGY010000024.1 GCA_017440575.1 Lachnospiraceae bacterium | reverse complement strand
GAGAGGGTGGGATTCGAACCCACGCGCCCTTGCGGACAAACGGTTTTCAAGACCGCCTCGTTATGACCACTTCGATACCTCTCCATGCCTTCTTTTCTTTCGCTTTCATTCTGTGTTGTCCAGCGAACAAAATTTATTATATCCATGTCCCCCCTTTCTGTCAACACTTTTTTTTATTTTTTTTAAACTTTTTTATTTTTCCAGGAAAACCCCAGCAATTTCAAGGTCTTCCGGGGTTGTAATCTTAATGTTTTGATATGAACCTTCTACTAATTTTACCGGAAGTTTTGTGAAATATTCCACTACCATTGCATCATCTGTAATTACAACTCCACTGGATAACAATTGTACTTCTTCTGTCAACAAACGCTCATATGCACTTTTAATTAACTCTGCTTCAAATACCTGCGGTGTCTGTATCTGCCATACTCTTGCCCTGTTTGGTGTACTCTCTACAAATCCTGCTGTATCTGCAATTTTCACGGTATCTTTTACCGGCATGCCTACTACACAAGCCTTGCTTTTTTGTACCTGCTCAAAAGCACGTCCTAAAATCTCCTCATTGATAAATGGGCGCGCTCCATCATGTATAAAGATATAGTCACAATTCCATTCTATCGCTTTGATTCCATATGCAACAGAATGATACCGTTCCTTACCACCTTCTACTATTGTTCTGATTTTGGTAAATCCATATTTATCAACAATTTCCTTTTGGCAGTATTCTTCCTCATCTTTTCCTACCACAAGCACAATATCGTCAATAAAACTATTTTCAAAAGCTTGCAATGCATAATAGAGAACTGGTTTATCCTTTATTAGCAGATATTGCTTATGCACTTTACTCTGCATTCTCTTTCCTTGTCCTGCTGCCAGTACGATTGCAGTTGTCTTTCTATTCATACTATCGTTTATTCCTTTCTTCCTACATCACATAATAATACCGCATTTTCATGCTGCTTCAACTCACTCTATTTAACTATATCACATACGGTTATCTAAAAAAGGACAGCACACTATGTACTGCCCCCATTTTCTCATTAACGTTCTCCCAGCTTCAGATTCGGCACTGCATTTAAATCATATCCACTTCTGCTTCCTTTTAGATATTCATAATATCCAGCAACTCCTATCATGGCTGCATTATCAGTACAGAATATTGGTGAAGGATGATAAAACTCTATCTTACGTTTTGCACATGCTTTTTCAAATGCTTCACGAAGCCCCGAATTCGATGCTACTCCTCCTGCAATGGCAAGTTTAGTGAATCCATATTCTTTAACTGCCTCCATCGCATGCTCCACCAAGACATCAATAACTGCCTTTTGGAAGGATGCTGCCACATCTGCACGGTTTACTTCGAATCCCTTCATCTCACATGAATTTAGATAATTCAATACTGCCGACTTTAGCCCACTAAAGCTAAAATCATAGACTGCATTCGCTACCTTAGCTCTTGGAAATGCAATAGCATCAGGATTACCTTCTTTTGACAGTTTATCTATCTTTGGTCCACCCGGATATCCTAAGCCAATGGCACGAGCAACCTTATCAAAGGCCTCTCCTGCTGCATCATCTCTCGTTTTTCCTAAAATCTCATACTCACCGTAATCCTTCACAACCACTAAATGTGTATGTCCACCTGATACAACAAGACATGCAAATGGTGGTTCAAGCTGCTTATTCTCGATATAATTTGCACAAATATGTCCTTCGATATGATGTACACCAATCAGTGGCTTATTTGCAGCAAAGCTGATCGCCTTAGCTGCAGATACTCCAACAAGCAAGGCTCCTACAAGTCCCGGTCCATAAGTAACCGCAATAGCAGTAATATCCTCTAAGGTAACTCCTGCCTCCTGTAATGCTTCCTCTATTACCTGATTAATCTTCTCAATATGCTTTCTTGATGCAATCTCAGGGACTACACCACCATATAATGTGTGCAACGCTATCTGTGATGATATGACATTTGATAACACCTCGCGCCCATTTTTGATAACTGCTGCCGCAGTCTCATCACATGAGCTTTCAATTGCCAATATAAGAACATCTTCTGTTTTTTCCATTTTTTCATGCCTTTCTAACACTTCCACAGCACTATTCCTCAACCGGAACATCGAATCCTAAAATCTTCCAGTGCTGTGTCTCTACATCTTTTCTTAAAATAAATCTTTGCAGATTGTTGGAATAATTGGCTCCAACACGAATCGTATAAGTACAGTAAAGCTCTGCACATTCTCTTCCTGCAACAGTATATTCCTCTACATCTGTACTAGAAGACGGTGTATAGGTTGAAATAGTGTAGGAATTCTCTTTAAAATCCGCTACATCCTTTTTCAAGCTTTCAATATATTCTTCTCTTGGATTATTGGCTGCCAGTTCATCATCATAAATAGCAAGAAGCTTGTCTGCCATTTTCTCTAACTGTTCATCCGTATACTCTTCATTGTACAGACATTTTGAAATCTCACTATAATATTTTACTACTTCCTTCGGAGTAGGTGGATAATTCTTATCCAAATCCTTCAAAAGTACATTCTGTACTGCTGTTACTACCTCTTCGCTTTCGTTTGACTCAACCTTATTAGACAGATAGAAATAATATCCGCCTACAATTAATGCCATAATCACAATCACAATAATCGGTTTTACTTTTTTCCCCATAATACATTCCCCTTTCGTTGCAGTTTTTTCTGCTGCAGTCATACTGCTGTTGTCATACTATTTCTGTTCCTTTTCATCCTCAAAAAGAAGTTCTTCACTTCTTCCATCCTTTGCAATATAGGTTTCCTTAAAAATTGCCCGTACTTCCTTTTTGTACTCCTCCGGACGAATCAAGGATGGTGAATAATGCGTAAGCCACATTTTAGTAACCCCCGCATCCTTTGCCATCTGCGCTGCCTCATAAAAGGTCATATGCTTATACTCTTTTGCCTTTTCCTTCTTATCAGGCTCTCCATACATTCCTTCACATATAAAGAGGTCTGCACCTCTGGCATTTCTAACAATACTTTCTGTCGGTCTAGAATCGGTACAATAGGTTACCTTGATGCCTTTTCGTTCCTCTCCCATGACCATATCCGGCGTGAAAACACCTTCCTCCAGCTCTAATGTCTCACCCTTTTGCAATCTATTCCAATATCTGCGGTCGATGCCTAATGCCATCGCCTTATCCAACTGGAACTTGCCCTTTCGCTCGATGACTATATTATAGCCATAGCATATCACATTGTGATTTACACGGAAGGTCTCGATGCGAAAGCCATCAAACTGAAAGGTCTGCTCTGACTCTGTTATCTCCATAAACTGAATCTCAAACGGAAGCTCCGGCGCTACCACACGCAATGCATTCACTACTTTTGTAAGGCCTTTTGGTCCTATCATCAGCAATGGCGTTGTCTTTTCTGCATTTCCCATTGTTAAAAGCATCCCCGGTAAACCGGAAATGTGATCTGCATGATAATGGGTAAAGCACATAATATCAATCGGCTTCGGACTCCATCCCTTTTCCTTCATCGCTACCTGTGTGCCTTCTCCACAATCAATCAATATACTGGTTCCATTATATCTTGCCATCAATGATGTAAGCCATCGATGTGGAAGCGGCATCATACCGCCAGTTCCCAATAAACAAATATCTAGCATTTATTATTTCTATTTCCTTTCTAAATCTAACACAGTCACAACTTTGTAAACACATTATCCTACATATTCTGTGCTCTTTTCCACATAATCACTGCATTATCCTTGGGCTTATCATAAAAGTTCGGACGTATTCCCTCTGATTCAAAGCCTGCATTTTCATATAATCGAATTGCTGACAGATTCTGCTCTCTTACCTCTAAAGTAAAATCACAAATACCATTCTCTTCTCCTACACGCAGAAGCTCCTGCATAAGTGCCGTTGCAATGTGCTGACCACGATACGCTTCCTCTACTGCCACATTAGAAACATCGCCTTCTCCTGCTATCATAGTCAACATACAGCCTCCTACAATGCCCTTATCACCTTCTGCAACGAGATAAATTCTATCCTGATTGGTTAATATATCCTCAAAATCCTGTCTTTTCCACGGCATGGAAAAACAGCTTGCCTCTAATGCAGTTACCGCCTCCACATCCTCTGCCTGCATTTCACGAATTCTTATATTCATTCTAATAACCATGCCTTTCCGCTGACTGCAAACTTTGGTTCACTAAACACAAATTTACGTGTGAAAAATTTGCTTTTCACACCATCCTCTACACATTTTTCTGTGCTTCGGCACGTTCTCTTTCTGCCTGAGATAAACGAAGATAATCAGGTGCATGCTCTGCCGCTGTCTGTACTATACCCTTTTCATATAAAACTTGTCCAAGTGTTGCCACACAGGCTGCACGCTGTCTGTTACAACATGCCGGTGCAAAGCTATATGGTACCTTTATAATATCTGCAAGTTTCTCTGCAAAAACAGATACACCATCTCCTAAAAAGATAACTTCCCTTCCAAGCTCATTTATTTTATCCGCTATTTCCTGAATATCAACTGCACACTGTTCTAATACATGCTTCATTTCATATATAGTACTCTCTGGCTCTCTGACAAATTCATACAGCCCGGTATACACCTGATTCCTGCGTGCGTCCATCAGCGGACAAATAACACTGGTACTACCGTATAAATTATATGCTAATGCATCCACAGTAGGTACAGCAATTACAGGCTTATTCAGTGCAAGCCCTAATCCCTTCGCCGTTGCAGAACCGATTCTAAGTCCGGTAAAGGAGCCTGGTCCTGCTGCCAGTGCAATCGCATCTATTGTTTCCATATCCAGTTCTATCATATTACGAATCTCATCAAGCATAGGCACAAGTGTCTGGGAATGTGTCTTTTTATGATTCATCGTATATTCTGCAATTAAGTTATCATTCTCAATTACTGCCACAGAGGCTACTAACCCTGAGCTGTCTAATGCAAGTATTTTCATTCTTCTATCGTAATCCTCCGATAATCAAAGCCTTTTTCCAAATCCTTTTCTATAGTTATCTTTTTCGCATGCTCAGGAATAATCTCCTGAATCAGCTCTGCCCATTCAATCATGCATAAACCCTCACCATAGAAATAATCCTCATAACCTATCTCGTCCATCTCTTCAATATCTCCGATTCGATAGACATCAAAATGATAAAAAGGTATTCTTCCTTCCTCATAAACCTGAACAATGGTAAAGGTTGGACTATTTACCGGCTCGTTAATTTCCAAGCCCTTGGCAACTCCCTGTGTGAATACCGTCTTACCAACGCCCAAATCACCATTTAACGTATAAATTGCTCCTGCCTTTGCTTCCCTTCCTAGCTGCTCTCCAACCGCAAGGGTCTCCTCAGGACTCCATGTTTCTATTATCATTTCTTTACCGTTTCCTTTTATTTATTCTGCCTCACAAAGCCTAAAAACGAATCTTAACCTTGCTTGGCGGCATATGTGTGGAAATAATCTGAATCACTGCTTCTGTTTTCTCTCCCAAATCCTTTTTCGGAAAAATAGATGCTGTTGTCTTAGAAGTATATAAAATAATACTGCTTCTGGTGGAAACAGCCTTAAAGCACGCAGCCCAGTTCTGTGTTTCTTCATTTCCATCCTGCGATACACAAATGCCATCTTCTGTAAGCCTATAATGAAGTGGTTTCTTAAATGCTGGTGTTAGCTGAACCTGTTGATGCGCCTTTAATAATAACGATATCGGCAGATACGCAAGAATAACCACTCCTGCTATCAGATAAATCACATATTTATTGGCAAGAAATACCATGATACAAAATGCGCCGGCTATCGCTCCTATGATTCCAGACATGCCACTATACGTATGGTGCATCAGATAATCATACATCGCTGCAGGAGTCATTTTTACGTCAAATTCCAATTCCATACAATCTCTGTCCCTTCCTATCCGAAAAAGCACCTGTTATGACAGGTGCTTTCTGTTAACCTACTTCTATTATATCGAAATCTGCTTAAAGTGCAAGGCTTTATTGTTACTGTTCACTCCGTCCCAGTAACATGCAAAAATCCATCCAAAATTTGCTTCGCAAATGGATTTTTGCTTAACCATAATACATTTTCTCACGCACTTAGCAGTTAATGCTAAGTGCTGTCTGAACGGTAACGCTTTATTCATGTCTTAGCGCTTCAATCGGGCTTAACCTTGCTGCCTTCTTTGCCGGATAAATTCCAAAGAAAATACCAACCATGGAAGAAAATGCAGTTGCTCCGAGCACCACTACAGGATCAATTCGTGCTGTAATGCCATCCATACCAAGCATTACAATTAACGAACAGATTCCCTTTGCTCCAAGGATTCCAATTAGGATTCCTAACAAACCTCCAATCAAGGTAATGATAACTGCCTCCATCAAAAACTGAAACATAATGGATGACGTCTTAGCGCCAAGCGCTTTTCTGATACCAATTTCTTTGGTTCGCTCAGTTACGGATACCAGCATAATATTCATAACACCGATACCACCTACCACCAAGGCAATCGCTGCTACCAGCACAACAAATACCGTAACATAGTTTAAGACATCGCTAATGGTATCGACGGAACTTGCTAAATCATATACCTCAATGGCATCTTTTCCCCGGACGTTGTATCTTGCCTCCAGCAGATTCATAACCTGTCTGGAAACAGTATCTACGTATTCTGTCGAATCACAAAATACATAAAACATGGTAAACTTCTCCGTATAATACCCATATACAGACTCTAATACACTAATCGGAATCTCCATTTCTACATCTGCTGTTGCAAAGACCATTCCCTTTGCCGCAGAATCATTGTCCTTTCGGATTCCGATAATCGTATAATCCTGCGTAATGCCATACAAATTCATGCTGACTGTCATTCCCAGAACGTCCGTAGAACCAAAAAGCTTCTTGGCACTTTTCTCTGTAATGACACAGACCTTATTGCCTTTCTGACAATCACTTTTAGTAAAATAGCGTCCCTTTACAATGGGTGCTGTATTATAATATTGCAGGGACTCATTTCCAAAGGTAGGGGCTGCTGCAAAGGTTCCTTTACTACTCTGCGCTGTTGCATTATTAAACATCCAAAAATCCGTAGCACCTTTAACATGGTCTACCTTTTCAATAATCATGTCTAAATCTGCATCCGTAAATTCGATGTATTCTCCACTCTCATCATTATTTGGTGCATAAAATTCAATATAGCCGCCAACCAAATCATCCAAGGAACCACTGACGCCTTCTTTGACACCTTCACCGGTTGATACAATCAGAATAACAGATGAGATACCTATGATAATACCCAGCATGGTAAGGAAGGAACGTCCTTTATTACTCTGGATATTTTTCAAGGCAATCTTGATATATTCCCATATCCTTGTCATACTAAGACCTCCATTATTCTGCTGCTGTCGTTACTTCTGTTGATGCTTCTTCTGTTGTCATTACTTCTGAAACTGCTGTCATATCAGGCATAACAGTTACTGCCATACCTTCTTCAATATCAAGTCCCATATAACCTGATGTTACAACCTCATCCCCTTCTTCCAGTCCATCTAAAATCTGAATGTACTCAATGGATGAAATTCCTGTTGTGATGTATTTCTTAGTCAGGATGCCATTTTCGATGATAAAACAAAAGCTTCCGTTATTGTCGATATTCACTGCTTCCACCGGGAGGAGTAATACACCCTCTTCCTCTGCAGTGATAATGGTAAGCTTTGCTTCAATGCCAAGGAAAATATTTTCATCCGGATTCTCAATATGTACTCTTGCACCTACCATTGGAATTCCAGAAGAATTCGGCTGTGCCATTTTATTAATCTTGGATACCGTTCCTTCATACTCCTTACCGGATACATCAACAATTGCCTTTTGTCCTATCTGAAGCTCTTCTAAGTCATACTTTGATGCTTGAAATTCTACACAAATCTCCTCATAACTTTCCAGTACTAAAAGCTGCGTTCCCTCCTGAATGGTAGCACCTTCTACTGCACTCAAGCTGGTAACAACACCATCAAACTCTGCAACAACACCATTTAATGCAGCAGCATATTTACGTTCTGTATCCTGTGTCGCAAGCTTGGTCTTCTCCTGCGTCAGCTGATAGCCAGTTAACTTATTGTCATTTAAAAGCGCTGCTTCTGCACTTGCTTTGTTATTCTTAGCTTCCTGAAGCTTCTCCTGACAGTCTGCTAAATCTTTTTTTGTTTGTGTAAGAAGGTCTTCCCAACCATAATCAGTCTTATAATCTGCGAGCAAATTCAATTCGTTCTGAATTTTAAGCATTTCATTCTGCTTCTCTGTTCTTCTTTTCATAAGAGCATCCATATCGGTATCTTCATTTGGTGTCTGCATAGCAAGCTCATAGTTATTGATTGCTTTTTCCACGCTGTATAAATCGGCATATAAATCGGCCTTTTTTAAAGCATTTACATCCGTAATACCATTTGTTAAATCCTCAATATGCTGCTCATAGGTATCCACCTGCTGCTCATAGGCTACAATCTCTGCCTCTGCAATTGCAAGTTTCTCCTTCTGCTTCTGATAATCCTGTACCGTTGCTGTATAATCTGCCGTACTAATCTGTCTCTCAAGCTGACTCTGTTTCTGCGCATGTGCCACCGTTTCCTCATCAAAACAAATGAGCATATCTCCACTCTTTACCACATCTCCCTGCTCTATCTGCACGCCTGCTACCTTGCCATTTGCAGGTGCGAAATAAGTGGTGGTATCCTCTGCCTTTACCGTACCACTCGTACTCAGTTCAGAACGAATATCTCCACTGGAAACGGTTGTTGTATAGACTGCAACGCCGGCACTGCTTCCACTTGCCATATTCATAACTACAAGTGCGATAACCAGTACAATAGCTACTGGTACTAATATTTTCCATACTTTCTTTTTACGCTTTTTCATAATTCTCCTCCTCATTTTCCCTTACCTTATTCGTGTCCTCTACAATCTTGCCATCACTGATTCGAATGACCCTGTCTGCCTGTTCAGCAATCTCATTGTCATGTGTAATGATTATGACCGTTCTTCCTTCCTTATGCAGCTCCCGTAATATCTGCATAATCTCCTTGGTAGAATTCGAGTCAAGATTACCTGTCGGCTCATCCGCAAGAATAATAGGCGGTGCCTGTGCAATGGCTCTGGCAATGGCAACTCGCTGCTGCTGTCCGCCTGACATCTGCGCAGGCTTATGATCCATTCGATGTGCCAGTCCAACCTTTTCCAATGAACGTAAGGAAAGTTTTGTTCTCTCTCTTTTTCCTACTCCTCGATAAATTAGTGGCAATTCTACATTTTCAAAGGCTGTCATGTTCTGAATCAGATTAAAGCCCTGAAAAATAAAACCAATTTCCCGGTTTCGTACATCCGACAATTCATCATCTTCCAAGTCCGATACATCCTGATTATGTAATAAATACTTACCACTGGTTGGAACATCCAGACAGCCTAGCATATTCATCAGGGTTGACTTACCGGAACCGGAATGCCCTATAATAGCTACGAATTCATTTTCACTAATACATAAATCCACACCATCAAGAGCACGTACTTCGTTTTCGCCCGGATTGTAAATTTTACACATATCGCTGATTTCTATCAATGTGTTTTCCATAACGATACCCCTCATTCTGTAAACAATTATTTGCTCTCTACTAGTTTACTTTGGCAGTATAGCACTTTAGCACACTGTTGTGTTAATTTTATATCCAAATTAAGGAAATTTTAAGGAACATAAAAAAAAGATGCCTTTTTAGCATCTTTTTAATCATTTTCGTCTATGTTTTTTTAGAAATATTTTAGAATTACGCATTTACTCTTCTTGATTTTGCATTTGTCTCATATGCCGTCTTTAAAATAGGACTAAGCGGCTTATACAGAACAAAGGTCAATACAGACACCGCCCCACCCTTTAACAGGTTCAACGGAGCTACACAGAAAGCAACAAAAGTAAATACATCTGTAACATTTTCATTTAATGCAGTTCCCATACCGATTAATGCCTCAAGTGGCATGCCATACATAACAGCAAAGGTTGGAAGTAAATACACGGCATTGAACAAGGTTCCAAAGATAGTCATGGTCATAGTTCCTACAATACATGCAATCAAGGCAGTTATTTTCTTCTTCTTCACATGATAGATAATGGTTGCCGGTAAAATCATGGAACAGCCTACGCAAAAATTCGCAAGCTCACCTACAAACGCTGTTGAAGTAGGCTTGAAGAAAAGCTTAATGATAATCTTAACAAACTCTGTTAAAACGCCTGCAACCGGTCCAAAAGCAAAGCCACAGATTAATACCGGAAGCTCACTTGGATCAATCTTATAGAAGGATGGTGCAAATGGCATTGGAAGTTCTAAGAGCATCATAATACCAGAAACTGCAGAAAACATTCCAATCATAGCAATCTTCTTCGTTGAAAGAATCTTAGTATCGGTATTGCCGTTTTTCTTCTGAATTAACTTCTCAGCAACAAGAGCTACTAATACAAGAATTGCCACGATTCCTAAGAATTCGAGTACAAAGGTTACATTTTCCATGATGTTTGTAATAAATTCGTTCATTTTTAATCTCCTTTTCTTATGAGGAAATTCTTCTTGGTGTTTATGTAATAAATAAAATGTAAAAAGCCCCGAATTATCAAATTCGGGGCATAAATGCATACAAAAATATCATCTACAAAACACATTTCTTCTCTCATCCAGACTTTACTGTCGGTTATGGAATCACACCATATCAGCCACTTATACCTATTGTACAAGCGGGTCGCGGACTATACCGCCGGTAGGGAATTTCACCCTGCCCTGAAGAATTTCTTATTTTATTTCGATTTATTATAACTCTATATAAGGGATTATGCAAGTGCAATTATTCATTACCGACATACAATATTTATAATTTTACATACACAACTCTTCAAACTATATAAGGTCAAAATCACAATTTATCTCTCCTAAAAGCTTTCCTTTGCTATTTTTGTATGTTACAATCTCTTTTTCTGCTGAAATAATGAAATGAAAATGTACCTTGTATCATAATCAATTATCAATATCAGAACAATTATTCCCCTTAGAATTATTTCTTATCAATTTCTTGACTGTAAATCACATACAAAATCACATATGCCCCCAATAACTCGTCTTTATTTACATCATAAGTCCCTTATATTTTTTCTTTTATATGTATTCCTTCACACAAATCACACTATCTTTAGACACAACATTCCAAATTAGTTTTTACTTTAGAAACAAATTCATTTTTTGCATTTCATTGTGTTTTTGAATATTTTCTTTTTTATCTTATGCTTCTATTTTTATCCAAATTTCACTTTTGTGTCCCCTATAGCAGTTCGATTAACTCTTGCATATTTAATCTTTCATATGGAATACCATTCATTACAGATTCAAACAATTCTTTTTTTGAATTTTGTAAATTTAATATTTTCTCTTCAATACTATTGGTAACTATCATTTTATATATAATTACATCTTGTTTCTGACCAATTCTAAATATTCTATCTTCCGCTTGTTGTTCAGCAAAAGGATTCCACCAAGGTTCAAAAATAATAGCATAATGTGCACTTGTCAAATTTAATCCTACTCCTCCTGCTTTCAAACTAATAAGAAAAACCCCTTCATTTGCCTTTTCAAATGCATCTATCTCTTTCTGCCTTCTTGTTGTTTGTCCATCAATATAAAAATACTTATATTTTTCCATTTCACACCATTCTTTTATCAAATTTAACATGCTTGTAAATTGGCTAAATATAACTACTTTATTCCTATTAGCAATAATTTCTGAAACCTTTATTTTCATTACTTCAAATTTACAGGATTCATGAATATTTTCAACATTCACTTCCTTTGGGAGTAATAACGGATGACAACATACTTGCCTTAATAATAGCAACCCTTTTAATATTGTTGCATTATTCACTATTGAATAATTACACATACTATTTTTAACTGCTATCTTTATTGCATCATATAACTTTTTCTGTTTTTCACTGAAATCGCAGAAAATTATCTCTTCCGTTTTTTCCGGTAACTCATCCAGCACTTCTTCTTTTGTTCGGCGAAGAATAAAAGGAGCTAATAATTTATGCAATTCCATAGAGTTATCATTAACATATCGTTTTATAAAATTCTTTTTACCAATAAGCATATCCGGATTAAGTATACTTAAAACATTCCACAATTCATCAATTCTATTTTCAAACGGAGTACCTGATAATCCAATTCGACACCTTGCATTTATTTTACTTAATGCATTATATGTCTTGGAAGAATTATTCTTTATATATTGTATTTCATCAAATATCACCACATCATATAAAAATTCCGACAGTATAGCTATATCACTTGCAGCTGTAGCATAAGTAGTAATAAAAATTATATTATCTGTATAAAGGAGTTCTTCTCGTGCTCCTCCATGATAAATAACTATTTTATTTTCATTTGAAAACTTTTCAAATTCTCTTACCCAATTAGTCAATAAAACATACGGCACAATAATTAATACATGTTTAATTTGCTTTTGTATTTCGTTTTCACATAAAAAAGCAATTGTTTGGATCGTTTTTCCCACTCCCATATCATCAGCTAAACACCCTCCAATTTTATTAATGTATAACCATTTTAGCCATCTAACACCTGTACGTTGATAATCAAATAATCGACCTTCAATTAAATTATCAAATTTGATTTCTACAGTATTATATGTTAAAAAGTGATTTACATCTATATTATTTTCTTCGGCTATTCGCAATAATGTCCATATATTCTTCTTAGGGATTTTTAATCCTTCCTCGTCTTTAATTATTTTCTCAGCATTCTCTATAATGCTAAATGGTATGTTTATTCTATCAGTTCCAACCATAACTGATGTTTTTTTTGCAAACAAATCAATCCTTTTCCCTAGTTCTATTGTTTCATTGTTATATTTATAATAAACTTTCAAATCAAACCAATCATTCCCTGATTGATTAATTTCTATACTAAGTTGATTATTTTTTTGTCGTTCCGCATAAAAATGCTCTATATTAAAACCTTTTTCAACTAAAATATCTTCCACATCAACTTCTAATGTTGTTATATATATATTTCCCTTTTTCTTTTTAAATCCCAATGAAACAAGTTTATTCTCTTGCTCCCTTTCCAAGCTATATTGTCTAGCAATAATTTCCTCACCATATTCAAATAAAGTAGCCGACGATGAATAATCCACTTCTACTCCTGCATATTCAAACACTAACTTGAACTCGTCATCATAAATAATAACTTTCGCAACTGGAACTACATCTAATATCTTCTTTTCTTCTGTACCATTTGAAATCAAATATAATTCACTCTTTTTACTTACATACCAAATATTATGCCCTAATATATTACACAAAATATCATTCTTTTTTTCTTGATACTTTTCCATCATTGTATAATTGCATATTAAATGCATATCTTGTTTATATGTCTGAAAATAGAAAATATTTTTATTACCA
The DNA here is from genome assembly GCA_017440575.1 of Lachnospiraceae bacterium. Taxonomy (GTDB): domain Bacteria; phylum Bacillota; class Clostridia; order Lachnospirales; family Lachnospiraceae; genus COE1. The sequence goes on along the minus strand of JAFSGY010000024.1, from coordinate 21,288 downwards.
TAATGCAGCAACAAATTACAAAACTCAAAAGTTTTTATTATATATTGAAATGAAGATACATTATAGGCAACTTTACAAAATTCATTTTGTATATTATTGAATTCTTCTCTCGTAAAATTATCCACTTCTAATCTATCTAATATGTTGATTTTCTTTACAATACCTCCTATATATTTCTTTTTTTTATTAAACTTATTATTGCATAAATATGTTTCTATTATAATTATACCATTCTTCCTAGATTCCTTTGCATTAAATACAAATATCAGATCATCCATACTACCTACCCGTAAAGCCTTTCATTCGAATCAATCATCATTTGATACAAATATTCTTTATTATATTGATCACATTTTCTAGCTTTAATATTACACATTGCATTCTCATCAAAAATATCTTCTATTTGACTCAATTCTCTAAAATGATCTACTCTACAACCTCCACCACAAATGTATTTTAACTCACATTCTTTACAAGGTTGTAAATTCGTCACATCTGCAAGTTCTCGCACTCTACTCATGATTTCTTTTATTCTGTCGAAAGAATCTTTTCGAATATTTCCGTATTTTTTTATTTCTGTCACCCGTGAGCAAAAATAAACATCTCCTGTCGAAGAAATATTTATTCTCCCATATCCACAATTATTAAATATTTTTCTATCTTTATGATTTATTACAAAACTTTCTAATTCTGACCCTGGATAAACTGCTTCACATATTTCTCCCATTATTTTCATATATTGTTTATTATACTTTATTATGTCTGTATTAGATATGTCTCTTCCTTCAATCAATTCAAAGCTAAAATTTATCAAAAAATTGTATTCCTTATACTTTTCCACTAAATTTTTGGCAAATTCAATATATCCTTTTTTATTTTTTAGAATAATATCATATAACGGTGTTACAGCCAAATATACATTTACATTTTTTTTTACAAGTTTATCTATTGTAGTCAACGCCTTTTCGAAACACCCTTTGCCCCTTACCTCTGCATTTGTAATTTCATCAAATCCATCTAAGCTAATCTGAACTCGTTCAACATCTATTGCTGCAACAAGATCTATCAATTCATCATCCCACGATACTCCATTACTAAGAATGTGTATTCCTAATCCCACAGCATTTATACCTCTTAATAACTGTGGAAAATCTCTTCTAACTGACACTTCTCCCCCTGTTAAAGTTACATACTTTCCTCCCGTCAATTTAAACATCTTACAAACTTCAATTATTTCATCATACGTTAATTCATTTTCAAATGAATTGTCTGCATACATATAGCAATGTTTACATCTTAAATTACAGGCATTTGTTAAATATATTTGCATTGTTTCTGCATTATCAATATTCTCTGTTTGTAAATCTATAAAACCTTTCGCTTCAATCTGTACTAATACATTAATAACATCTTCTTCATCAAACTTCAAAAGAGCATCTTTAATGCTATTCCCATTTGCTAAAAAGTCAAAAATTTTAAGCTCCTCATCTGTATTTAATACGATCCAAATTCCTGTATCTGGAACAATAACTAAATATTTTTTATTATAACTTTTTATTATATAATCCGGCATTTTATATATTTTATTTTCGTCTATCTCTACTTCTTTTTCTTCCTCATACTTAGTATTCATACTGACCCCCATAAATGTACAAATCTTCATATACTTGAAAAGTACCATTATTATTTTATCGTTCTATTATTACAGTATGCTGAAACAAAAAATAGACCGCAATACGGTCTATTTAAAATTTCACCTCAATGCAAAACCACTAGCCATTCTTTTGAACTTTGCAACCAGAAAAACAAGGAATTCCCCTTCCCATGTTAACGTTGCTTTTCTTTATCTTCCATGTTAATTTTATCTTCATAAAAAATACCTCCTTATTTAATAAAAAAATTATACCATGTGCATAGCTTTTCGTCAATCATTTCAAACTATCAGCTTTATGTTTTGCAATATCTCAACCATTTCAACCTCAATAGCTCCTCTTTTTGTAATTATATATATAAAGTTTGTTAAATATATTTAAAAACCAATATATTTAAAAACCAATATATTAAAAATCTTTTTCCCTCTATAAATCATATTTCCATCTTTTATGCATACATCCTTCTTTACACTATCATGATAAATCAAGGATATACAATCAAACTTATCTGCTTTATTTATCATATACTGTTTACTATCAATAAAATCATTTCCACAAACTACCAATATTTTTCCATTAGAATCAAGTAGTTCTTTTGCCCTCGCAAAAATATAATCCATCATATCTCTTCCCAAACTATCTTTCCAACAGTTTGTCAGATAATCCTCTACTTCTGCATCAAATATATCGTTACTAATTTTTTGTAGAATGTTTTTTATATCTTTTGATAGTTCTTTTCTCATATAAGAATTATCTCCATATGGTGGATTACAGACAATCATATCAAACCGCTTTTTGCACTCGTACTCTTCTATTCCTGCTCTTTTTACTTCCATAAAATTTTGCAATTCATACCGCTTTACATTTTCTTTACAACACTCTATAGCTATTGGATTAATATCAATAGCTACTACTTTTTTTCCTCGTCTTGCAAAAAACACTCCAAATGGTCCCGCACCACATCCTACATCTAATACATTTTCTATTTCATCATCTATAATATCAGAAATTTTAGAATAATTACTCAACAAAAATTCCGGATATAAAAAAGTATTACACATATTTTCCGCAACTTGCAAATCAATAATTCCATCTTCCGTATTAATTCTATTCGTGTAAAAATTGACTTTATCCATTTTCCTCGCTCCTATCCACATTTGTTTTATATCAAAATCTAACTATGCTAATTCTTACAATTCCTCATACAAAAGTACATAACTACTCTGCTCCGCTCAAACTAATCCTTATACAACCTCTTACTTTTGTGGCAACATATTATAATAATTTACCTTTAACTCCGATTCATCATATACCAGCTCTTCAAAGACATTATTCCAGATATTCATGTTCTTTTTCAATATAAAATATACGACGTCAGCTCCAAAAAAAGAAGCTGACGCCTTAGTATTCTATATATTCCTCAAACCATTTCGGTATATTCCTTGATAAAAGCCTTACTTCTCCTCTTTGGAAAAAAGCAAAGCGCCGAAAGTCTTCCGTATTATCATAAAATACAACCAAATCACATTCTTTGAGAATCTTATTCATTTGCTTAAACGATTCATAATATCGTCTTTCTATATCACTTTCGTCAATTCCATGTCCTCCATCAAGAACACGTTGTCTAACACGTTCTTTCGCAATTTCTACAGAATCAACTCCAACATAATGTATTTCTATAAGATAACCTGCCTCTTTTGCTTTTTGAATGTATTTCACTACAGCATTGCCACATAAAGTAGTTTCTTGATTAAAGGTTATTCCTTCCAAAAAATACTGCGTAATTTTTTTAAGTGCAATTGTTCCAGCTTTAAATACATCATTGATATTTTTCCAATCACCAAATTCTCGCAGTATTTCATCTGTATTTACCCTTGGTATTCCTTGTAATCCCGAATTAGTTTGATATAAAGTTGACTTTCCTGCTCCATTCACTCCTGCAATCAAAATGTATTTCTTCACTAGAACAATTTCCTCGCAATTACCTGTCTCTGTTTTATTTGTAGCAAAAAATTACCCACTACTTCATAGAATTCTCTTTCCTCATCTGTCTTAGCCTCTAACATTAATTGTAGTGTATCATCCGGCTGTAATTTAAGAATTTCTTGATATATCTCATCATATTTTTTTACATCACACATCAAATCATCTCCTCACATGAGAAATCTTTAAATATATTTTAGTATACTCAAATCTAAAAGATTACACAACCTTTTTCTAGTCATTCTTCATCTGCTTACAAAAAGACACCTCAAACACCATAATTCTCTCTCTTTCATTATTCCCATCAAACAAATCCCTGCAATCTATCTCATCTATATAAGTTAAATCCTGTGCACTCATTAGATAGGCTACATACTCATCGTTCGGATAATAGAAAAACAGTCTTATTTGTCTTGGTTTTTCATAATAAGAAGTCATGATTTGTCCGATTACTGACCGCAGTATCTCTATGGAAAAGGGATTAAAAAAATAAAAACAGTCTGCGTTTTCTATCTCATACGCTTCTGCATTCATACATAGAATTTCCACATTTTTCTTTCCTGCATATGTCTTTTGGTTCTGCCATGCGACATCGCATATCCGCTTATCGCATTCGATACCGATTGTGTTACAACCAATTATATAGTTTAGATAGAACCCGACTCTGCCTTTTCCACAGCCATAATCTACCAAAATATTCTTTGCATTTATATAACCACTCTCTACCAATCGTTCCAGTACAGAATATGGTGTGGGTTCGTATGGAAAATGGTATTGGTCTGCCCTGTAATCATCATGTCCTGTTGTTTGTATTTTCAGCTTTTTATCCCATTCTGTTTCCTTCATTTGTAGTACTGTACTCCCTTTCTATTCCAAATGCATATCTGACTGTTTATAAGCTGTATTCCTCTTTGCTCTAATTCGCTTATGCAAAGAGGCACCCTCTCGGATGCCTCCATAAAACCTTCATTATTTCTCGTCCAATCTCATGGTCAGTGAAATTCTCTTCTTTGCCAAGTCTACATCCATAACCTTAACGTCAACGATATCACCTACGCTGACTGCCTCTAACGGATGCTTGATGAATTTCTCAGTAATCTGGGAAATGTGAACCAGACCATCCTGATGTACACCGATATCTACGAATACACCAAAGTCGATAACATTTCTTACGGTTCCCTTTAATACCATGCCCGGCTTTAAGTCCTTCATGTCTAAGACATCGCTTCTTAAAATTGGTGCGGGCATGTCCTCTCTAGGGTCACGAGCCGGCTTTTCAAGCTCTTTTAAGATATCCGTTAAGGTAATCTCACCGATTCCAAGCTCTTCCGCAAGCTTCTTCTTATCCTTAACTTTTCTCTCAAGTCCGCCTGCCATTACCGCTTCCTTATCCATAACTGCGGTTGCTGTCTTGGTATTCTCTTGCTGTAATTCTACACCGCCCATTGCTGCTGCAAGAGCCTTACCCATTGCAGTATTGGTATTACGGATAACGATTTTGTTCTTTTTATTATCCTGCTTTGCAGGCTTTGTCTTCTGTACCGGCTTACCTTTCTGCGCTACTGCCTTTTTCTGGATTTCCTTTAAATCATCCATCGTAAGGTTCAGTTTTTCTAATAATTTCTCTGCTGCCTCATAAGACTCAGGATGTACACTTGTCGCATCCAGTGGATTGTCACCATCTAAGATACGCATAAAGCCAGCACACTGCTCAAATGCCTTTGGTCCAAGCTTTGCAACCTTTAACAGCTGCTTACGGTTGGTAAAACGGCCATTTGTTTCACGGTAATCTACGATATTCTTCGCAATTACCTTGCTGATGCCGGAAATATATTCTAACAGGGAAGCAGAAGCTGTATTTAAGTCTACACCAACCTTATTTACAGAATCCTCTACGACACCGTTCAATGCTTCTCCAAGCTTCTTCTGGTTCATATCATGCTGATACTGACCTACACCGATGGATTTTGGATCAATCTTTACCAGCTCTGCTAATGGATCCTGTAATCTTCTTGCAATGGAAGCAGCACTTCTCTGTCCTACGTCAAAATTAGGGAACTCTTCGGTTGCAAGCTTACTTGCTGAATATACAGAAGCTCCTGCCTCATTTACAATGATGTACTGAACCGGTGTATCCAGCTCCTTAATTAATTCTACAATAACCTGCTCTGACTCTCTAGAAGCTGTACCATTTCCTACAGAAATCAGACTAATGTTATATTTCTTAATGAGCTTTTTCAGCTCTGCCTTGGCTTCCTCAACCTTATTCTGTGGCGCTGTTGGATAGATTACCTTAGTATCAAGTACCTTTCCTGTCTCATCAACAACAGCAAGCTTACAACCTGTTCTGAATGCAGGATCCCATCCTAATACAACCTTTCCGGCAATTGGCGGCTGCATAAGAAGCTGCTCTAAGTTCTTGCCAAATACGGAAATCGCACCATCCTCTGCCTTTTCAGTCAATTCGTTTCTGATTTCTCTTTCAATAGCAGGTGCAATCAGACGCTGATAGCTGTCTTGAATGGTTGCCTGTAATGCAGGAGTGGTATTTTCATTCTCAGCTATGATAACCTTTTTCTCAAGGAAACGTAAGATTCTTTCTTCCGGTGCTGCAATCTTTACGGTTAAAATCTTCTCATTTTCACCACGATTAATAGCAAGCACTCTGTGTCCTGCAACCTTGCTGACAGGCTCTTCGTAAGCGTAATACATCTCATATACACTTTCTGCCTTTTCATCCTTTGCCTGACTGATAAGCTTTCCTTCTTCAAAGGTTGCCTCACGAATATAAGCTCTATAATCTGCATTATCAGAAATCATTTCTGCAATAATGTCCATAGCACCCTGTAATGCTTCCTTTACATTCTTTACTTCTTTTTCCTCACTAACAAAGCTTTCTGCCTCTTCTATCAGTGACTTTGTTGTTTCCTGTGCAAGAATGATATTCGCAAGTCCGTCTAAGCCCTTTTCCTTGGCAACACTTGCTCTTGTCTTTCTCTTTGGTCTGTACGGACGATATAAGTCCTCTACAACTACCATGGTCTCTGCTGCTACAATCTTGGCTCTCAGTTCCTCTGTCAGCTGTCCCTGTTCTTCAATACTATTTAATACCTGCTCCTTCTTCTCTTCCAGATTACGAAGATAGGTCAATCTCTCATGGAGATTTCTTAAAACCTCATCGTTTAACGAACCGGTTACCTCCTTACGGTATCGAGAGATGAAAGGAATGGTATTGCCTTCATCTATTAATTTTACAGCAGCTTCTACCTGCCATTTTTCAACGTTTAATTCGTCTTTCAGTTTCAGTATGATATCCATTCGTCATATCCTTTCTTACTTTTGTTCCAATCCTTTTGATTTTACCAAATCTCCCCTTTCCATTCAAGAAAGAATTGTCTTATTTGGTTAAAAATGATACACTATTTAAGTATTTCTAATTGTATTTTATAGGTAAGAAAGTGAGAATGATTATGCCCCTTTATAAATCCTTTACGGAACTTATGACACTTGCACGCAGGCAGATGAACGGAAAACTGGCTACCCTAATCGGTGCCTTACTTCTGCAGGAGCTTATTATCCTGTTTGCCAATTCTATCGGAATTCTTCTGTTTCCTGAAACAGATTTAGTTAGTAATATTTTTTATTTTATTATCAGCTTCATTATTCAGCTATTTGCAGGTATTTTACAGGTTGGTTCCTGTTTACTCTTCCTACATACAGCGTGTGGTATGCCATGTCAAATTTCTGATTTATTTTATGCCTTCAAGCATAGTCCGGATAAGGCAATCAAGGTTCAGTTTATCTTTGCCCTGTTAAATACCATTTGCATGTTACCGTCCAATATTATCTTATGGCTTGCACCTGATGGTTTGGACTATAACACCTTATTAACAACCAGTATTGCTACCTTAATCGGTACGATTGTGTATATGCTGATTACACTTCCTATTTTTCCGATGTTCTATCTGTTGTTGGATTTTCCAAATCTGACTGTTATGGAGCTATTCAAGAAAAGCTTGGAGATTATGAAGGGAAATTGCATTCGTTATTTGTTATTACAGTTTTGTTTTCTTCCATTGATGTTTCTTAGTGTATTTCTTTGTTGTCTGCCATTGGTATGGATTATTCCGTACATGAATGTGACCTGCACGAATTTCTATCTAGATATTATGGCGCACAGGAATAGGAAGATGCAGGAATAAAGCTGTAATGCATTACAATTTTTAGTCTGGGCGAGAGCTCTTTGAACCACCGTAGGCGGGAAGAATTTCCCGCCTTTTTTACTATAAGCCACAGGAACTGAAAACGAATTTCTTTAAAACTATTGATAAGAGATGCAAGGGCAAAGGGAAAAACACATAGATATTGATAGGATAGGAATCTAGGCTTGATTCAGTTAAGTAAATTTGATTTTACAAGTTTGGATGTGGAACTGTTATATTTAAATATGAAATAGTAAAAAAGCAAGGAGTGTTTAAAGAAACTTTCCTTGCTTTTTCGAGTGTGTGAAGAAAAGTCTGTAAATACTAATCTTCTATGATAATGATTGGGCTGAAGGCTCTCATGCATACCAAAAAGGGCACCTTTTCACATCAAAAAAGAGATAGGTATCTTGAACAAACTCCAAGATATCTATCTCAATTATTAGCTAGGGAGCTGCTTTCGCGCAGAATGCGTTTCTCCCCATTTTATACCTCTTCTACCGGCTTGCCGCCAACGCTCTTCCACTTGAGATAAGCGTTGATAAAGCTGTCAAGAGCTCCGTCCATCACGGCATCTACGTTACCAGATTCGCAGCCTGTTCTGTGGTCTTTTACCATGGTATATGGCTGCATAACGTAAGAACGAATCTGATTACCCCACCCGATATCCTTGATTTCACCACGAATATCTGAGAGTTTCTCTGCATTTGCTTCCTTTTTCAGCATATACAGCTTTGCTTTTAACATCTGCATTGCTTTATCTTTATTTTGGAACTGTGAACGCTCGTTCTGACATTGTACTACAATTCCTGTAGGAAGATGCGTGATACGTATTGCGGATGATGTCTTATTGATATGCTGTCCACCTGCGCCACTGCTTCGGTAGGTATCAATTCGTAAATCGTCCTCATTAATCTCTACATCAAGATCTTCTTCGATATCCGGCATAACATCTAAGGATACGAAGGATGTCTGTCGTTTTCCCTGTGCATTAAACGGGGAAATTCGCACTAATCTGTGTACACCCTTTTCTGATTTGAGATATCCATACGCATTTTCACCATTTACCTGAAAGGTAATGGACTTAATTCCGGCTTCATCACCATCTAAAAAGTCTAACACTTCAAGTGCAAAACCTTTTTTCTCTGCCCATCTGGTATACATACGATAGAGCATATTTGCCCAATCACAGCTTTCAGTTCCACCTGCACCAGCATTCAGCTTCAAAATCGCATTACACTTATCGTACTCCTCAGATAATAGAGTGCTGATTCTTAATGCTTCAAATTCCTCAATAAAGGAATCCAACTCCTGTCTGATTTCGGGAATCATATCCGGGTCATCGGCTTCATATCCCATCTCTATCAGTGTCTCAATATCTTCATATTGTGTTTTCAAATGGTTGCCCTGTTCTACGGTTCCCTTTAATACCTTTAATTCCTTCATCAAACGGTTTGAACGGTCAGGATCATCCCAAAAACCCGGTGCTTCCATTTCTCGTTCTAATTCTTCGATTCTCTTCTCCTTGCTTACAAGGTCAAAGTGAATCCCTCACTTCCGCTAATGGACTTTCGTATGTTTGTAACTCTTGTTTCATCTGGTCGAGTTCTACCATTGCGTTCACCACCTTTTATTCTATCTTAATTCTGCAATAAGATGTATTCACACCATCACTCACATAGCAATCATACAAAAATAGCCTTTAGAAAGCAAGCTTTCCAAGGCTATTTATTTTTATCTTTTACGAATTGCGTCCGCAGCACTGCTTATATTTCTTGCCACTTCCACATGGACAAGGATCATTTGGATATACCTTAGTCTCTTTTTTGACAACTGGAGCCTTGGCAGAATCATCCTTGTTAGTACCGGTTACCTTGGCAACCTCCTCTCTTTCTACCCTCTGCTCTACTCTAACACGAAGCAGAAGTCTTACGGTATCTTCCTTGATATTCGATGTCATGGCATCAAACATATCATAACCGCTCATCTTATACTCGATTAATGGGTTCTTCTGCGCATATGCCTGAAGACCAATACCCTGACGTAACTGATCCATATCGTCAATGTGATCCATCCACTTTCTATCAATTACCTTCAAAAGAATGACACGTTCAATCTCACGAATGGATTCCGGTTCAGGGAACTCTGCTTCCTTGCTCTCATAAAGCTTAACTGCTTCTTCCTTGAGCTGATGCTTTAAGCCATTCTTAGTCTTCTTGTTGATTCTACTTAATGCAACCGGCATAATTGGAATCGTTGGCAACAGAAGAGAATTCAATTCCTTTAAATCCCACTCTTCCGGCTCCAAATCATCATTTATAGCAGTATCTACTGCATTTTCTACAAGATCTGTAATCATCTTGTAAATTGCATCACGCATACTTTCTCCATTTAATACACGTCGACGCTCTTCATAGATAATTTCTCTTTGTTCATTCATAACCTGATCGTACTCTAACAGGTTCTTTCTGATACCAAAGTTATTGTTCTCTATCTTCTTCTGCGCATTTTCAATGGCAGTTGTCAGCATCTTATGCTCAATTTCCTGTCCTTCCGGAATACCAAGTGTATTGAACATATTAATCAGACGCTCAGAACCGAATAAACGCATAAGGTCATCTTCCAAAGAAATATAGAACTTAGATACACCAGGGTCACCCTGACGACCTGAACGACCTCTTAACTGGTTATCAATACGTCTTGACTCATGTCTTTCTGTACCGATAATCATTAAACCGCCTGCTGCTCTTGCTTCCTCATCAAGCTTGATATCGGTACCTCGACCAGCCATGTTGGTAGCGATGGTTACTGCACCATGCTGTCCTGCATCTGCAACGATTTCTGCTTCCAGTTCGTGGAACTTTGCATTCAATACCTTATGCTGAATACCTCTCTTCTTCAGCATACCACTTAATTCTTCAGATGCTTCAATGGTAATCGTACCTACCAGTACAGGCTGTCCCTTGGCATGTGCAGCTTCTACAGCATCTACAATTGCCTTTAACTTTTCTTTTCTAGTCTTATATACACTATCCTGCATATCGATTCTTGCCACAGGACGGTTGGTCGGAACTTCTACAACGTCCATTCCATAGATATCACGGAATTCCTTCTCTTCTGTAAGCGCTGTACCAGTCATACCTGCCTTCTTCTTATATTTGTTGAAGAAGTTCTGGAAGGTAATATTAGCAAGTGTCTTGCTCTCACGCTTAACCTTTACCTTTTCCTTTGCCTCGATTGCCTGATGCAAACCATCAGAATAACGACGTCCCGGCATAATACGACCGGTAAATTCATCAACAATCATAACCTGATCGTCTTTTACCACATAGTCCTTATCGCGGAACATCAGATTATGCGCACGAAGTGCAAGGATGATATTGTGCTGAATCTCAAGGTTTTCAGGGTCTGCAAGGTTCTCAATCTGGAAGAACTTCTCTACCTTTGCCACACCTTCTGCTGTAAGATTGATTACCTTATCCTTCTCGTTAACAACAAAGTCACCATTTTCTTCCTGCACGATACCCATGATAATGTCTAACTTAGACATGTCTTCTACGTCATCACCACGTTTCATCTGTCTTGCAAGAATATCACACACTTCATATAATCTGGTTGACTTTCCACTCTGTCCTGAAATAATCAACGGTGTTCTTGCCTCGTCAACTAATACTGAGTCAACCTCGTCGATAATCGCAAAGTTCAAATCTCTTAATACAAGCTGTTCCTTATAGATAACCATGTTATCTCTTAAGTAATCAAAACCAAGCTCATTATTGGTTACATAAGTAATATCACAGCCATATGCTTCCTGACGTTCCTGCGGTGTCATGCTGTTCAGAACAACACCTACTGTAAGTCCTAAAAATCTGTGTACCTGTCCCATCCAATCAGCATCTCGTTTTGCAAGATAATCGTTAACTGTTACAACATGTACACCCTTTCCCTCCAAGGCATTCAGATATGCAGGTAAAAGAGCTGTCTGCGTCTTACCTTCACCTGTTTTCATCTCCGCAATACGTCCTTGATGAAGAATAACACCACCGACTAACTGTACACGGTAATGTTCCTGATTCATTACACGCTTTGCCGCTTCTCTTACTACTGCATACGCTTCCGGTAACAGCTGGTCAAGCGTTTCTCCGTCTGCTAGACGCTTCTTGAATTCTTCTGTCTTCCCACGAAGCTCTTCATCAGAGAGCTGTCCCATTGCATCACGATAGCCTTCTATTTTCTTTACTATTGGTTCAATTCTTTTTAACTCACGTTCGCTATGTGTGCCGAACATTTTATTGATAATACCCATTTTTGACTCCAATCCTTTAAAGCTTTTTGTCTGTAAGATTCTTATAAATCACACAGTTACATAACATCTTTAAAAAAACTAAATCATATTGTAACAGATTTAGTATATAAATTCAACGTTTTAAAAGTTAAGATTTTGTAACCTAAATCCCTCTTCTATGCTCTTTCCACGAAACTCTATATCAACCTTTGTAGTTGCTGAAGGAAATGCCTCATATCCAATTCTATCTCCTTCTACCGGATAATAAAAGGTCACTCCTTCTATTTTATATGAAACACTCTCATACTTTCCATAATCTTTCTGTGTCAGATAAAACGACTGTCCCCCAACACTCACTGCGTAAGAATATAATGGAACAAGCTTTGCAATACCTATCACAAGCACCAAAGCATAAAATACTTGACAAATCCTTTTTCTCTTTATCATAAATCGTTGCAACAGATACCCGGCTGTCAGCGCGACTAACAACAATACATGAGAATATCCATATCGCATAAGTGGTGCACTTATCTGCCAGAACAGGTAAGAGGCTGCGACTGCTGCCATGACAAGAAGAAAATCAAGTTCTCTCCACTTTTTTCTGCTAATCTGCCAGGCAGCTATGACTACAAGCACGAAAAGTGTCACTATATCGGCCAGAATCAAAAGCTTTTCCGTTCCCGAAAGCGTGGTTGAAAACCAGTTCGGAAACCATTCCTGTATCGGCATACCTACCTTGGATGCATCATAAATCGCCCGTCCCCATGTCTTAATCTCTGCCGCATCCAGTGTAGCTGCCGCCGTTGGAATCTTCCAGTCCACATCAAACAAGTCAAGTGACGGAAATGGATAAAGAAGATAACCTGAAATCAAAACGGTACGCACAATCCACGGTGTAATCACTATCAATCCAATGCTTATGTAAAGTAAAATTTCTTTCCATCTCTTTTCTCTTATCAGCATATATGCCGGTTTTATCACTAAAATAAGAATTAATCCTGCTGTCAGCTTCAAAGACACGGCAAAGACTCCACCGACACAAAGAAGCGCATACGGCACAATACTTTCGCTCTTTTCCTTGGATGCTTCCAAAACCGTAAGCCACTCAATCACGAGATAAAATATGGTACACATAATCACATAATCGGATGCTGGAGATACCACCTCATCACATATCATGGTTAGATAATATATAGCTGCAATTCGTGCAAAGTCAGAAAGCCGAAATCTTTTTTCCTGCCAACTTCCCATAATATCCATAGCACTAATACTAAGAAGCAATGCAAAAAAGCCGCTGATGGTATGAAGTGACTGTCCAAGCAGAAACTTCATGCTATACAAAGCAGATAATGCAAATACAGAGCTGTTATATGCAAAACGCACATGCAGATTGCCAAGCCCCGGAACCACTCCATATTCCTCTATCCAGCGAATGCTCTGTGCGTGGTACAAATCAGTATCATAATGAATGATTCCACGCGATGTAAAATATGCCCAAAGCAGTACAAGCGCCACAATAACGACACCTTTTATCGAAAAAAGTTTCTTACCATATTTTTCAATGTCTGCTTTCATCTGCTGTCTGTACAGCACAATACTTCCTATACAGCTAATAATCAGCAACAGATTTGCCACAAGTCCCACCTTATAAAATATGCTGAAAACCTGTGCATATACCGTAGCAATTACTAATCCAACCGCTGCAAGGTTGTACAACCGTTTTATTCTATAATGAAGTTTTTTCTCGATACATTTCGAAAACGCATAGCCTAAGCTCAACGTTGTAATAAAGATATAAAGCCAATTGAAAAGAACTGTCAGCATGTTTTTACCCCTTTTTTATTTTATTCTGATTTAGGACTCATTATAGATTACCTTTTTACTTTTCACAACACGAATTTTTCGCTCTTGCCTTGGCAGCTAATGTTCACTCCGCTCCAGTTACCCTTGACCTTCCTCGCACAAAGTGTTATTCTTTTAACAAGTGAGTAATCATACACACTACTATTTTTATTAAAGATGATGAGGTGTTCAAATGAGCAAAGGATTTGATGATTTACTGAAAAAAGTTTCCGAATGCAGCAAGAAGAAGGTTGCTGTTGCTGTTGCTCAGGATGCTCCTGTATTAGAGGCTGTTATGGCTGCAAAGGAACAGGGAATCGCTGATGCAATTTTAGTTGGTGATGAGGAAAAGATTAAGGAAGTTGCTGCTTCTATCAATATGAGCTTAGAAGGCTTTGAAATCGTAAATGAAACTGACGATGTTCAGGCTGCTTTAAAGGCTGTAAGTCTTGTACATAATGGGGAAGCTGATATGTATATGAAAGGACTTATCGACACTAAGAACTTCTTAAAGAGTGTTCTCGATAAGGAAGTTGGTCTTCGTACCGGTAAGCCATTATCTCATGTATGTGTATTCGAGGTAAAGGGAGTAAACCGTCTTCTGTTCTTAACAGACGTTGCATTTATGACATACCCTACCTTAGAGGACAAGGTTGCTATCATTGACAATACTGTAAAGGTTTGCCATGCATGCGGTATTGCAAATCCTAAGGTTGCTCCACTTGCCGCTGTTGAGGTGGTAAATCCTAAGATGCCTTGTACCGTAGAAGCTGCTGAATTAGCAAAAATGAATGACGAAGGCAAGATTACCGGCTGTATCGTTGATGGACCACTTTCCATGGATATGGCTATTGATGAAGAAGCTGCTACTCATAAGGGTGGTACAGACCGTAAGATTGCAGGTGATGCAGATGTTCTTCTCTTCCCTGACATTCATGCCGGAAACTTAGTATACAAGACCTTAACACATTTGTGTGAAGTAAAGAACGGAAATATCTTAACAGGTACAGAGGCTCCTGTTATCTTAACTTCCCGTTCAGATTCCTGCGAGACTAAGCTTTACTCTATCGCTCTTGCAGCTGTTGTAGCAGAAGAAATGAAGAAAAATAAATAATATATCATATATTTTTAAGGAGGATGAACTTATGTCATACAAGTCATTGATTATCAATCCAGGCTCCACTTCTACCAAAATTGGTGTATTTGAAGATGAAACCTTATTATTTGAGGAAACATTAAGACACTCTACAGAGGAAATTGCTCAGTATGCTTCTATCGTTGAGCAGAAGGATTTCAGAAAGAACGTTATTCTTAACATTTTAAAAGAAAAGAACTTCGATATGAAAGAGCTTAGCGTTATCGTTGGACGTGGCGGTATGTTAAAGCCAATTCCAGGCGGTACTTATCGTGTAACAGACGAATTATTAGCAGACCTTCGTGTTGGTGTTCAGGGACAGCATGCTTCTAACCTTGGTGGTATCCTTGCAAGAGAAATCGGTGATGAATTAGGACTTCCTTCCTTTATCGTTGACCCGGTTGTTGTTGACGAATTACAGCCTGTTGCAAGATATTCAGGCGTTCCAGAGCTTCCAAGAGTAAGTATCTTCCACGCACTAAACCAGAAGGCAGTTGCTAAGAGATATGCAAAGGAAAGCAATCAGAAATACGAAGACCTGAACTTAATCGTTGTACATATGGGTGGCGGTGTATCTGTTGGCGCTCATAAGAACGGCAAAATTATCGACGTGTTCAATGCTTTAGATGGTGACGGTGCATTCTCTCCAGAAAGAGCTGGTGGTGTTCCAGTTGGTGCACTTGTTAAGATGTGCTTCTCAGGCGAGTATACAGAAAAAGAAGTATATAAGAAATTAGTAGGAAACGGTGGTTTCAATGCTTACCTTGGAACAAACGATGCTCGTACCGTAACACAGAGAGCTACTTCTGGTGATGAGGAAGCAAAGATGGTATTAGATGCATTCCACTATCAAATTGCAAAGGATATTGGTTCTATGGCTTGCGTACTGGAAGGAAAGGTTGATAAGATTATCCTGACTGGTGGTATCGCTTACAACAAGACTACCTGTGATGCTTTACAGAAAATGTGTGGCTGGATTGCTGACTTCGTAATCTACGCAGGTGAGGACGAGCTTCTTGCACTTGCACAAGGTGCACTTCGCGTATTAAATGGCGAAGAAGCAGCTTGTGAATATTAATTTTTCTTAACAAAGCGGAAAGGCTCGAAAATCGTAACGGTTTTCGAGCTTTTTGACAAAGAAAGGGGAGGACTTTTCATGAACTTCTCAAACAAAACCTATGATGAAGAACGTGCACTTTATGGAATCCATGATGCTTCGGTTACAGACTGCACCTTTGATGGTCCGGCTGATGGAGAATCTGCCTTAAAGGAAACCAACAACCTTTTAGTTGAACGCTGTTACTTCAATCTGCGTTATCCTTTTTGGCACTGTAACAATACCGTAATTCGTGATATTACCATGACAGAGGGCTGTCGTGCCGCATTATGGTATGACAACGGTATCACGTTGGAACAGGCTACTATGAACGGTATCAAGGTACTTCGCGAATGTCAGAATATCCGCCTTCATGAATGCACCATTGTATCGCCGGAATTTGGATGGCGCTGTCAGAATATGCAGATTTCAGAGTGCACCTTAACCTCTGAGTATCCATTTTTTGAATGTAAAAATATGGATATTGATAGCTTTACGATGACCGGAAAATATTCCTTCCAATACATTGAAAATGTTACGATTCGTAACTCAAACCTGAATACCAAGGATGCCTTTTGGCATGGTAAGAATGTTACCGTAGAGGATTCTGTTGTCCGTGGCGAATACTTAGGCTGGTATTCTGAGAATCTAAAGCTTGTGCGCTGCCATATTATCGGTACACAGCCATTTTGCTATTGCAAGGGACTTGTATTAGAGGACTGTACTTTAGAAGGTTGCGATCTTGCCTTTGAAAACAGTGAGGTTCAGGCAACCATAAAAGGACATATTGATAGTGTGAAGAATCCGATATGTGGTCACATTGAGGCAGATTCCATTGGAGAAATTATTTTAGAAACGGAAAGAATTGATGTTACAAAAACTACTATTTTTTGTCGCAATGAAAATAAAGCTTAATTACGTCATATTAAAATGATTCTGCATACATAAAAAAGCTTCCATAGAGTTTTTCAATCTCTAATGGAAGCTTTTTCTATTGCAAACATCAATCGTTCAAATCCAAAATACCCATTTTTAATCCACAAGAAAATGTATATACTGTGCAAGTAGCTCTGCCATTTTCTCCTGTGTTCTTGGGCTTGGATGATTATCCGTACCTAATCCGTCCCAATCTCTTGCAAGAGGAACGTCAATAAAATACACATTGCCATCTCCCTGTTGTCTGGTTAAGGCTACTGCTTTTGCAACCTGATCATTCAATTCCTGTCGCATAACACCAAGCATACAGATAATCGGCGCCTCTTTATGCAATGCTCTAATCTGCTGTAAGAATGCCATATAGGCTTCTACAAATAACACATTTCGTTCTTCGATAAATCTAGTAAAGCTGCCGTCATTCGTTCCTAAATGTACCACAATCACATCCGGCTCATGCTCTGTATTCCAAACGGTAAGTTCTGCTTCTGATTTTCCAAGACGTTCCTCCAGTTCTCGGTCACTATAAGGATAAAGCTCCTGCATCCATGGCTTATCATGACGTTGCTCATTTACCGTCTCATCTACATAGTGACTAATCACACCATTTCCGCTCCAGCTTACTAATTCAAAATCCATATTCAAAAGTCTTGCTGTACGGCATGCATAGGCATTCCAAGGATTCTCCTGCGTAGTGTTAAACACATCCACATTGACCATTCCTTCAATACCATATCCACAAGTAATCGAGTCACCAATAAACTGAATCAGCTTCTCCGGCGCTTGTGGCGGCGGAAGAATTGCCCCGCCTTCCACATGAATTGCCTTGATTCCCAAAGAAGAAAAAGCTGCCTCAGAATATTTCATGAGGCGGATTTTTACATTTTCTTTTTGCTCCGCTGCATATAAGGTATATGTATTTGTTCCCTTTTGCAGCTCAAATCGTCTGCTTGGCTGTTCTTCATCATTAACGAACACTGCTGCCCAAGTAGTATATTCCTTACCTTCCGGTATTCCGTCAGAAACCAGTTCTGCTGTTACAGTGCATGCACCTTCACAGCAAAACTCCATATAGGAAGCAGAATAAGCCAGATATAAAATCCCTTTCTGCCAGGTATGTCTTCCACCAAGACGGTAGTTTTTCTCTTTTTCCAATATATTCATTGCGTTTCCTCTTTTTCCCAGAGTGCTACTGTTTATTCTGTTCCAGTAACCCTAGAGCCTCATTTTAAAGTCCTCATACCCAAAATGCTTGACTACTTTGTAGCTTCCATCCTCATGCAGTGCCACAATATCAGGAAGTGCCATACCGTTAAAGGTGTTATTCTTCACCATGGAATAGATTGCCATATCGCCAAACACAAGTCTGTCACCAACCTGTAACGGCACATCAAAGGAATACTCACCAATCACATCTCCTGCCAGACAGGTTGGCCCTCCAAGCGTATAAGTATATGGCTTTTCTCCTGCCTCGCCAGAATCGATTAATGGCGGACGATAAGGCATTTCGATAACATCCGGCATATGACACGCTGCGGAAGTATCGAGAATCGCTATCTGCTTCACATTGTCGACAATTTCCTCTACTGTTGTTACTAAAAAGCCTGCATTTAAAGCCACAGCCTCACCCGGTTCTAAATAAACCTGAACCTGATATTTCTCCTGAATACGCTTAATAACCGTTATTAACTTATCCACATCATAGTCTGCTCTCGTGATATGATGTCCACCGCCAAAGTTCAGCCACTTCATCTGATGTAGATAAGTTCCAAATTTCTCTTCTACTGCTTCTAAGGTCATTTCTAAGGCATCCACATTCTGCTCACACAGACAATGAAAATGAAGCCCTGACAGCCCCTCTAACAGCTCCGGCTTAAAGTTCGCAAGGGTTACACCGAGACGAGAGCCAACCGAACAAGGGTCATATATCGCATGGTCCTGTGTAGAGCGCTCCGGATTGATACGAAGCCCACACTCCTTACCTGCTGCCAATGCTCTTTCCCGATACTTTTCCCATTGTGCAAAGGAATTGAATACCAGATGGTCACAGATAGAAAGAATCTCGTCCATATCCTTTTCCGGGTAAGCAGGAGAAAAGATGTGATTCTCACATCTCTTCATCCTTCCACTAATATCCTCTATCTCCTGATTACAAAGCTCCTCTGCTGCAAGCTTTGCCTCATATAAGCCACTTGCCGTCGCACCATCTAGATACTTCCCAATCAGCGGATAAAAATAATACATCGAAAAAGCCTACTGCGCCAGCAAAATCTTGCATCCCGTTTCATCACAGACATGACGCAGAATTTCTAAGTTTTTCTTCAACAAGGCTTCATCCACAATATAGCATGGAGTGTTTACTTCTTTATAAATAGCTGGTTTATTCATAATTACCTCT
This sequence comes from Lachnospiraceae bacterium, assembly GCA_017440575.1. Classification (GTDB taxonomy): domain Bacteria; phylum Bacillota; class Clostridia; order Lachnospirales; family Lachnospiraceae; genus COE1. The sequence goes on along the minus strand of JAFSGY010000024.1, from coordinate 1,762 downwards.
TAATCCACCAAAACAGGCTCATAACTAACTTGCCATGGCAACCCCCACTTATTTAACGCCTCCATATATGGATCCGGATCAAACTCTTCTACCGTATAAACACCCGGTTTATTCCATGTTCCTGTAAGTAACATCATCGCACCAATCATAGCAGGTACGCCTGTTGTATAAGAAATCGCCTGTGAACCAACTTCCTGATAGCATTCCTGATGATCACATACATTATATACGTAAAAGGTCTTCTCTTTTCCATCCTTCTTACCGGTGAAAATACAGCCAATGTTGGTCTTACCCTTTGTACGTGGTCCTAAGCTTGCAGGGTCTGGTAATAATGCCTTTAAGAACTGGATTGGAACGATTTCCTTACCTTCATAATTGATTGGTGTTGTAGAAAGCATTCCTACGTTCTCTAAACATCTCATATGGTCTAAATAGCTCTGTCCAAAGGTCATAAAGAAACGAATTCTCTTTACACCCGGAATGTTCTTTGCAAGAGATTCAATTTCCTCATGATGAAGAAGATACATATCCTTCTGTCCTACTTGGTCGAAATTATATTCTCTCTTAATGCTCATTGCCGGAACCTCTACCCAGTGACCATTCTCCCAATAGCTTCCCGGTGCTGACACCTCTCTTAAATTAATCTCAGGATTAAAATTGGTTGCAAATGGATAACCATGGTCGCCACCGTTACAGTCCAAAATATCAATGGTATCAATCTCATCAAATTCATGCTTTAATGCATAAGCACAATATGCTTGTGTTACACCCGGGTCAAAACCTGAACCAAGAAGTGCTGTTAAGCCTGCTTCTTCAAACTTCTTCTTGTATGCCCACTGATAAGAATAATCAAAATAAGCAGAGAAGCCTTCCTCTTTACATCTCTTTTCATAAGCAGCCTTCCATTCCGGCTCTTCAATATCTTCCGGCTCATAGTTCGCTGTATCCATATAATTTACACCACATGCAAGACATGCATCCATAATCGTTAAATCCTGATACGGAAGTGCAATATTCATAACCAAATCCGGCTTATAGCTCTTAATCAAGGCAATTACTTCATCCACGTTGTCTGCATCTACCTGTGCTGTTTCAATTTTGGTCTTTCCTCCATCAAGCTTTGCTTTCAATGCATCACACTTTGACTTGGTTCTGCTGGCAATCATAATCTCCTCAAATACCTCGCTGTTCTGGCAGCACTTATGAATTGCAACACTTGCAACTCCACCACAACCGATAATTAACACTCTTCCCATTCTCTATGTCCTCCTAATTTCTAATATATCGTTCCTCAAGCTTCAACAAAAGCTCTCGTAATACCTTTAAGGCAACAGCTGTTGATGCTCCGCTTGCATCCAGTAATGGCGACAGCTCATTGATATCACAGCCTACGATATTCAGCTCTCCAACCTTTAATATGGCTTCTAAAAGCTGTACAAACGTCACACCCCCTGCCTCCGGTGTACCTGTTCCCGGAAAAACAGATGGGTCTAATACATCCAAATCTATCGTAAAATAAACCGGCTTACCCTTTAACTTCTCGATAACTTCCTCTAGTCCGTCAAAATTAAACTTTTGCGTATGTACGTGCTCGCTTCCCCAACGAAATTCTGCACGCTCACCACTACGGATTCCAAACTGATAGATTCTGTCATCACCAATAATGTCCCATACTCTATGAAGCACTGTCGCATGAGAAAGCTTCGCACCAAGGTAATCATCTCGTAAATCTGCATGCGCATCAAAGTGAATCACATGCAAG
>JAFSGY010000023.1 GCA_017440575.1 Lachnospiraceae bacterium | reverse complement strand
ATACCAAAAAAGCTAAGTATAACATGCTTACTACAGCAATATTATACTTAGCTCAATTTATACGATTGATTTTTCATCTTGTTCTTATTTCTTGATTAATAATGACTTTCCTGTCATTTCAGCTGGCTGTGTCATTCCCATTGTTTCAATTAACGTAGGAACGATATCTGCAAGACATCCACCTTCTCTTAATGTGTAATCCTTGTCATAGTTTACTAAGATAAATGGAACCTCATTGGTTGTATGTGCTGTAAATGGGGCACCTGTTTCATAATCAACAAGCTGTTCTGCATTACCGTGGTCAGCACAGATAAACATTGTGCCATCAACAGAAAGAACTGCTTCAACTGCCTTTCCTACGCACTCATCAACAGCTTCTACAGCCTTGATTGCGGCATCTTCTACACCTGTATGGCCTACCATATCAGGGTTTGCAAAGTTAATGATAATTACATCATATTTTCCGGACTTAATTGCATCTGTCAACTTATCACAAACAGCATAAGCGCTCATCTCCGGCTTAAGATCATAAGTAGCTACATCCTTTGGAGAAGGAACAAGTACTCTTTCCTCATCTTTATTTGGTTCTTCTACACCACCGTTAAAGAAGAATGTTACATGAGCATACTTCTCTGTCTCAGCGATTCTTGCCTGTGTCATATTATTAGCTGCAAGCCATTCACCAAAAGTATTGGTTACTGCAATCTTGTGGAATGCAACAGACTTGTTAGGGATTGTTGGATCATACTCTGAGAAACATACGAAAGTAACTTCTGGTCTCTTTCTTTCAAATCCCTGGAACTCGCTATCGTTATCACAGAATGCTCTTGTAATTTCTCTAGCTCTATCAGGTCTGAAGTTAAAGAAGATAACAGAATCGCCATCCTTAATGGTAGCAATTGCCTGTCCATTTTCTGTAACAACCGTTGGCATTACGAACTCATCTGTCTTGTCGTTATCATAAGACTGCTGAATAGCTGCAGGGCCAGATACTGCTGTCTCACCTTCTCCATTCACCATTGCATTGTATGCAAGCTGTACGCGGTCATAGTTGTTATCTCTGTCCATTGCATAGTAACGTCCCATTACAGAAGCAATCTTACCTACACCGATTTCAGCCATCTTAGCTTCCAAATCTTCTGCAAATCCTTTACCGGATGCTGGAGGTGTATCACGTCCATCTAAAAAGCAATGTACATATACCTTATCTAAGCCATTCTTCTTAGCAAGCTCTAATAAACCATATAAATGTGTATTATGGCTATGAACACCACCATCAGATAATAAACCAAATAAATGAAGTGCAGAATTCTTTTCCTTACAGTTGTTCATAGCCTGTACGAGAGCCTTGTTTTCAAAGAAATCGCCGTCCTTGATTGACTTTGAAATCTTAACGAGCATCTGGTAAACAATTCTGCCTGCACCGATATTTGTATGACCTACCTCTGAGTTACCCATCTGACCGTCAGGAAGTCCTACATCAAGTCCGCTTGCACCGATTAAAGTGTTAGGACCCTGCATGTACTTGTCGAGATTAGGTGTGTTTGCAGCAGTAATGGCATTGCCGTAATCAGAAGCATTGTAGCCAAAACCGTCCATAATAATTAAAGCAACAGGTTTTTTACTCATAAAAAATCAGCCTTTCAGTTTAATTTTATTATTTCAGTCAAATACCGCACCGAAAAGTGCGGT
>JAFSGY010000022.1 GCA_017440575.1 Lachnospiraceae bacterium | reverse complement strand
TTGTAACATTACCTAATGTGTTTAGTGCAATGCCCGGAGGACGTATTTGGGGAACCTTGTTCTTTCTGTTTATGACGTTTGCTTCTTTCTCTACGATTATTGCAGTATTTGAAAATATTATTGCATGTTGGATAGATAAGTGGAATATGAGCAGAAAGAAGGCTTCTTTTATAAACGGTATTATCATTTTGATTGCTTCTATGCCATGTGTATTAGGTTACAATGTATGGAGTGATTTTCAACCAAGAGGTATCGATAGTACAGTGTTAGACTTAGAAGATTTTATTGTCAGCAATCTGTTATTACCAATAGGTTCTTTAATCGTTTTGGTATTCTGTGTTACTAAGTGGGGCTGGGGCTATGATAAGTATTTAGAAGAGGTAAATACCGGTGAAGGCATGAAAATGCCAAGATGGCTTAAGGGCTATGTAACATATGTGATTCCATGTATGATTCTGATTATATTGGTTATGGGATTAAAATAAAAAGATAAGGTTGGGGGAGCGTATTCTTCCAACCTTAAATAATATAATGATAAATTGGGGGTTACATAAATGAAGAAAATTAAGATTTATGAAAAAGAATCCTACAAGAAGCTGGGTGATTTATATGGCTTGTTTTTTGAGGATATCAATCATGCGGCAGACGGTGGTTTGTATGCAGAGCTTGTGCAGAATCGTTCCTTTGAATTTTGTGAGATTGACAGAAAGGAATATCATGCACTGACGGCATGGGAGAAGTCTGTGAATACAGAATGGGAGATTTGCACACAGAATCCGTTAAACGAAGAGAATACACATTACCTTCATGTAAAAGCTGAAAAGGATGCGTATATCCGTAACCTTGGCTTTAACACCGGAATCTATGTGGAAGCGGAAAAGACATATCTTTTTAGTGTTTATGCAAGAGCTGAGAAAAAGGTACGGCTTACCGTTTCTGTTACAGATGATGCAGGAACGGTATATGCAAAGAATACTTTGGAGATTCAGGGAAATGACTGGACGAAGTATGCGTGTAAGGTAAAGGCAACAGACACAACGGCAGTGGGAAGACTTGTACTGACCTTTGGTGATGAGTGTGTTTGTGATTTGGATATGGTTTCTCTATTCCCGACAGATACCTTTATGGGAAGAGAAAACGGTCTTCGTAAGGACATTGCGGAGGCGCTTGGTGAAATGAAGCCGAAGTTCATGCGCTTTCCGGGTGGCTGTCTGACACATGACGGTAGTCTCAATGACCATGACCGTAATTCCATGTATCGCTGGAAACGAACTTTAGGGAAGATTGAAGAACGACCAACGTGGAGAAATAACTGGGGCTATAATCAGACCCTTGGTTTAGGCTATTATGAGTATTTCTGCTTCTGTGAGGACATTGGTGCAAAGCCGTTACCGGTACTTCCGGGAGGTTTTAACCCTCATAAGGGTGAAGGTGTTCCGATGGAAGCGCTTGGTGCATGGGTACAGGAGGCTCTTGACTTAATTGAATTTGCAAATGGTGATGCATCTACTCCGATGGGAAGCATTCGAAAAGAAATGGGGCATGAGAAGCCTTTTCACATGGAATATCTGGGAATTGGAAATGAAGAAATCGGAGAGGGCTTCTTTGAGAGATATCCTCAGTTCCACAATGCAATTCGTGAGAAATATCCGGATATTAAGATTATTAATACAGCAGGTCCTTTTGCGGTAGGCGAAGGTTATGAGGCAGGATGGACGTCTGCAAAGCAGTATGGTTCTGATTTGGTAGACGAGCATTATTATTCATCACCGGAGTGGTTCCTTGCGAATATGCACCATTATGAGGATTATGATGAAAATGGTCCGAAGGTATTCCTTGGAGAATATGCGTCATGGGGGAATACATATTACAATGCGATTGTTGAGGCTGCTTACATGACACATTTAGAGCGTTCTAAGGCAGTTGCTCTTGCATGCTATGCACCAATGCTTTGTAACGTGGATTATATTAATTGGGCACCGGATATGCTGTGGTTTAATAATCATGAAATCGTAAAAACGCCAAACTATTATGTGCAGAAAATGTTTATGGAGCATCAGGGAAGTGATGCAGTTCGCTTTGAGCTTGAGAACTTAGATGAGATTATTTCACTAACAGATAACAAGAATATTGCAGGAAAGCTTTCGATTATCGGAAATGATGTAGAGGGTCGTATCTGGGATCTGAAGCTGACCGATCACACAACCGGAGCAGTCACACAGCTGCCGGAGCTTGCAATTACAACAGAGAATCTGGAAAATGTACTTGGAAGTATTGACAGCAGTGATTATACTCTTGAATTCCATTTCCAGAGAACAGCTGGAAGAAAAGGCTTGAAGATTTTCTTTGGTGAAAATGAAAAAGGCGATAAGATTCAATGGGAGTTCGGCGGTTGGGATAACTGGGACTGCAACCTTACTACAATTTATAATGGAAGGGGCTCTACCATTTCACATCGTATCTTCCATGTTGAGGATATTGAATATACATTGCGATTAGAGATTAAAGAACGTCACATCAAGACTTATGTCAATGGTGTGCTTTGGAACGATGTAACAGACAGACTTCCTGAATTGGAAGAACTTTATGTGACAGCAAGTATCGAGCAGAATAAGACAATCTTAAAGGTTGTAAATCTGACCGGCGAGGCAAAGGATACAGAGATTTTGATTGATGGTGAACCAAAGAGTAAGGTTAACATAACCTCATTGCATGATTATGCATTGACCACAGAAAATACCTTTGAACAGCCACAGAACGTTGTTCCTTTGGAAAGTACAGAGGATTATAAAGCAGAAGGATATAACTATACATTTGCACCACATTCCGTAACCGTTATGGTATTTGAATAGTAACGCACAGAATAAGGCGGTATTAGAAGGCTGACATAATAACAGGCACATGCAGTATATGCTTATTGTTGTGCCTGTTTTTGCATCGTAATTATGAAGGTACTGAATAATTACGCATAAAAAAAGAAGCCCGTTCCCCAACAGCCCTCTTTTTTTATTACGTTTCAATCCTTTTACACTTTTTTTTGAATTCCCCAATTTCCGTGTTCCCCTTACACGTCCTTGAATTCCCTTTTACACATTTGGTTCCCTTTTACATCTTTCCCTTTACACATTTAAATAGATGCTATAACTTACTAATTTTCCCCTTTGTTTATCCGTTTCCCCAATTACTATATCACCTCATCGTGATAAACATAACGCTT
>JAFSGY010000021.1 GCA_017440575.1 Lachnospiraceae bacterium | reverse complement strand
CAATTTTACTTGCTGTTTATAAAGGATTTGTTCTCTGAATATTCATCGAATGGTTCCTTTTGAACCATGAACCTAAAGGTTCGTTTTCTCAATAGAATTTTCAGGGTTGCATTACTGTTTATTTGTCAATGTTCTGTATTTTTCTTTGTTTTACCTTGTCAGGCGCAACTCTGATAGAATATCACAAGTCAGCGTTTCCTGTCAAGCACTTTTTTAACTTTTTTATTTTCACATTTCGAAAAGAAAGAAGTTTTGTGTCGCTTTATCGGTTTTCCTCAGCGACGAAGATTATCTTATCACTCCATTTCGAAGATGTCAACAAGAAATTGTATCTTTTTTTATTTATTTTTTTACAACAAAGAAATACCCATTTTTCGCTGTTTATACACTATACAATATCCCAAAAGCATCGAAATTGTATAAATTGTATAACAATTTTTTTATCTTCCGTATTCTTATACCCAAATTTCAATATAGTACAACTAATTTATGCTATATTATTTCAATTTCCATGCATAATAAACCATGATGCTTGAAATTTCACTTGTTTTATTCTTTTTATGGTATAATATCCGCATAATCAATTTATCAAATAGCTCTAAGAATCATTTGGTAAATATGTCATACTCTGATGCTTAATGCGTAATCATGGTATCTAAAAAAAACAAATCATGGAGGATTATTTATGAAACGATATCGTAAAAAGCTTCTGGCACTTTGTATCAGTGCCAGTCTTGTTTCGGCAACATTGGCAGGTTGTGGTTCAAAAAATACCACTTCTGCCGAAACTCCGCAGTCTACTGTTACCACCGAATCCGCTACAGAGACCGTGTGCACAGAAGCAACTCTCTTAGAAAACACCGTAACAGATGCTGCTTCCACTCCAAATGTGGAACAAATCGATGTAACCACCTTCCCTCTTCCAGATGCTTCGGAAGAATCATCAATCTATCTGGAACCAATCTCAGGCATTTCAGACGACTTCATTCGTGGCATGGACGCTTCTGCTGTACTCGTAAACGAAAACAGTGGAGTTACTTATTATAACTATGATGGCGAAGAGCAAGATGTATTCATGACACTTGCACAATCTGGTGTAAATTATATTCGTTTGCGTGTTTGGAATGACCCATATGACGAAAACGGTAATGGCTATGGCGGCGGTAATAACGATGTTCCTACAGCCATTGAGCTTGGTAAACGTGCTACAAAATATGGCATGAAGGTATGTATTGACTTTCATTATTCTGACTTTTGGGCTGATCCAAAGAGACAGCATGCACCAAAGGCATGGGAAGGTATGAGTGCAGACGAAAAATGTGATGCGCTTTACGATTTTACCAAAGAAAGTCTTTCTGAGATTCTCGATGCAGGTGTAAATGTAGGAATGGTGCAGATTGGTAACGAAATAAACAATGGTATGTCCGGAGAAACACTTCTTCCAAGTGTTATGAACCTTCTTTCTTCCGGAAGCCGTGCTGTTCGTGAAATATCCGAAACCTATGGAAAAGACATTCAGATTGCCGTACATTATACAGATATAAACGAGGCTGATAAAATCGACCGCATTGCCATGAATTTATTGAATTTCGGTGTTGATTACGACATTTTTGCAATGTCTTATTATCCATTTTGGCATGGCACTCCTGAAAACATGCAGACTGTAGCCCAAAACATTCAGGAGAAATATGGTAAAAAGGTTGTTATTGCAGAGACTTCTTATTGCTATACCTCAGAGGATGGTGACGGCTGTGGAAACAATATAAGTGGTAATGGAGACCTTGTCGAAGGATATGCCGCTACTGTACAAAGTCAAGCTACCATAATCCGAGATATTTGTGCGGCTGCAAATGAGGTCGGTGTTCTTGGTATATTCTACTGGGAAGGTACATGGATTCCTGTAGGCAAAGCTACTGCCGACAATTCACCTATTTGGGAAAAATATGGAAGTGGTTGGGCAAGCAGCTTTGCAGGTGATTACGACCCTGATGATGCTGGATTATATTATGGTGGCTGCTCATGGGATAATCAGGCCATGTTTGATTTCGACGGTCATCCTCTTGCTTCCTTGAACGTGTTCAAATACTTAGAACATGGTACAACCGCTCCACTTGCCATAGACTTTATTCCAGAGCTATACCTTTCCTGCAATGTAGGCAGCAAAATCACTCTTCCTGAAACGATTGATGTTATCTATAACGACCGTTCTGTAAAGGAACAAGCTGCCGTTACATGGGACGAAGCGCAGCTTACTGCTATCGACACAACCATTGGCGGCACATATGAGGTTACAGGTACTCTGGAAGACGGAACCACTGTCACTTGTTACATTGATGTGATTATGATGAACTTTGTTCAGAATCCAAGCTTCGAAGATACTGATACCTCTATGTGGAATATTACATATGCCGGCGAAAAGAATCCTACTGATTTCCAGAAAAAAACTGCTGATGCGCACTCCGGTGATACAGCATATCACTTCTGGTCAGAAGCAGACATGGAATTTGCCATCGAGCAGGAATTCACCAACTTAGAGCCTGGTACCTATCAACTAATCGCCTACGCTCAGGGTGGTGACATGTCAACAGACTCCGTACTTGAACTGTATGCAATAACTAACGACGAGGAAAAGACTGCTTCTTTCATGGTAAATGGCTATGCCAACTGGCAAGAGCCTACGATTTCCGAGATTAAAGTTACAGATGGCACTCTTACGATTGGCGTCCGCATGAGCTGTAACGCTAAGAGCTGGGGAACTGTGGACGACTTTACTTTAAACAGAATATCTGACTAAAAATAGTGCGTGCCAGCGCACGCACTTTAGCAAGAATTTCTTACGAAATTCTTGTCTAACTACCACTACGTAACTGCAATTTCCTGTCACATAAAAACCACCACGGAGACGGCTTTTATATCTGTATTCGTGGTGGTTTACTATTCATATTATGCAACACGTTATCCCAGTGCCACATCTAGACTCATCATTACAGTAAAACCTACTGCAAAAAATATTGTTCCAATATTAGAATGTTCCCCCTCCGCCATTTCCGGCACAAGCTCTTCTACTACTACATATATCATAGAACCTGCTGCAAAACTCAACAAATATGGCAATGCAGGTTCGATAAAACTCGTTGCCAGAATAGTAAGTAAAGCTGCAATAGGCTCCACAATTCCCGAAAGCAATCCATAACCAAAAGCCTTTGACTTCTTCATTCCTGTTGCTCGTAATGGCATGGAAATAATGGCTCCCTCTGGGAAATTCTGAATTGCAATACCAAGCGACAAAGCCAATGCTCCCATTACTGTAATCTGCATATTACCTGCTAATAATCCTGCATAAACAACACCAACTGCCATTCCCTCCGGTATATTATGCAACGCAACCGTTAACACCAGCATCGTTGTTCTTTGGAATTGACTCTTTGGTCCTTCTGCTTTTTCACTACTCAAGTGAAGATGTGGGATAATGTGGTCAAGCACTAACAGAAAAAAAATCCCAATCCAAAATCCTATAACCGCTGGCATAAACGCCAACTTTCCCATATGCTCTGCCTGATTCATTGCTGGAATAATAAGACTCCAGATAGATGCTGCTACCATAACTCCTGCTGCAAATCCCGTCAGCGCTTTCTGCACGCTCAGACTCATTTTCTTTTTCATAAAGAATACACATGCTGCTCCTAATGTTGTTCCCGCAAAGGGAATCATCAACCCTTTAAATACATCAAATATCATATTTTCTCTCCTTTTAAAAAAAAGGACCTGTATACAACACAGGCCCATTTATTATTATATATGAAACTTATTCAATAATTGTACCAATGATTCTGCCTGACTTTTCTGTTCTTCACTAATTGCCGCTGTTTCCTGTGAAATAGCCGAGTTATTATCTACAACCCCCGCTACCACAGCTATACTCTCCTGTATCTGTTCAATACTTTGCATCTCTGCCTGAAGATTTTTTACAATGTTATCGATTCTGCTAGTTGTCTCTTCTGCCCCAACAAGTACATCTTCCATATTAGCAGATGCTTCCTCTGTTATAAAGATACCTTTTTCAATTTCCGAGTTAACCTCCTGAATCAATTCCTCTTCTCCACTCGCTATCATTACCTCGTTAAGCTTCATAACCGCATTCATAATAGACTGCATTGTTCTCTTAAGTTCATTAAGCTTTGCATTGCTTATTTCAAGAACCGAATGAGAAGTATTGGATATTTTCACAGCTTCTTCCGCATCCTTTTCATCACTAACAATATTCTGCTCCAAAAAATCTAACAACATCATCAAATCCGATACCTGTGTTGCCTGCGAAGTACAGGAAATCGCAAGCTCTTCTGCCGCCCTTGCAAGCTGTCCAGAACCACTATCCAATTCCTTTGACGCTCCCTGTACCGTTCCTACTGTATGTCGCATTTCCTCAACAATTTGTAATAACGAATCCTTTATTTGAATGAACTCACCAACATATTTTTGGCTAATGGTAACATTATAATTGCCCAAGCCCATTTGCTCTAGTATAAACGAAATCTCATCAATAATATTAACAAGATTCAATTTCATGGTATCAATTGCTGCTACCATCTGCCCAACTTCACTGTCATCAGCCTCCAAATCCAGCCTTGTATGCAGATTTCCCTTTGACATAATTATCATCTGCTCTGATACCTTGAGTATAGGTGTTAATAACTCACGAACAGAAAACTGCAACGTCCTCACACTCTGAAGTATCATATGTATGAAATAAATCAAAAATGCAATCCCCAATCCAGCCTGAACTAGCAAAATAAACTGTTTTTCCCTATCCATACGGTTCTGAATCTCTACAATCGTCCTATCTGTCAAATCATTGATTTTTTGAATGGTATCCCCATACTCTGCTCCAAATACAAAAGCTGTTGCAGAACCAATATCTCCATTCTCCACTGCCTTCATAGCTTCCTCTTCTAGAGGTATCAAACCATTGGACAGACTTGCAATCTCTCTAAGTGCCTCCCATTCCCGTACCTTAATATCATTCTGCTCTAACCCATACCATGCAATATCTCGATTCCTATCTTCATTCAGTTCCTTCATATAATCATCATAATATTGCCGGTCACCAGTTACTGCATATGCCTGCACTGCATAGGTCAGAGCCTTTGATCCAAGTCTATACTGGTTCAAATACATGGTACTTTCCAGACAAGCATCTGAAACCCTAATCATCAGTACACTTGCAAGAATAAATAGAATCAGCAGTATCGTTCCCACCACTAATGAGATGTGAGAATTTTTTACAATTTTTTTCAGCCTATATTCCTGACTGTTTTTCGATACAAATTCCTCTTTTACACGTTCCATACTATCCTTCCCTGGGATTTCTTTCTCTATTCTATCCCTAAAAATATTGTTTATTATTTACAAACTTCTATATGATAACCATTTTTACCTTTTTCTTTTGTTCTATATAATGCCTCGTCTGCTTTTTCAAACAATTCATCCCTTTTGATTGCACCTTTACTGTATGCTGCACCCAGGCTTATGGATATTCTCATCCTATTCTCCTGATAAGTAACTTCCATATCCATTTTATGCACCAGCTGCTCCAGCAAATTCTTGCACTCCTCTACTGTTGCCCCTCTAATTGCTAGCATGAACTCATCACCGCCATATCTTCCTATGACCGCTTTTTCTCCCATGGTGTCAAGTAACTGCCTTGTAAGCAGCATCAAACAATAATCGCCACCTGTATGTCCCAAGGTATCATTTACTGTTTTGAAATTGTCCAAATCAATTACTGCAAGCATGACATCCGATACAACCTCTGGTATTCGTTTATTAAATCCATCTCTATTATATAATTGAGTCAATACATCTCGTTCTGCCTTGTTTTGGAAGTTCTGCATCTCTTCCATTTCCTTCTGCACATTAACAAGTTTTCCCAACAAACGAACAGTCTTTCCACTTTTGTCTGTAATTCGTGATGTTATTAGTCGATACCATGCCTTTACTCCATTTCCTTTCTTCATGCTAAATGTAATGGCAGACTCTTCTTCTATCTCAATTATCCTATCAATCTGCTCTAAAAATCTGGTCAAGGCAGGATTACTATTATGATATTCATTTCGATTGATTGTTCCCCCAAAACCAAAAGTCGTAACAAATTTCTTATCAAAGACAATCTGATTTTTTTCACAATCATATTCAAACATATACTCATCCGCAAGTGAAGCCAAAAGCTCGTATCGTTTCACATCCAGCTCATGTTTTTTATTACTTCTGTCCTTTTCAATCATAATTACAGTAATACCTGTAACAATTACAAGGAAAAATGCCAAGGAAATTCCAAAACACAGCATCATATTTGTTTCAATAAAACGTCTTATCGTCACCGACTTAACAGGAGGCTCCATATATTTAATCAGAGCAATCTCCATATCACCGTTTGCAATACTATAAATACATTTATTACAAATCGCAATTAATGTAGCATCTGTATTTCCTGCAAAACCAAGATATAACGCTCCTGCACTGGTGTAAGGAAGTATTTCAACATTTTTACACTCTCTATCACGCACATAATAATTTGCACTATAGTGATTGGTAATCGTATAATCTGCCTTTAAATCCTGTACTGCCTCAACACAATCTCCCACACTGCTATGTGTACTCTTTCTTTCTATCGCATTCCAATATATATTTGGCTCACCATAAGGCATAGCTGCAATCTTGCCTTCCAACTTGTTTGCTTCGACCGTTTCATTTACAATTATAACATTATAGTAATCAAAATAATTCTTGGAATATTTAATCAATCCTTCATGCGCTACCGTCTTTTCAAGTCCTGCCGCCATATCAATCTCGCCATGTACCAAAGCCTGTACCAATTCATCTGCATTCTGATAACCATAATATGACATATGAAGACCTGTTTTTTCTGCAATCAGATTACATATCTCATATGCTGCTCCGCAAAAATAACCATTCCGTTCATAAGATAACGGTGCCATATTCTGTAAAAATCCTATTTTAAGTGTCGGATTTTTTAACAAAAATTTCTTTTCTACATCTGAAAATTGTACGATAGAATTGTCAAATACAACCCCTTCTGATACTTTTCCATTAATTCCAACATCTGCCACAATACCATCTGGTCTGTTTGCTTCCCAGCGACGGTTCCAGTCATTCATAATGTCATCAAAGTTTTCATTGCTTTTCCCCCTTGCTGCATCAATTACCCTTTGAATCTCTCTCTGGTTCGGCAAATTCAAGTCCTTCTGCAATGTTAATAATAATTGATAATTCTGGCCAGCCGCTACGGCATTACTTTGAATGACAGTATTCTCATTCAGTTCATAAGTATCCGGATAAGGATCTGTCTTTACAATAGACAGATTCTCATGCTCCAATGCAAATCCTGACTCCTCCAGCATATATGCAATAAAAGCCTTTGCAGCTGTTCTATTATCTGTATTAGCGCTAATCCCATAATTATAATCCGTATATGCAGTCATGTACTGTTTCCCATCTACTGTATTAGGAAAAGGCATAAATCCAATATTATCTGCATATTCTCCTGCCTGTTTAAACTGTGACACTGCCCACGAGCCTATTGCAACACAACCAATCTTCCCTTCATTTAACAGCTTCTTAGACTCTGCCCAATCTATGGTGGAATCGCCATCTTCCGTATATCCAAGTTCTACCATATCATACAACATACGATACACCTTATAATGTGAAGTTCCATCACGATAAGGATTCACATCATTCAGAAAGTCACCATACCGATATCCTGCATCTCCAGTCATCTCAATATATGGAAATGTTTCCCAAAACTTTAATACAAATTCATCTCTATAGTTTGTATAAAACGGAATCGCATCTGTATGGAGTTCAATCAGATGCATAGACTCTATAAATTGATCTATGGTTTTTGGAAGTTCTGTAATACCTGCTTTATGAAATACTTCTTTATTGTAAAGAATTCCTGACAAATAGGCATACGAAGGTACTCCATAAACCACTCCATTAATCTGACAACTCTGCTCCATAAAATTATATTTCTGTGATAATGCCGTCATGGTTCCTATCGGTTCAAGATATGTTGAAAAGTCCTCTTCCGTCAGGAAACTTGGTAAGAAAAAAACATCACCATAATCTCCCTCTTCCATTCTCTTTTTCATATCTTCTTCATAGTTTTGACAAACCATATACTTTATGGTTACTCCCGGATATTTCTTCTCGAATTCATCCAAATACGGACGCATCTCCTCTTCACTCAGTATCATGATAACTTCAAGCTCACCACTAATCGCCTCAGCATGAACTGTTATCCCCTTGTCAGCACAACAGTATATGACTACTGATAATATAACTAAAAAAAGCTTACGAATATAGCTCATATTTCGCTCCTTTTCCCCTTAACTAATATTATAGCTTTTCTTGTGTCAATATGGCAACAATATTTTGTTAATTTCTATTCATTGCCAGCTCTATTCTGAATATTCCACCAATAACACATCTCTTTATCCGTTTGCACACACAAAAAGACACTGAAAAGCCTAAGCCTTCCAGTGTCTTGTATTTCATCAAATCATTTAACCTTGATAAGCAAAATAATTACTTATCAAAAAAACTTTAGTTTCCTGCAACCTGAGCAGCAACTTCTGCTGCGAAGTCATCAACCTTCTTTTCGATACCTTCACCTGTTTCGAAACGAACAAACTTCTTAAGAGTAACAGTTGTACCATTCTCCTTAGAAACAGCATCGATATACTGCTTAACTGTCTGCTTGCCATCTTCTGCCTTTACATATGCCTGTTCAAGCAAGCAAACTTCCTTTAATTCCTTGTTAAGACGTCCGTTTACAGCACCCTCGATAACCTTTTCAGGCTTTCCAGCCATCTTAGGATCATTCTTAATCTGCTCAGCGATGATTGCTTTCTCATGCTCCTTGTACTCTTCTGATACTTCCTCTGTAGAGATATACTTAGGATTTAAAGCAGCAATTTGCATAGCGATGTTTGTAAGAGCTTCCTTAACAGCATCGTTAACAACAGCTGTATCTGCCTCAACGATAACACCAATTCTTCCGCCGCCGTGTGTATATGTTACAACACATCCATTTTCAGCTACAACCTTTTCAAATCTTCTGATAGATAAGTTCTCACCAATAACTGCAATCTTCTCTACTAATGCTTCTTTAACTGTCTTAGATGCATCTGCCTTCCATGCTTCTGCAAGGAATGTATCGATATCTGTAGCTGTTGTAGCAAGAGCCTGATCTGCTACTGCTGCAACATAATTCTGGAATTCTTCATTCTTAGCAACGAAGTCTGTCTCAGAGTTAACTTCAACAACTGCTGCTGTCTTATCGCCATCAACGACAACCTTACAAAGACCCTCTGCTGCAATTCTGCTAGCTTTCTTTTCAGCCTTTGCCTGTCCGTTCTTTCTTAAAAATTCTACTGCTTCTTCCATGTTACCGTTAGTCTCGTTAAGAGCCTTCTTGCAGTCCATCATACCTGCACCGGTCATTTCTCTTAATTCTTTTACCATTGCTGCTGTGATAGCCATATTAATATCCTCCAATCAAAGAATGTGTGTAATTATGCTTCTACTT
>JAFSGY010000020.1 GCA_017440575.1 Lachnospiraceae bacterium | reverse complement strand
CTGCAATCAGTATGAAGGATAAGAAGGCAACAATTGATCCTACTCATTGTGTAGGATGTGGCGTATGCCAGCAGTTGTGTGCATTTGGAGCATTGGAGGGCAACGAGAATGACTAAGAATATTATGATAGTAGGTGTCGGCGGACAAGGTTCCTTGCTGGCAAGTAAGATGTTAGGACAGCTTTTACTTTCACAGGGATATGATGTAAAGGTTTCAGAAGTACACGGAATGAGCCAGAGAGGCGGAAGTGTAGTTACATATGTTAGATATGGTGAGAAGGTTTATTCACCGATTATTGATAAGGGAACAGCTGATTTTATTATTTCCTTTGAGAAGCTTGAGGCAGCTAGATGGGTACCATATCTGAAAAAGGGTGGTAAGATTATCATGTCTACACAGGAGATTGATCCAATGCCGGTTATTATCGGTGCAGCTCAATATCCGGAAAATCTGGTTGAGAAGATGAAGGAAGCAGGTGCTGATGTAGATGCGATTGATGCACTTGATTTGGCAATGCAGGCAGGCTCCAGCAAAGCTGTAAACTTAGTATTAATGGGACGTTTATCCAAGTATTTTGATGCAACACAGGAAGCATGGATGGCAGCATTAGAAGCATGTGTTCCAGCTAAATTCTTAGAATTAAATAAAAAGGCATTTGCACTTGGCAGAGATGCATAATGCGAAAACAATATCTAGGTTTGACAGCATCAAAGATAGAGAATAACGTATTAGTACAGGGCGCAACGGATAGCGCCCTGTTTATAATAAAAAGGGAGAAAGGTTAGGGTTACAATATGGCAAAGAGATATTATCAGCCGGAAATTGAGACAATGCCAGTGGAAGAGATTAAGGCACTTCAGAGTGAACGTCTTGTGAAGCAGGTAAAACATGTATGGGACAATGTACCATACTATCGTAAGAAGATGGAAGAAAAAGGTGTAACACCAGATGACATTAAAGGTATTGAGGACTTACATAAGCTTCCATTTTTAACAAAGGATGATTTAAGAGAGGCATATCCGTATGGACTTCTTGGTAAGCCATTAAAGGATTGTGTGCGTATTCAGTCTACTAGTGGTACAACAGGAAGACGAGTAGTAGCATTCTATACACAGCATGATATCGACTTATGGGAGGATTGCTGTGCTCGTGCCATTACTGCCGTAGGTGGAACAAATGAAGATGTTGTGCAGGTAGCTTATGGATATGGACTTTTTACAGGTGGACCAGGTTTAAATGGTGGTTCGCATAAGGTTGGATGTCTGACTGTTCCTATGTCATCAGGAAATACAGACAGACAGCTTCAGTTTATGACAGACCTAGAGTCTACGATTCTTTGTTGTACACCTTCATATGCTGCATATCTTGGAGAGGCTATTGAAGAAAAGGGCTTAAAGAATCAGATTAAGCTTAAAGCCGGAATCTTTGGAGCAGAGGCATGGACAGAGGAAATGCGTCATGATATCGAGGAAAAGCTTGGTATCAAGGCTTATGATATTTATGGATTAACAGAATCCAGCGGACCTGGTGTTGCTTTTGAATGTGAAGAACAGACAGGTATGCACATCAATGAAGATCATTTCATTGCAGAGATTATTAATCCGGAAACAGGAGAAGTCCTTCCGGAAGGAGAAAAAGGTGAGTTAGTATTCACCAGTATTACTAAGGAAGCATTTCCACTTCTTCGCTATCGTACCAAGGACTTGTGTATTTTATCCAGAAAACAGTGTTCATGTGGAAGAACTCATATCAAAATGAGAAAACCAATGGGTAGAAGTGATGATATGCTTATTATTCGTGGCGTTAATGTATTCCCATCACAGATTGAAACTGTGCTGTTGAATGAAGGTATGACACCGAACTATCAGATTATCGTTGACCGTGTTAATAATAATGATACCTTTGATATCAACGTAGAAATGTCTCAAGAAATGTTCTCAGATAGTCTTGGAAAGATTTCCGAGAAAGAGAAGCAGTTAGTTGCTTCCTTGAAGGCGATGCTTGGTATTCAGGCTAAGGTTCATTTAGTAGAGCCAAAATCCATTACCAGAAGTGAAGGTAAGGCAGTCAGAGTAATCGATAAGCGTAAGTTGTATGATTAAAAGTTGTAGAATGAGAAAGTAGCTTTGAGAAGTTCTATACATAATGAATTGAGAAGGGAAGGTAGAAAACATGACAGTAAAGCAGATTTCTGTATTTATCGAAAATAAAGTTGGTGGTTTAGCAACAATCACAGACGTACTTGCAAAGGCAGGAGTTAATATTCGAGCACTTTCCATTGCTGATGCATCTGATTTTGGTATTCTTCGTTTAATCGTAGATGATGTATTTGCGGCAGGAAATGCTCTGCGTGAGAATGGCAATATTTATTCTATCACAGATGTACTTGCAGTTGCAGGCGATGACACACCGGGAAGTATTGCTAAAATTGTGAATGTATTAGCCAAAGAAGGTATTGGCCTTGATTATGGATATGCATTCTTTGCAAAGAAAGAGAATCTTGCATATATGATTATCCGTGTAGAGGAAATGGATAAGGCAGTAAAAGTATTGAATGAGAATAACATTCACATTGCAGATGAAGAAGAGATTAACGGTATATAAGATAATGAGAAAAGAGGATGTAGCGTAGATGCTTCATCCTCTTTTTTTAGCTATTTTATATTTAGTGTTAAAAAATTCAGGGAGCCAGCAGGATTGTCGGTTCCTTTTTCTAATAAAGTAATAAGACCTTGAAGTGTTTCTTCAATCTCTTCCTTGGAAGCGGGAACAAGGGTGTTTCCTAATTTGACAGATAAAACGATTAAAACGATTTCAGCTAAGGCAGCAGGTCTGTCAAAGTGTATTTCCCCCAATTCAATACCTTGATTAATAATTTCAGTAAGGACTGGCTTTAACTCCGTAATAATGTGATTCAAATATTTTTGATGAATAAATGATTTTTCTTGTGCGCTGGTCGTAGAAGTCGTTGTTTTTTGCTCTGAAAATTCTTCGGAAGAAATACGACATGCCTGAAAAATCATTGCCATTCGGGTGAAGGGTGGGATAGAGGTTTTAGTGGCAAGCGTTCGGGCAGTTTCTAATGGTTTTTCGTAGTTTCTTGCGACTAGGGCTTCCATAATAGCTTCTTTTGAAGGGAAATAGTAGTAAATACTTCCTTTTCCAATGCCCGCAGTCTGTGCAATCTCACTTACGGATATGGTCTGAATATTCTTATTTTTCAAAAGCTCTTGTAGAGCATCTAAGATCTGATGATATTTATCTGTACTAGGCATCTCAAAAACCTCTCACGATATAAATTAAATTCAGTAGCAGTAAGCTGCAAAATAGTTATATACAAATTTAAGTCTTGCAAAAATAGCTAGATAAAATCTAGTATAGCATGCCGAAGAGAAAGTATTCAACTGTGAATATAGCAAAAAAATAGGAAAGAATAAGAAGGCTTTTTGGAAGAACTGTCATTGACCGATGGTCGAAAAAATGATATTTTTGTAAAGAAAAGGTATCGACCAATGGTCGAAAGGGTAAAAAGGAGGAACGTTATGACATATGCAGATTGTTTTGCAGAGATAAAGGGAAAGTTCTTGGAGGCAGATATTAGTGATGTGCAGGAGCATCTGGCATTTCAGTTCAATATTGTAGGAGAAGGAAGCGGAATCTTCTATGTGGAGGCAAAGGAAGGGAAGCTTTATATAGAGCCATATGAATATTATGACCGTGATGCTATGTTTACAGCAACAGCAGAGGTGTTTATGAAAATAGCAGAAGGTAAACTTGATCCAATTGTGGCAGTTACTATGCAGAAGCTTAAGGTAGAAGGTAATATCGAAAAGGCGCTAAAGCTAAAAAATTTGATTGATTGTAAAAAATGAAGCAACTATACATTATAGAATTTCAAGAAGGAAAATTGAGGGAGTAGTGTGAAAAATTCATATATGGAAGATTTTTCACACGGCAAATTTGTGCACTGACACAAATTCGCAGAAGCTGAGAAAGGCATGGTTATTAAAATGAATAAATTGAAGATAGCATCTGCACTTGGGCTTTTTACGATAGCAAGTGTGGGAGAAACAGCTTATTTTTATCGAAGGACAATGAAACGTAATGAAGCAAAAGTAGAACGCACCATGAAAATGGCTGGAACAGACTGGTCACAATATGCTTCCATGCTTCAAACAAGAAAAAAGAATTTTTTAGAACAGCCTCACAAGGATGTCTATATTCAGTCGAAGGATAATTTGAAACTTCATGCTGCTTTCTTTCCACAAGGGAATAAAAAAAGAGTTGTGATAGCGTTTCATGGTTATACCAGTCAAGGCATGAGTGATTACATAGGTTTATCGGATTATTATATGAAAAATGGTTATAGTATGTTGCTGCCTGATGCAAGAGCGCATGGACAGAGTGAAGGTGAATATGTAGGCTTTGGCTGTCTTGACAGATGGGATGCATTAGAATGGATTCGATGGATTATTAGGGAATGTGGACAGGATGTAAAGATTCTTTTACATGGTACTTCCATGGGTGGAGCTACGGTATTAATGACAAGTGCGCTGAAGTTACCACCACAGGTAAAGGGTGTGGTATCAGACTGTGCATTTACATCACCGAAGGAAGTATTTACTCATGTGCTTCATAGTATGTATCATATACCGGCATTTCCGGTAATACAGCTTTCTGATATTGTGAATAAGAGAAATGCAGGCTATGGCATGGATGAATGTAATGCAGCAAGAGAGATTAGAAAGACAAGAATTCCTGTTTTGATGATTCATGGAGATGCAGATACGTTTGTACCCGTTAGTATGTGCCACGAGATATATAATAATTGTATTGCTCCAAAGAAGAAGTTGATTGTGCAAGGAGCAAGTCACGCAGAAAGTTATTATAAGGATACGGCAGCATATGAGGAAGCATTGGATGTATTTACAAAGGGGGTAATGGCGTAATGAAGACAAGAAAAGGATATCCGGTTTATCCATTAACAGTAGCACAGAAGTTTCATACCTATTATGTGGAGTTTAGTCCTAAGAAAGAGGTTTTAAATATTGGTACAAGCTTAACGATTGGTGTGGAGATTGATTTTGAAGAATTAAAAAGGGCTATATATAAGGCATGTGAACGTTGTGAGTGCATGAGAGTGCATTTTACAAAGGATAAGGATGGTACATGGTATCAGTATGTTGTGGACAAGTACGACAAAGAAATAGAATTCTATGATTTTTCTGGAGTATCCATGGAGGAAGCTGCTAAAACCATGCGTAAGTGGACAGCAGTACCTTTTGAACATGAAGATTCCTTTCTGAATCGTATTGTCATGATTAAGACATCAGATGGATATAGTGGTATTTATTTTCTGGTAGATCATATGATTATGGATGCACAGTCATTAATGTGCTTTTTAAGAGATATTATAGAGTTGTATAGCAATGCGAAGTATGAGGGAGTGCCGTATCCGAAGGAAATGGCATCCTATATAGAGCAGGTAAAAAAGGATCTTGCGTATGAGGCAGGAAGTAAAGCAAAGATAAGAGATGAGGAATTTTTCCATAAATTGATAGAAGAATCAGAACCAATTTTTAATGGTCTGGATGGAAGTGCTTTATTAGATAGACATCGAGAGAGAGATCAGAATCCAAATGGCAGAGCTGCAATTAATGTAACGGATTCTGTGGATTCAGAACTGGATATATTCCATTTAGAAGAAGAACCGACCACTCGTTTGATGAGATTCTGTGAGGAAAAACATGTATCTTTGACGTGTTTGCTGCTTATGGGAATTCGTACCTATTTACAGAAGAAAAACGGAAATGATGATGTATCTGTAAATACAGCAATTGCAAGGCGTGCAACATTAATGGAGAAAAAATCAGGTGGAACGAGAATCCATTCTTTTCCTTTTAGAACGATTATTTCTGAGGATAAGACCTTTATGGAAGGAATCTGTCATATTCGTGATATGCAGAATGAGATGTTTCGCCATGCAAACTATGACCCGGTAGCATATTTTGCACATAGAACCAAGACATATAAGACGTCAAGAGGAGCTACTTATGAACCGATGTCATTGACTTATCAGCCGATGTCTTTGAAAGAGAAAGGGTTAGAGAAGCTTGGAGATATAAAGTACAAGACAGTATGGTATCCAAATGGGGCAACAACACAGGGAATGTATCTTACTGTTATGCATCGACCGGATGATAATGGACTTGACTTTAATTTTGAGCATCAGATTAAGGCATTTACACGTGAGGAACTGGAACATTTTTATTATTATCTGTGCCGAATTATGTTTAAGGGGATTGAGAATCCGGATTTAACGATAGGTGAGATTATTAAGCTTGTATAAGAGGGAAAGGATGGAATTATGTTAGAACAGTTAAAAGAAATTATTGTTAATTATGTAGAGGTTGAAGCGGAAAGTATTACAATGGAGTCAAGATTCGTTGAGGATTTAGGATTTACCTCTTTTGATTTTATGAACATGCTTGGGGAAATTGAGGATACCTTTGATATAGAAGTGGATCCGCAGAAGGCAGGTAATATTAGAACCGTGCAGGAAGCAGTTGACTATTTTACAAGTATTCAGGAGTAAATAGATGTATCGTTGCATGTAACGATAAAGGAGAGGAAAGGTATAGGTAATATGGATGAAGATGTACAGCACGATAAAGGACATTATAGTAGCATCAGAGGAAGTCTATGGTACAGAGGATGCCATTCGTTATAAAGTAGGAAAAGACCAGATAGAATCGAAGACTTATACGGAATTGAAGCAAGATAGCGAAAGCTTTTCAAGAGTTTTGGAGCAGTTTGGAGTTGTGGGGAAGCATATCGCTTTGACAGGACCAACCTCATATACATGGCTTGTCACTTATTTTGGAATTGTTAATAGTGGCAGTGTGGCCATACCACTTGATGTTTTACTACCGACAGAAGATTTGTGCGAGCTGGTGGAACGGTCAGACGCAGAGGTACTTGTGTTGGATGACGTGAGAGCTGACGTGGCAGCGATTGTGAGAGAACGTTGTCCAAAGCTAAAATATGTAATCTCCATGCAGAAAGAAAAAAATGATACAGAAGTATTATCCTTTTCACAGTTATTGAATGAGAATAGGGGAAGCTTTGACGTAGAGATTAACCCGGAAGCTCTTTGTACGATTATGTTTACATCAGGAACCACAGGTAAGAGTAAGGGAGTTATGCTAACACAACGTAATCTGGCAGAAAATGCAACATGTCTTGATATGAAAATAGAATCTGGAAATGTTGTTTTATCAGTACTTCCGATTCATCATGCTTATTGTTTAAGCATGGATATATTAAAGGGGCTTTCCTTGGGTAGTGTTGTTTGTATTAATGATTCAATACATCGCATGGCAAAAAATATTAAGCTGTTTAAACCAACGATGATATTAATGGTTCCATTGATGATAGAAACCTTTGCAAAGAAATTAGAAGATATCATTGGAATTCCACCAGAGTATGTGAAAAAAGAGGTGTTTGGAGAACAGCTTCATACGATTTGTAGTGGTGGAGCTTATATGAATCCAGAGTATATTGATTTGTTTGCAAAGTATGGTATTCAGATTTTACAGGGCTATGGTATGACGGAATGTTCACCGGTAATTAGTACAAGCTTAAGCTGGAATATTAAAAAAGGTACGGTTGGGCAGCTACTGCCTAATTGTGAAGCTAAGGTTGTGGATGAAGAACTTTGGGTGCGAGGAAGTAGTGTAATGCTTGGCTACTACAAAATGCCTGAGGAAACAAAAGAAGCTTTGCAGGATGGCTGGTTGAAAACAGGGGATTTAGGATATGTAGATGAAGACGGATTTGTGTATCTGACAGGACGTAAGAAGAATCTGATTATTACCCGAAATGGGGAAAATGTTTCGCCGGAGGAAATAGAGAATAAGCTCAGTGAAGCAAGACTTGTGCAGGAGATTCTAGTTCGTGAAAAGGAAGGTCTGATAGAAGCAGAGATTTTTCCGGACTATGAATATGCGAAGCTGCAGGGGATTATGGATATAAGGGCGAGTCTTCAAGAGTTAATAGATCAGTATAACATAGGAGCGCAAAGTTTTAAGAAGGTATATAGTCTGCTTGTAAGAGACACAGAATTTCCGAAGAATACCACTAGAAAAATAAAAAGATATTAAATAAGGAATACTAGGAGAAGGAGGACAGTATACCTCCTTTTTCTGTGTGGAAAAATAATTTGTCAAAATATTATATTATTTTATGAAAAAGTAACAGTTAATAATGAAAATGTGGTAAACTATTGACGTAAGAAGAATGAATAATATCAAAGGTGATATTTGTTCTTTTGAAGTTAAAAAGACGTAAAAAGGAAGGCAAAATAGGATGAAAAAACTAATTTCATGGAATGTAAATGGATTAAGAGCTTGTATGGAGAAGGGGTTTATGGACTTCTTTAACGAGATAGATGCAGATATTTTCTGCTTGCAGGAGATTAAGCTATCAGAGGGACAGCTTGATTGGAATAGGGAAGGCTATTATGCATATTGGAATTATGCAAAGAAAAAAGGATATTCGGGAACGGCAATTTTTTCTAAGCAGGAGCCGATTTCTGTAAGCTATGGAATTGGAATCGAAGAACATGATCAAGAGGGGCGTGTGATTACACTGGAATTCCCAGAATTTTATATGGTCACCTGTTACACACCGAATTCCCAGAATGAGTTGGCAAGACTTGACTATCGTATGAAGTGGGAAGAAGATTTCAGAGCATATCTTTTAGGGTTAAAGGAGAAGAAAGGTGTTATCCTTACAGGTGATTTAAATGTGGCACATAAGGAAATTGACTTGAAAAATCCTAAGACCAATCGCAGAAATGCAGGTTTTACGGATGAAGAAAGAGAGAAGATGACACAGCTTTTAGAGGCAGGCTTTGTAGATACTTTCCGTTATTTTTATCCGGAACAGGAGAATATCTATTCATGGTGGTCTTATCGATTTAAGGCACGAGAGAAAAATGCAGGATGGCGTATTGATTATTTTATCGTTTCAGAGGACTTGAAGGAAAAATTAGTAGATGCGAAGATTCATACGGATATTTTTGGCTCAGACCATTGTCCGGTGGAGCTGGATATTGAGATTTCGTAATCAGGAAACTTGAGTAATAGATTGGAAAGGCATGGGTATTAATATGACAGATGTGCTGTTTTATCAGAATTATGGGGCTTCTGGTGATGTGTGTACCATTACGATATGTGTGATTTGCTGGATGTTGATTGGCTCTATCTTTACCATCAAGCATAAAAATCTGGTTGTTTTTCATATGGCAAATGCGCTGGTTTGCTTTGCTGCAATATGCAGTATTGTGTATCATTGGCTGATTGAAAGAATGACACAGAGCACGGTTTTCTGGATTTATACATTTCGGGCAGGAACGTATATTTCATTAATTTTAACGTTTGTACTCTATATTATCTACATTTCAAATTTTATTGATTTAGAGGGTAGAACAAAGAGGATTATTACGATTTTGAATGGAGTAGGTGCGGCGGTTTTTATTGTAGCACAGATTTCTACGCCGTTTTCAAAATTGGTATTCTATATCGATGAGAATTTGCAGATACATCAGAATTATTATTTGGATGCCTTTCGATTTGCTTACGTGTATTACATGCTGATAGCAGGAAGTCTGTTAATTGGCAATAGAAAGAAATTCATAACCAAAATGTATAAATGTATTCGAAATGTAATGTTTGTTTCTTTTGGACTGATGACGATTCAAAGTTTTTTTGTATCAACCTCGATTATGTGTATTACGTTTGAATTTCCGATTCTGGCAGCTCTTTTTTTGTTTCATTATAATGCGTATGATTCAGATACGGGAACTTTGGATGCAAAGGCATTTGATGCATATATTAAGGACTTAAAAAATAAGAAATTTTCGGTTATATGCATGTATCTGAAAGAGATAAATCCTCAGAAGATGCTTGCATTATCAGAGGAATTTTACCATTTTAATGAAAAATATTTTAAGAATCCATGTACCTTCCGTCTAAATGAGAATAAGATGGTTTTGGTTTATGAGGATGAGAAGAATTCGGGAGCAGAACAGAAGTTTCCCGTTTTACTGGAAGATTTTGATAAACTGTACGAAGAGTTTCAGATGGATTATCAGATTGTGTTTATAAAGTCAGATGTGTCTTTACATTCGGGAACAGAATATCTTGCCTTAAATGAATATTTAGAAGCAAGAATGCCAATGAATTCCGCATATCGCTGTAATGAGAAGGACATTGAGGCATTTGGAAAAATGTCTTACATTTTAAAGGAACTGAAAGATATTCATGAAAAGGGTGATTTATCAGATGAGCGAGTGATGGTATATTGTCAGCCGATATTGAATACTAATACAGGCTCTTATGCAACAGCAGAGACGTTGATGCGCCTCAAACTTATGGATATTGGTATTGTTTTTCCTGATCAATTTGTAAGAGTAGCTGAGAAATATGAGTATATACATACGTTAAGTAAGATTATCTTGAATAAAGCTTGTGTTGAATTAAAGAGAATAGAAAAAATGGGATATGAAGTCGAGCGGATTTCTATTAATATTTCCGTGCAGGAGCTTCGTGATAAGAATTTCTGTGATGATATGATTGGAATCATCAATAAGAATGGAGTTGATTATCATAAGATTGCTATTGAATTGACAGAGAGCAAGAATGAAAAAGATTTTGAAAATATGAAGAAGGTTATTCAAAAACTTCATGCATTAGGAATACGATTCTATCTGGATGACTTTGGAACTGGGTATTCAAATTTTGAACGAATACTGGAATTACCGATTGATATGATTAAGTTTGACCGCTCTTTATTACTTTTAGCAACGAAAAATGCGGAGTCCCGCTATATGGTAGGAAGCTTTGCGGATATTTTTAGAAGGTCAGATTATCAGGTTTTATTTGAAGGAATCGAAAGTGATGAGGAGGAGCAAATCTGTCGGGATATGTCAATTGTATATTTGCAGGGCTTTAAGTATTCTAAGCCGATACCAATGGATAAATTAGTTGATTTTTTAACTACAAATAATTAACAGATAAGTAATTGGCGTGAATTGACGTATGCAGTTATTGGCGATAAAATTATACAAAAAGACTGAAAAATAAGACAGAAGAAATGAAAAATACATGAGAGGAGTCATGAGATGAAGAGTCTAAAAATTAAAGTCTTTATTCCGCTAGTGTTGATTGCGGCAATTGGATTTTTGACAGCTTTTGGAGGATTGACATCATTAAAACAGTTAGGTGCGGTTGGAAATGAGATCGCAGCCGAGAGAGTACCTGTTATTATCACACTTGATGCTATTTCGCTGAATATTCAGGAAATGCAGCAACTTCTGTTGACACATAGTGTTATGGATACCAAGGAAGATAAGGCGAGAGTAGAAGAAGAAATAAGTATCTGTGCAGCAACATTAAAGGCTTATATGGAAGAATATAGGAAGTTGACAGGCGATGAAACTACTTATAATGACATGATAGCAAGCTATGATGCGTATATGTCAAATTATAGTGAAACACTTAGTCTTAGTGCCATGAATAATACGAAGGCGGTTACAGAGCAGGTAAATGGTGTGCTGGCTGATATTTTTGGAGAATTGAATACGAAGATACAGGCAATGATTCAGCAGGAGCAGACGGATATCGGACTGGCAAAGGGAAGACAGGAGAATATTTCTGATAATGCAGTGATTAATGTCACTGGTTTACTTATCATTATGGCAATAGTGTTTGTCGCAAGTATTATTATTGTGTTAAGAACTGTAATTGTGCCAACAATTAATTATGAGAAAAAATTAAGCGAGATTACTAAGAAAATTAATGAAAAAGATGGCGATTTAACACAGCGCATTACCGTTTGTACCAGTGATGAAATTGGTAAGCTGGTAAAGGGTGTGAATCTGTTTATTGTTACATTACAGAAGATTATGCAGGAAATTGTATCTTCTTCTGAGGACTTAGGAAACAGCTTTGTTCAAGTAAATGACAGTATTTCAGAAGCTAATAAGAACACGGGAGATATTTCGGTAGCTATGGAAGAGGTTGCAGCAACCATGGATACGGTATCGACAACCATTAATGGTATCAATGATAACACCACTAGAGTTGGTGAGGCTGTGAATGAAGTTACAGGAGTAACAAGAGAGATTCATACCCATACGATGGAGATGAAAACTCGTGCAGAAGAGCTTGAGAAGACGGCGACTACCAATAAGAATGGTACGGATGAGATGATGAGCACTATTATGGTGAAGCTGAATCAGGCGATTGAGAACAGTAAGAGTGTAGCCAAGGTTGATGAATTAACGAATGAAATTCTTAGTATTTCCAATCAGACGAACCTTTTGGCATTAAATGCTTCAATTGAGGCAGCACGAGCAGGAGAGGTTGGAAAAGGCTTTGCAGTTGTTGCAGATGAGATTCGTCAATTAGCTGACAGTAGCAAGGAAACTGCAAATAAGATTCAGAATGTCAATATTCTGGTTATCAATGCCGTAAATGAACTGAGCGCAAATGCAAATGAGATTATGAAATATATCTCAGAAACTATTTTACCGGATTATGATAATTATGCGATTTCCGGAAAACAGTATCGTGAGGATGCAGAGGCAGTAAGCGATGCAATGGATAATTGCTTACAGGAGATGGATGAACTGAATACGCATATTAATAATTTGGTAGAACAGATGAGTCAGATTGCAAATTCTGTTGGAGAATGTAGTACAGGTGTTAGCGCATCCGCTGGAAGTACAGCCAGTCTTGTAGATGAGATGCGTGATGTATATAAGAACGTAGAAGCAAGCTCACAGGTTGTACAGAGAATGAAGCAGAATTCAGATGCGTTTACAAAATTATAGGGGGTAATTGATAATGAAGAAAAAAATATTGACAATGCTCCTTGTGGGGGCAATCGCAGTAATGAATGTACTTCCTGTTATGGCTACTGAGGCAGAGGTAACAGAAGAAACAACAGAAGTTGCGACAGAAACAGCGGAAACGGAGGCTGTCGTAGAAGAGGTTCCGGGAATTGTAATTCCAAAGGGAAATATGGTCGATGTAGAAGTAATCGACTTGTCACTGCATTCAGAGAAAACAGGCGATTTTACAGCAGTTTACGCATATGAGAATCCTTTTAAAGGAAAGGATACATCAAAAGGTGTTGTTCTTGAATTCTATGCAAAGCCTACATGGGAGGTTCATGAATTAGGTACGATTTTCTCATTCATGGGTTCAGGAGCCTATGATGGACGTCTCTACTTTACTCCAGGTTCTTATCTTGGATTCAATAGTCCGGGATTTGGTGGATATTATGATGCGAATCTGTATAACTATTTATTAGTTACAGATTATATCAAAGATGGTGCGCTGATGCGTATTGAGCTGACACCAAGTGGCTTTGCAGTTTATGCAGATGATGTGCTTTGCTATGACCAGTCTATTTTATCGAATCCGGAAGCAGGAGCAGGAGATTATAAGGAAGATTCGGATTTCTCTCCAGTTCTTACATGGCTGGCAGGTGCGGAAGCTATGTATTTTGGATATGGCTCATGGTGGAATGCAGCAAGCTCTAATGAGGCAAACATTGATTTATCAAAAGTAAGCTTCAGACTGGCAGATGGTACCGTAGTATATGATCAGTTGAAGGCTGACAAGGATTTGGTGGAATCACTTGGCGGCAGCGTTGAGGCAAAAGCGGAAGAGACGAGTGCAGAGATTAAGCTTGCAGATGTAGAGGTAGAGCTTTTTGATATTAATTCTGTAGAGTATGAGGGAACCTCTTCCTTACCAATGATGATTGTAGCAGTAGCTGTGGTAGCGATATTAGCGATTGTTGTTGTCATTGCAAGCTGTAAGCCGAGGGTGTATGATGAAATTTAAGTAAGATAATATAGTGATAAAAGAGTCCGTTTATAACGAATGAAGTTATAAACGGACTTTTTGTTATTCGTTATGCTTGGAAGCAAATGGAGCCATTTTTCTGGCAAGATAAACAGCAGGAGTATCTAACAGACTGGTAACAATATAGATTACAAAAGTAGATAAAACGATATTGAGTAAAGTCTGATTGCTGTAAACGCCATAGAATGCAAAAAAGGTATAAAGTAAAGTATTAAAAAATTGAGAAATTAAGGTTGCAGCATTGTTTCGCACCCATAAATACTTTTTGGAATTGTTACATAGCTTTGTTGTGAATCTCCAGATGGCATGGTATGCGAAGACATCGAATATTTGAACAATGCCGTACACAATAATACTGCTTAGCATAAGTCGTGGCGTGTTTGCAAAAATGGCGGTGATAGAAGGCGATGCCCAGTCACTCGCATTTGGTGTATAGAGCATCCATGACTGTGAAATCAGGATAAATACTATGGAGGATACGATGCCAATCATAACAGCTTTTTGTGCGGCCTTTTTACCCTCTGTTTCACTGAGAATATCAGTAACAAGGAAGGTGGAGGCAAAGAGGATATTGCCAAGTGTCTGCTCCATACCAAAGGCATCGACAACGATTAGAACCTCTATATTGGCTGTAATCGTTGCAAGTACAGTCCAGCAGTACAGACCTGATTTACCTAAAAAGCGATAGGCGAGTACCACAGATGAATAGATAACAATAATGGATATGATTAATAACAATTCATTACTCATGATAAGTTTTCCTTTCTAAAACTTGAATGATTGCAGAGACAACAATTCAACGGCGCGTTCTCTATTTTGAAGAGGCATAACATTTAGCCGACTCCGAAATCTGTATTTTCAATTAATATATCAACACGTTTGTTATCCTTATAAATTGGATAAAGCTCCTTTATAAAGGTGCGGATTACGTCATTATTTGGCTTTATTTTGGTGGAGTTTTCAACCATGATATTGACGCAAACGCGTTCAAAGTAGGATAATCCTGTTTCGATATCCTGTCTCATGCTATTTAGAGTCTGTCCATCTAAGCCGAACAGTAGGCATACTTCGTCAAAGTGTTCTGCGATTTTGGATGGCTCTTGCACATCGATTCCTTTGTGTAAAATATTTTCCCGATAGTCCGAATCAAAGGTTTCAACACCGATTTTTATTTTCGTGATAATGTTGTGTTTTTCAAAGGCTTTACGAAGAGTAGGAATGTTATCTTTATGCATCCAGTGACATTCAAAGTGGATTTCATCTATTTTTTTATTAATGCAAGTGTCTATAATAAAGGCAAATGTCTTTTGATCTAAATCGACAAAGCTGCCGGAATTTATGACCTCCAGCTTGCCATATCTTCCGGTCACTTTTGCAAGTTCTAAGCGGTTAAGTTCATAATTGCTTTTTTCATCCAAACTGAAATCCAGATGATAATCACAAAAGGTGCAGCGACGCCATTTACAGCCTGAACCGCGAAGAAGGACAATTTCTCGTGGATTTTTTTCAGTTATTTCTGAATATCTGGTTAGTAAGTTATTTTCCATGATTGTTTCCTTTCTGGTAAGAAAGTTTCAAGTCATCCATGTGTAGAAAAAAAGGGAATCTGTAAAACAGATTCCCATCAACTACGCCAAAAAGAAACCTAAACATAACCCGTTTAGATTGCAAGGTCCTAGTTTTGTTTATAGACAGGATGGTTTCGAACTGTCTTATTCATTTGTTTCATTTTTTGCCAGAAAGAAATATATCATAGGAAAAAGAAAAATGCAACTATATTTTACATGGTAATTTTACCTTATAAAATAACAGCATCCGATAAGATATGTAATGCCTTACGGAAGTTGTATTCATCAAGGTCGGAATAGTTCACGATGATGGTATGTGCGAAGGCTTCTTTATTTATAACACAGTATTCTGATAGGCAGTCAAGGCGTATTCCGTTTTCACGTGCAAACCATTTAAGCTCCGTGTCACTTAATGAGGTGCGAAGCTTCATTAAAAAGTGATTTCCAGCATCCTTTTCATCAATGGTTACATAGTCTCGGAGAGGAGATTCTTCTAATACATTTAGGAGGCAGTCTCTTTTTTCTTTATAATATTTCTTCATTCTGTGAATGTGTCGTTCAAAATAGCCCTTTTTCATAAATTCAGCCATTGCATATTGTTCAAAGGCAGAAACCGTACAGGAATAGAAGTTCATGGTGCTTACATAGCGCTCCATAAGCTTACGTGGTAATACCATATAGCTGATTCGGATGGATGGAGCGAGTGTTTTAGAAAAGGTATTCAGGTAGATAACACGGTGATTATGGTTGATACTCTGAATCGCGGGAACAGGTCTGCGGCTGAAACGGAATTCACTATCGTAGTCATCTTCAATGATATAGCGTTCTCTATCTTGTTCTGCCCATTCAAGCAGCTGTCTTCGCCTTGCAATTGGCATAATGCTGCCAGTAGGGAAATGGTGACCGGGGGAAACATGGACAACACTTGCTTTGCTTTCATATAACTTATCAATCTGCATGCCATTTTCATCGACTGCAACATATTCCCACGGAATAGCATTTGCCTGATAAATTTTCATGATTTTCTGGTATCCGGGGTCTTCGACTGCATAGACGTGGTCTCTACCAAGGAGTTGAATCAGTCGCCCGTACAGATATTCTGTTCCAGCACCAATGATAATCTGATCGGGAGAGACTTGCATACCACGAAAGCCATAAAGGTACTTGGCGATAGCTTCTCTAAGCTCGTAGATACCTTGAAAAGAAACTGTTTTTAAAAGCTCAGATTGTTTTTCGGAGAGAACACTTCGCATGATTTTTGCCCATGTATCAAAAGGGAAGCGGTCTATGGCAGCCTGATTGGAAGTAAAGTCTGCAAAATAGTGGTCATTGTCAAGATTACCCTGATAGACACTAAAGGGCATATGATTTTCATGAGCAGAACCACGATTGGCATGGTCATTACCTAGGGGCATGACAAAATAGCCTCTTTTTTCCTCGGAATAGATATATCCTTCTGTTAGAAGCTGCTCGTAAGTGTTTTCTACGGTTTTTAAGCTTATCTGGTGATGCTTTGCAAACTCCCTCTTAGAAGGGAGCTTGTCGTTTGCATGCAGGATGCCGTCTAAAATATCTCGTTTGATACATTGATACAGATATTCATATATAGTAAGTGTTTCTTTTTTGGACAAATCATAAGTCAACATGTCAATCTGGTCTCCTCGGAAAAACTTAATTTGGATATTTTAATAATACCACATTTGATTATAATAAAATACATAATAATTGTTCGACGAACAGAAAATGCATGGTAAATGGATGTTTACATGTAAGGATAAAGGTAAAAAATATGTTAGGAACATAATAGTAGTAAGCAGAGATGATTGCAAGGGAATCATCGGTAGAAGTTGAGAAAGGAAGGTAATTAAGATGGGTGTTTATGCAATTACAGGTGCGTCTAGCGGAATTGGCGCAAAGACAAAGGAGTTATTGGAGCAGGAAGGGCATAAGGTTATTAATATAGATTTAAAGGGTGGAGATATCTGTGTGAATCTGGCATCTGTAGAAGGAAGAGAGGAAGCGATTGCGAAGCTTCATGAGATGTGTCCGGAAGGATTGGATGGAATGATTTGTAATGCAGGTGTGTCCGGTGCATGTGGTAATTTGGAATTGATTATTTCCTTAAACTATTTTGGAACTGTTGCAGTAGCAAAGGGTGTTTATGATTTATTAGAGAAAAAGCATGGAAGCTGTGTGGTAACTGCTTCTAATACCATTTCACAGGGAGCTGGAAGAAAGGATATAGCAGATTTGTTGAATAATATTGGAGATGAGAAGAGAGTATTAGAGCTTGTTAGAAGTCTGGATTCTTCGAATCTTAGTATCGGAAACAGCATGTATGTATCAACCAAGTATGCACTTGCACGTTGGGTGAGAAGAGTCTCAGCATCATGGGCAGCAAACGGAGTCAGAATCAATGCGATTGCACCGGGAAATGTAAATACTGCCATGACAGCAACAATGAGTACATCTGCTAAGATGGCTTTGAATGCATTACCAATTCCGACTAAGTTTGGTCTTGAGACGCTGATGGATCCGGTTGAAATTGCAGAGGCTATGGTATTTTTAGTATCGAAGAAGGCAAGTGGAATCAATGGAAATATCATGTTCGTTGATGGTGGAACCGATGCATTATTGAATTCAGAGAAGGTATATTAAGAGGAGGACAGACAATATGAAACCGATTGAAAAATATGTAGAAGCTATGGAAAATAAAGATTTTGCAGGACTTGCAGAGCTGTTTGCCAAGGATGGAATGTTGTGCGATTATTGTTCCAATTCCTCCAATCAGAGAGAATATCATATCTATGGAAGAGAAGCGATTAACATGTTCTTCCGTAATAAATTCGGCTTTCGTCAGTATTCCATTATGAGTCCTGAAGTAGTGAATGATGAGCAGGCAGAGTTCATTGCCAACTTTGGCGGCTATCATATTATGGCTATTGCAACCGTGAGAGAAGTAGACGAAGAAGGCTTTATCAAGCGATTAACCGTAAGACCTAAATAAATAGTTAGATAATATCAAATATTTGTCCCTATAAATTGGAAAACGACTTTACATCAGACTGTGTGAGTCGTTTTTTCATTTTCGTGATTTGGTTGTTAAACAGCATTTTTCTAATATGATTTAATTAAAAAAATAAAGTCAATATCATTTTTTATAATTGAAATAAAAGAAAATGAAATAAAGAAAAGTTAGAAAATAGATATGTGTATGTTTTATTGACAGATATATTTAAAAATGTATACTAAATATAAATTTAGTTGTTCTTTGGTTAGAACAATAAATGATAAGACACACAATAATTGTAAAAAAGAGAGCAAAAAACAAGAGAAGGGACTTGACAGTTATGTACGGCTTTGGCAGCGCAAGAATGTGCAAAGCACATTCTCTATATATCACAAAAGAAGAGAGAGGGATAAATTATGCAGGAAAAATTAATAGGGAACAATGAAAAAGTGGGAAACCTTTGTATGCTAGGGTTTATTTGTGTTGTTGCAGTGGTGGGAACATCTGCAGTAATGCTGTTTTTGAATGGTGGAATAAGAGAACTCGTATTTCCATTAGGTGGTGTATTTGCAATTCTTGTTAAGCTTGTGGAAAAGAGATTGGGAAGTAATGCTAGATATGTTTATGCGTTGATTCCACCTATTATTGGTGCGATTACAAATGCGGTATGTAGCACTCCGGATAGTGAAAGCTATATAGCAACTACTTTTTATTATATGGCAGCGACAGTATTGGTAACCTTATATTTGGATTTGAAGTTGCTTATGACAAATGGAATTGCAACCTTTGTTATAAATTTAGTTACGATGTTAATCTTTCCGGCAGGATTCTTAAAATTACATAATGTGATTGGTTGGTTATTCTTCTGGATTTTCTATTTTATCTTGCTTGCAGGCTGCTATATGAGTGTTTATCGTACAAATTATTTATTTGGCGTAGTAGAGGAAAAAGGTGAGGAAATGAAAAATGTCCTTGCTGAAGTTCAGAATTTATCAAACGAATTGTATACCGCAGGAACTACATTGTCATCTGTATCGGAAAATGAAAGTGCATCTGCAGAAGAGTTGGCTGCGACTAGTGTACAATTAGTAGAGAGCAGCAATATGCTTAGTTCAAAAACCGATGAAAGTATGAGCAATCTGGGAGAACTGAGTGAATGGGAAAGTGTTGTGACAGAGAATGTAGAAAAGGTAGAAGCTGCTGCCAAGGATTTATTAGATAAGTCAGTAGAGAACGAAAAGCTTCTAAATGATTTACATTCTATTAATGGAGAAGTGTCAGATTCAATGAATGCAACCAATGAGATTACGAAAAGACTTTCCGAAGCTGTTCAGGAGATTGGTGTTACGTTAAGTCTGATTAGTGATATATCGAATTCTACGAATCTGCTAGCTTTAAATGCATCCATTGAGGCAGCAAGAGCAGGAGAGGCTGGACGAGGCTTTGCAGTCGTTGCTACAGAGGTAGGAAGTCTGGCAAATAGTACACAGGAATCCTTAAAGGTTGTACAGGGAGTCATAGAACGAGTACAGCAGAATGTACGTGAAATCACTGCGCAGGTGCAGGAAAATGCCGCAAAGATGGGCAAACAGAACGAATACTTTGAAAATGTATTTGCATGCATGAAGGATATGACAGAGCTTATGAATATATCTGTAAATGTTATTGGAACAATGGGTGAGGCTCATAGTAAACAGGCAGAAGTAATTAAGAGAACGGTATCTATCAATCAGGATATTGCGGAAAGCATTAGAAATGAGAATGAACAGTTCCATTCTATCAATGCAATGGCTGAAGGAAATGCAAATGATACCACGAATGTAGCTATGCAGGCTGGCATTATTAATGAAATGGTTGATAAGATTGCTGATTTATTGAAACAGAATGAAGTATAAATAGGATGAAACGTAAACGACGAATAAGGTATTGTGCTCGTCGTTTGGGTGAAATGTGTTTAGAGTTACAGTGGAATGTTATAATCCCTATGAAGTAATTAGGGCATAACATTCCTGCTGCGTCTCTCTTTCGTCTATAGAAAATGTGGAGTATGATTTATTGGTTATTAGCTTCATTTTTTTGAAAGAGAAGATTATTTACCTTCTCTGTAATCCAGATTTCATCATCTGTAATTTCAATCTCGTATCCTTTCACTATATGTTTTTTGTGTCTGGATATAATATCATTGAATTCTAAAGCAGTTTCTTTCTTTTTAGGAAAGCGAATGGAAGTTTTAAAACCATCTTTGTAGTGTAAATTGAACTTTATTCCTAAGTCTAACCATTCTTGTTTAGTATAAAATTTAATATGACCATCTTTTTTCATCTGCATATATTCGTCTACAAACCGCTCTGTATCATCATCGTTT
>JAFSGY010000122.1 GCA_017440575.1 Lachnospiraceae bacterium | reverse complement strand
AGGCAATCAATAGTGCTGCCGAAAATGGACGTATGGCACTCGTTGTTCCGGAAGGGTTCTTGTTCCGCAAGGATCTTGCGAAAACTCGTGAGTATTTACTGGATCACTGCCAGCTCCAAAGCATTATTTCGCTGCCTCAAGGTGTTTTTCTTCCCTATACCGGCGTAAAAACCGATATTATTTATGCGACCAAGGTAAATAAGAAGATTAAGACAGCTGAAAAGAAGAAGGATTTTTGGTATTTTGATGTCAAAAGCGATGGATACACACTTGACAATCATCGCCGCAAGCTTGACACTCCCAGCGATTTAACAAGATATGAGGAGTATAGAAAATTAGATGCAGATCAAGCATCTGATATGATGAGAGTGGGATTTGAAGTAATCCCACTTGATAAAGTACGCCAGAATTCGTGCATTCTTGTTGGAAGTAGATACCGTATTGCCAAAACAGCAACAACCACATTTCCTCTTGTAAGCTTAGGCGACGAGAACCTCTTTACTATATATTCCGGTGGTACACCAAGTAGTAGTAAACCTGAATATTGGAATGGAGATACCAATTGGATTACTCTTGCAGATCTTCCGGCAGATGACCTTGTAACAGAGATATATCAGTCGGAACGAAAGATTTCTGAAAGCGGCCTTAATAATTCAAATGCAAGATTATTACCCATAAATACCGTCGTAGTATCAACCCGTGCAACTATTGGTCGTGTTGGAATTGCAAGAACGCAATTAGCAACTAATCAAGGTTTTAAGAATGTCGTTATAAAAGATCCTACTGTTATTTTGCCGGAATATTTGGCATATGCGTTAACGGCAAAAAAAGAGGATATGCTTGCACTTGCAAGTGGGGCAACATTCAAAGAAATTTCTAAAGAGAATTTTTGCTCTATCGAGATTCCGCTTCCGCCGATTGAATACCAGCGTAAATTTGTTGCTGAACTTGATAAATATCGCATGATTATCAGTAACGCACAAAGCATCATTGCCAACTATGTCCCGGTTTTCAAACTGGATTCCACATGGGAAACCAAACAACTTGGTGACATCTGTGCTTTTGAATACGGTTATACTGATACTGCATCCGATGTAGGAGATACAAGGTATGTGAGAATAACAGACATTGATTCTTCCGGAATGCTTTCGGACGATGAAGTAAAATATATCACTCTCAACGAGCGAAACACAAAATACCTCCTTAAAGAAGGTGATTTGCTTGTTGCAAGGATTGGTGCCACTTACGGAAAAACATTGTATTATGATCGTAAGGAACCTGCTGTATTTGCTTCTTACTTGATTCGACTCACGCTGGATGAAAGTGTTCTTCCTAAGTATTACTTCTATTTTTCTCAGAGTGACTACTATTGGGATCAAGCTCGCAATCTGGCTACCGGAGCCGGCCAACCGCAGTTCAATGCCAATGCAATAAAACTGATTAACATGCCTATCCCTCCCATTGAAGATCAAAAGAGAATCATTGAGCAATTTGAAAAAGAGCGTGCCCTTATTGCCCCGGCCAAGGAAATGGTAGAGGTTTTTACTAAAAAAATGCACAGTAGAATACATGAACTGTGGGGTGAATAATAGTGTCAGATGTAGTTGATTATACAGAGGTACCATACCTGCAAGAAATCCTAAACTATCTTCCTATTGATCCTGCTGATGAAGAGGACGTAATCAATTACATCCAGAACATCACCAATCTCATTGCAGTAAACTACAAATATGGGCAATACCAGTTTGCCTATTTTGGCCTCCATCTTCTTTATATGACCTATATCTATTGTACGGCGTGGAAAATAGGGCAAATTGAGCCGGATCGCTACAAAGATGCCATCGTATTTGCACGCCCGTACAATGGACGGGAAAGAGACTT
>JAFSGY010000121.1 GCA_017440575.1 Lachnospiraceae bacterium | reverse complement strand
GAATGGATACGAAAGGACAACAGGCTAATATGGCAGATTTGAAGGTGAAAAGACGTGTGCTGAGTGCATGCGGTACAAATTGCTACTATGTGTATAAGGAAGGCGCTTCGGAGATTGTTGTGATTGATCCGGGTGACAGTGGAGAGACTGTATATGATGATGTGAAAACACTTGGCTTTGACAAGGTGGCAGGAATCCTTCTGACACATGGTCATGGTGATCATACAGGTGGTGCTTTGAAGTTAAAGGAATTAAGTGGTGCAAAAATCTATGCCCATGAAGAGGAAGCAGAGATTTTAAAGGATCCTCAGAAGAATCTGTCTGGATGGTTTGGACCTGCGTATGGCTTTGAAGCAGATGAGTATCTTCATGATAAGCAGGAACTTGATATGGCTGGAATCCATTTTCAGGTGATTCACACACCGGGGCATACCAAGGGTGGGTGCTGTTTCTATGATGCAGAGGATGGTTATCTGTTCTGTGGAGATACGATTTTTAACTGTTCTGTAGGAAGAACGGACTTTTATTCTGGTTCTGGGGCAACGTTAGTGAAGTCGATTCGTGAGAGGATATTTACCTTGCCGGATGATACGAAGCTTTTATCTGGTCATGGAGATAAAACAACAGTCGAATATGAGAAAAAATACAATCCGTGTTTGTAGTTTAAACACGGATTTATTACGTTACGGTCACGGTGTCCCGGTGACATGCAAAAATACCATAACAGGAGAAATAATATATGATTAAAATATTTACGAATAAAGAAAGCTTTCAGTATGATTTACACTCAATGATTAAGGCATTCTACCCTGAGCAGGAAGTCAAGGTGATTCAGGAGGGAGCGCCACAAGCAGACGAAACATATGTAGAAGTGACTTTTTATGATGAAAAGATAGAAGTCATGCTAGCCGCCAATACAGCTGGTGGAAAAAAACAGTATACGAATCTGTTAGGAGTGGATCAACAAAGCGATGAAGCAACAGGTGTGCACTCTTATAAAAACCGTTGTAAGCTTGCCTTATATCATAACCTTTGTGATTATTCAGGAAAGACACTTCCATGGGGAAACTTAACAGGTATCCGACCAACCAAGCTGCCAATGGGAATGCTGGCTGAGGGAATGGACGATGAAGAGATTATTGCAAAATTAAAGGAGACACATGCAGTCAGTGATGAGAAAGCAGCATTAAGCCTTGATATTGCAAAAAG
Organism: Lachnospiraceae bacterium; assembly: GCA_017440575.1. Lineage (GTDB taxonomy): Bacteria > Bacillota > Clostridia > Lachnospirales > Lachnospiraceae > COE1. Next base: position 970 of record JAFSGY010000121.1, on the reverse strand, counting down.
AGAAAAGGCGTTATTAGACCAGATTCATTATCAGGACGGATATAGTCTGTATATTGGAATTCCGTTCTGCCCTACGACTTGTCTTTATTGCTCCTTTACTTCATATCCGATTGTTATCTGGAAAAAACGAATGCAGGAATATTTGGAGGCATTGTATAAGGAAATACAGTATATTTCCGAAGCCTATAAGGATAAGATTCTGGATACCGTTTATATTGGTGGTGGTACACCAACCACGTTAGAAGCAGAGGAGTTAGACTGGCTGTTATCCAGAGTCAGAGCGTCTTTTGACTGGAGTGAGGTGAAGGAATTCACCGTAGAAGCAGGACGAGCTGATAGCATTACCAAGGAAAAGCTGAAAGTACTCAAAAAACACGGTGTTACCAGAATATCTGTAAATCCGCAGACTATGAAAGATGAAACCTTAAAGGCAATTGGCAGACGCCATACCGTTCAGCAGGTAAAGGATGCCTATGCTTTGGCAAGGGAAGTGGGCTTTGATAACATCAATATGGATATTATCCTTGGACTTCCGGGCGAATTAGAGGCAGATGTAGAGAATACGATAGAAGAGATTAAGAAGCTTAATCCTGACAGCTTAACGGTACATTCTCTTGCCATTAAGCGTGCTTCAAAGCTGAGCCAGTGGATTGAAGAAAATGGCATTGCAACACTCAAAAATACAGACAGAACCATGGAAATCGCTGCAGCCGGTGCCGAGGCTATGCAAATGAAGCCGTATTATTTATACAGACAGAAAAATATGTCCGGAAACTTTGAAAATGTGGGGTATGCAAGAGAAGGAAAGTTCGGCATTTATAATATCTTAATCATGGAAGAGAAACAGACTATCGTGGCATTGGGAGCAGGTGCATCCACCAAAGCGGTATATCCGGACGGAAGGATTGAACGTTGCGAAAATGTCAAAGATGTCAATAATTACATAGCCAGAATTGACGAAATGATTGAG
>JAFSGY010000120.1 GCA_017440575.1 Lachnospiraceae bacterium | reverse complement strand
GTCTGTACACCAAAAACATTAGTTTTTTTTCGACTCCAGTCTGTAGAAATATGTCTTATTTTTACATTATATAGATGCAATTCCTGCATCAATAACCTCCTGCAAGGTTTTCATAATACCAAATTTTGCATGTTCATAGGTAAGCCCACCCTGAAAATATACGGCATACGGCGGCTTAATCGGACCATCTGCACTAAGTTCAATTGAAGAACCTGCTACAAATGCACCTGCTGCCATAATAACCGGACTATCATATCCCGGCATATCCCATGGCTCCGGTGTTACAAAGCTGTCCACAGGCGCTGCTGCCTGTATTCCCTTACAGAATGCAATCACACCCTCTGGCTTACCAAATTCCACTGCCTGAATAATATCGTGTCTTGACTCTGTACTGTTTGGAACAACACGAAATCCAAGCTTTTCATAAATATTTGCAGCAAAAATAGCACCCTTTAATGCACCTGCTGTTACTGTCGGCGACAAGAACAAGCCTTGATAGAAATCTTTTAATACACCGAGCGACGCTCCTACCTCTTTTCCGAGTCCCGGTGATGTCAGACGGAATGCAGCGTTTTCGACACATTCCTTAGTTCCTGCAATATATCCGCCAATCGGAGCCAATCCACCACCCGGATTCTTAATCAGAGAACCAACTACCATATCAGCACCTACATCAGAAGGCTCTAATCGCTCTACAAATTCACCATAGCAGTTATCAACCATGCAAATCACATCCGGCTTAATCCCCTTGATAAAAGAAATCAATTCGCCAATTCTTGCCACCGATAAGGTCGGTCTTGTCTGATAGCCCTTAGAACGCTGAATGGTTACAAGCTTTGTCTTTTCATTGATTGCCTTTTTAATATTTTCATAATCAAAGCTGCCATCCTCTAATAAATCAACCTGGCTATAAGTAATACCATATTCTCTTAAAGAGCCCTTGGAAGGTCTGATACCGATAACCTCTTCTAACGTATCATATGGCTTTCCTACCGGCGAAAGAAGCTCATCACCCGGACGAAGATTGCTCATCAAAGCTAACGCAAGTGCATGTGTACCGCAGGTAATCTGCGGGCGCACCAAAGCATCCTCTGTATGGAAAATAGAAGCATATACTGCCTCTAAGGTCTCTCTTCCCAAATCATTATATCCATATCCGGTTGTTCCAAGCAAACATGCCTCGCTAACCTTACAATTCTGCATTGCCTTTACAACCTTCATCTGGTTATATTCTGCCGTTTTGTCAATTTCTGCAAAACGCTCTGTAAGACCATCTAAAATCTCCTCGCAAAACTGAAATACCCCTTCTGAGATACCCATCTGCTGATACATATTTTTTATCGTTTGTTCCATTTTAATTACCTTTCTGTTTTCTCTTTGTAACAATCAATCATATATTGTAGCATCTTTTGGTCGTCATAGGCAAATTTGTCTTTTTCCACCCAGATAACATCTCTTTCCCGCCGAAACCATGTAAGCTGTCTCTTGGCAAAATGTCTGGTATCACGTTTAATCAGATATAACGCTTCTTCCAGCGTAATTTCGCCCAAAAGATATGCAATTATCTCCTTGTAGCCAAGTCCCTGCATTGCCGTAGATTCACGTTTACACCCCATATCTAACAGATGCTTTACCTCGTCTACAAGCCCTTCCTCCAACATGATATCCACACGTTTGTCAATATTCTGATACAGACGTGCTCTTTCATCTGTCAAAACAAAATAACAGGAAGCATATGCCGACTCTTTCTGTCGTTCTACCTCATTATGCTCCGAAATCTTACCGCCAGTCTGTCTGTTATATTCAATTGCACGAATCACACGCTTGATATTATTGGCATGAATCTCTTCTGCTGCCTTTGGATCACATTCCTTAAGCATATCATGCAGATACTGCACTCCCTTTTCCTGTGCCAGTGCTTCCAATTCTTTACGAAGCTCGGTATCCTCATCATTCTCCGTGAAGTCAATATCATATAATACAGACTGTATATAAAAGCCCGTTCCACCTACCAAAATAGGAATCTTACCCTTAGCATAGATTTGCTCCATGGCTTCCTTTGCATATTTTTGAAACATAACAACGTTAAAATCAACCGTAGGCTCCAAAATATCTACCAGATAGTGTGGAACACCATCCATTTCCTCTGGTTTAATCTTTGCTGAACCAATATCCATATAGCGATACACCTGCATGGAATCAGCAGATATAACCTCTCCGTTTACCGCTTTTGCAAGAGCAATCGACAGCTTTGTTTTCCCTGCTGCCGTAGGGCCTGTTAATATAATCAATGGCTTTTTCATATTATACTATTCTCTTAAATTTCTTCTCCATCTCATACTTTGACATCGTAACAATTGTCGGTCTTCCATGTGGACAGTTGTAAGGATTCTCAAGACTTAACAGCTGATCAATCAAGGTGTCAGCTTCCTCATAGGTCATGAAATTATTTCCCTTTACCGCCGCCTTACAAGCCATAGACGCTATCTTCTCACGAATGATTTGTGGCACACCTCGAACCGGATTCTCTGTCATTTCTGTTAAAATTGTTTCAAATAGCTCTTTTACCTCATATCCAAACAAATCATATGGAATTCCTCTGATTGCATAGGCATTCATTCCAAAATCTTCAATTTGAAAACCCAATTCCTCAAAATAGGTATTATACTGATGAATAATATCTGCTTCCTTTGGCGTCACACTGATAATAATTGGTGGCGTTAGTGTCTGGGACAAAATCTCATGATTTTCTACCTTTTTCAGTATCTGTTCATACTTTACTTTTTCATGCGCTGCATGCTGGTCGATAATCAAAAGCTTATCACGGTATTCAATCATCCAATAAGTCTCAAATACCTGTCCAATAATCCGATATTCTTCCTTTGCCTCTCTAGTTAATATCTTTTCATCAAAAAAGTTAAGCTGCTCTGGTTTTTCAATGATAATGTGTTCCTTTGCCTTAATAATGCCTGTATGACTTCTGTCAGGCTCTTTCTCTACACCTAATATCTTCTGTAAAAGAGAAGTTTTCTCAGGTATAGGCGCTGTCTCATTCTTAACAGACCGTTCTCTGTTATCTTCAAAGAAAATATCATCCTGTGGCTGTGGCAGCTCTCTTTTTGTTTCCTCTCTATTATATGCCACCTTATTATTAAACAGGAACTGTCCAACCTCTTCATGCTTTGCAGCCTTCCCACCTGTGTGATTATAGCTACTCTCTTCACGAAGGAGCTGTTCTTGTATACGTGTCTTTTCAAAGGGTTCCGGCGCCTCTATCTTTTCAGCCTTTTCCTCTACCTTCTTCTCATCCCTGCCCAAATCCGCTTCCGGTATCATTTCCTGCGCTGCAAGAAATTCTGAAATATTCTGTGCTATCATACGATACACACTATTCTGATTCGAGAAACGCACCTCCATCTTGGTTGGATGAACATTCACATCTACATCTCCTGTCGGCACCGTAATATGTATCACACAAAACGGATAACGATGCTGCATAAGATACGACTGGTACCCCTCTTCAATCGCCTTGGATAAGAGCTTACTTTTGATAAATCTTCCATTTACAAAATAATTCTCAAAGTTACGATTCGCTCTGTTTAATGTAGGCTTCCCTAAAAAGCCTTCCAGGACAAGCTCCTGGTCAACAACCTGAAATGGTATCATCTCATTTGCAATATCTCTTCCAAAAATGCGATAGATAATTGCCTTTAAATCCCCATCACCATTGGTAAAAAACTTGGTTTGACCATTAATCACATATTTAAAAGATATTTCCGGTTTTGATAAGGCTAGGTGTTCTAAAAGGTCTGTAATATAGCTTCCTTCTGTCATGGCAGTTTTCAAGAACTTTCTTCTGACTGGTGTATTAAAGAACAGATTTCTTACAATAAAGGTTGTTCCATCCGGTGCGCCTACCTCTTCAAACTCTGTTTCCCTTCCACCCTCAAGGCAATAACGTATCCCTGTCATATCAGCAGCCGTCTTTGTCACAATCTCCACTTTAGAAACCGCTGCAATACTGGAAAGTGCTTCTCCACGAAAACCAAGGCTCTGCAAGGTCTGTAAATCCGCAACCTGACTAATCTTACTGGTTGCATGGCGTAAAAAAGCATTGCGTACTTGAGATTTTTCAATGCCGCCTCCATTATCGGTTACACGGATAAATTCAATGCCGCCCTCTTTGATTTCAACTGTAATTGCTGTTGCTCCGGCATCCATAGCATTCTCCACAAGTTCTTTCACAACACTTGACGGTCTCTCAACAACCTCACCCGCAGCAATCTTATCTATTGTATTATCATCCAGTACATGAATCTCTGCCATTTTTTCATCTCCCCTCTATTTACCACCTATTATTCAACTTATTCTGCAATCTATATAGCGTATTCATCGCTTCCATTGGTGTTAGATTCGAAATATCTATCTCCTTCAGTTCCTTAATGATATCCTCATCCTTTACCGTATCAAAAAGCGACATCTGTCCCATCGCAATATCATCAAATGTCTGCTTTGTTTTTTTACGCTCATTTCCCTTATTATCTACTGCAATACTTTGTACTTTTTCTGTAATATCATTATCACTTAACTGTTCTGCAATTTCCTTAGCACGGTCAATAACCATATCCGGTACTCCTGCAAGCTTCGCTACCTGAATACCGTAACTTCGGTCAGCACCACCCTTTACAATCTTTCTTAAAAAGACAATGTCATCGCCCTTTTCTTTAACTGCGATGCAGTAATTATTTACATTGTTCATCTTACCTTCCAGCTCTGTAAGCTCATGATAATGGGTAGCAAACAAAGTCTTTGCTCCTAATATACGCTTATTGCTGATATGTTCAATCACAGCCCAAGCAATACTCAGTCCATCAAAGGTAGAGGTTCCTCGTCCAATTTCATCTAATACCAATAAACTCTTAGATGTTGCATTTCTAAGAATATTAGCAACCTCATTCATTTCCACCATAAAGGTACTCTGTCCACTTGCAAGATCATCAGAAGCACCAACTCTGGTAAATATACGATCTACGATACCGATATTGGCACTCTTTGCCGGAACAAAGCTGCCAAGCTGTGCCATCAGTACAATTAACGCAGACTGGCGCATATATGTGGACTTACCAGCCATATTCGGTCCTGTAATAACAGCGATACAGTGATTGGTATTATTCAAAAAAGTATCATTCGACACAAACATATCGTGGTCAATCATTTTCTCAACAACAGGATGTCTACCATCCTTAATATCAATGACACCTTTTTCATTTAACGTAGGTCTCACATAATGATTTTGCTCTGCAACTGCAGAAAGAGATGCAAACACGTCAAGTCTTGCAACAGCTTTGGCAGTCTTCTGAATACGCTCCAATTGCCCTGCAATCTCATCTCTTATCTTACAGAACAAATCATACTCCAAGGTGTTAAGCTTGTCCTCAGCATTTAAAATAGTGTCCTCTAATTCCTTGAGCTTTGGTGTCGTATATCTTTCTGCATTTACTAATGTCTGCTTTCTGACATAATCCTCCGGTACAAGGTTTTTATAGGAATTCGTCACCTCAAAATAATAGCCAAAAACCTTATTATACTTCACCTTAAGGTTCTTAATGCCCGTTCGTTCTCTATCCTCTTCTTCCAGCTGCGCAAGCCATGTCTTACCATCTGTTTTTGCTTTTCTGAGCATATCAATATCTTCATCAAAGCCACTACGGATAATACCACCCTCGCGAATCATAATAGGCGGCTCTTCACAGATAGCACTCTTAATCAAAAGACATAAATCCTCTAATCCATCTATCTGCTGGTCTATTTCCTTAAGTAATTTCGCATCAAATTCCTTTAATACTGTCTTAATATGTGGAAGCATTTCCATAGAATTTGCAAAAGCAATCAAATCTCTTGGATTCGCAGACTTATAACTTACCTTTCCCAACAATCTTTCTAAGTCATAAATGGGATTCAAATATTCTCGAATCTCATCCCTTGACACAGAGTTTTTACAGAGCTGCTCTACCGTATCTAGCCTGTCATCGATATCTTCCATATTAATCAATGGCTGTTCAATATCATTCCTAAGCTGTCTTGCACCCATTGCAGTTTTTGTCTTGTCAAGCACCCATAATAAAGATCCCCTTTTCTGCTTTTCACGCAAGGTTTCCGTAAGCTCCAGATTTCTTCTAGTCGAACTGTCTAGAAGCATAAAACGACTGGCAAGATACGGTGTAATATGGGTAAAGTGGTCTAAGGATGTCTTCTGTGTCTCTAATAGATACTGCATCAAAGCTCCCGCTGAAATCATTCCTGTTGGGAAATCCTCAATTCCAAGACCTGCCAATGTATTCACTTTAAAATGACTCATCAGACATTTTCTGCAGCCATCATCATCAAAATACCAAGGCTCTAAGGAATAAACTGCCATACCTAGTCGGTTACGCAGGTCATCTACGTCAAAACCACTCATCATAAATGCATCATTACAGATAATCTCTGTAGGCATATATTTATAGATTTCATCCTGAAGTTTCTGTAAGCCTTCCACTTCCGTCATATAAAAGTCACCGGTTGTAACATCTGCAATGGAAATTCCTATCTTATTCTGAAAACAGGAAACACACATCAGATAATTGTTCTTAGATTCCTCTAACGCCTGCACATTAAGGTTCGTTCCAGGTGTTACGATTCGTACGACCTCTCGTTTTACAAGCCCCTTAGCAAGCTTAGGATCTTCTACCTGCTCACCAATCGCTACCTTATATCCCTTAGAAACTAATTTATTCAAATAGGTATCCACTGCGTGATAAGGAACACCACACATTGGCGCTCTTTCCTCTAATCCACAGTCCTTACCTGTCAAAGTAATCTCAAGTTCTCTGGATGCCGTAATCGCATCTTCAAAGAACATCTCATAAAAATCACCGAGTCTATAGAACAGAATACAGTCAGGATACTGTTTCTTCGTCTCCACATACTGCTGCATCATCGGTGTTAAACTAGCCATATTTTAAACCTTGCCTTTCGTAATATCATAATAAAAATATACATAGGTACTTCCTATACAGTGAAAAAACGGGCAAATGATGTTTGCCCGCTCTATTTTCTCTTTTGTATTCTAACACAAAAGCATTAAAATTCAAAGACTTCATTATGTGTTTTTATTTATGTAAATTTCTCGTTTGTAGCCTTTTATTCCTCAACGACTTCTTTCGCTCTCATAAGTGCCTTATCAATGTTATCACACAAGTTCACTTTTCCGATTTTTCTCAAAAATCCAACGTTATCCATCAGCTTTCTCGGCTGTGCATTTACGTGTGATAGGATAAGAGTAATTCCCTTCTTCTGACACTTCTCAAGCAACTGTTCCAAAGTATTCATAGCCGTAGCATCAATCGAATTTACACTACGCATACGGATAATGATACATTTTGTATCTGCCTCACCCGTAATCTTTAATATCTTGTCAGAAACCGCAAAGAACATTGGACCAGATACTTCATAAACCAGTGTATGATCTGGCACTTTTCTTAAAGTAAGACTATCTGGGTCATTTTCATCATTAATATATTTCCAGCCCTGAACCTCTGTCACATCACTCATACGCTTCATAAATAAGAATGCTGCCATAATAAGACCAACCTCAATAGCAAATACGAGGTCAAAGGCAAAGGTAAGCACACATGAACAGATTAATACTGCCAAGTCACTCTTTGGACGCTTCAAGTAACCAATCAATACATTTACATTCAGCATATTATAAGAAACGACCATAAGAATCGCTGCCAATACAGGCAATGGAACCAGCTTAATAAACGGCATTAACACAATCAAAAAAATAAATAAGCTTATTGAATGAACAATCGCTGCAATTGGAGTTCTTGCACCATTCTGAGCACTCTGAACGCCTCTTGCAACTCCACCTGTCGTTGGAATACATCCAAAAAAGCCAAGTATAATATTTGAAACGCCATGCGCAACAAGCTCCACATGTGAATTTGTTCTACTGTTAATAATACCATCTGTAACAACAGCTGATAACAACGCTTGCATCGCAACCAAAATCGCAATGGTAAAGCTCGGTGAAATCAATTCCTGAATCACCTCAAAGCTTAACCCAGGTACTACCGGTGCACCTAACGACTTCGGAATCTCTCCTAATAACTTAACATCCAAATGAAGAAGCTGTGTTGCTACCGTTCCCACAATAATCGCAATCAGGGAATTTGGAATCTTTTTATTAAATCTTGGCCATATTACTAAGATAACAATACATACCAGTGCCAAAGTCACAGACTGCCAGTTTACCTCGTTCAAATGAGTCAGGTAATATCCCCATTTACCAAAGAAATTGGTAGGCATAGCTTCCGGCGAAAGTCCCAAGAAATCCTTTACCTCTAAGGTGAAAATTGTCACACCAATACCTGCTGTAAAGCCTACGGTAATTGGTGATGGTATAAACTTAATCATTCTTCCAAGCTTAAATACACCTAGAAGCACCAAAAAGATACCAGCCATAATCATAGAAATGGCAAGTCCATTCATACCATAACTTAATATAACAGACTGCGTAATAACAATAAACGCACCTGTCGGACCCGAAATCTGAACACGGCTTCCTCCTAAAAAAGCACCAATTAAGCTTGAAATAATCGCTGCATAGATACCTTTTTCAGCCGACACACCTGCACCAAGCGCAAAAGCAATGGATAAAGGTAATGCAATAATCGCAACAATAATACCAGATATTACATCCTTAATAAATTGTTCCTTCGTATAATTTTTCATTACCGAAAAAATCTTTGGTTTAAAACTTTTCATACGTCTCCCTCTGGTCTTATGACACATTTCATCATAAAAATAAATTTTTTATAAAATATAGATTTTATACATTTTTAATATTATTCCTCTTTTCGACATTTTTCAACATTTCCTACATTTGAAAAACAACGAAAAAGACATGGTTTTGCTCCATGTCTTTGTTAATTTTTTATACAAGTTCACCAATATAGTAAAATCCATGACATTCCTTAAGTTTCACATCAACAATTTTACCTATCAGGCTAGCATCTCCTGGAAAATGAACAATCGTATTATTGGACAATCTTCCTGTCACAAGACTATCATCATGTTCATTCATTTCTTCTACCAGAGCACTCTGAACCTGACCTTCTAATCTTGATACACGTTCTCTAGCTGTTTCCTGAACAACCTTAAGAAGCTTGTCAAAGCCTTCCTTTACAATCTCCTCCGCTACCTGATTCTCCATTGCGGCAGCAGGTGTTCCCGTTCTTTTGGAATAGATAAAGGTAAATGCATTGTCATACTGTACTTCTTTTACAACCTCTATCGTTTCTTCCACATCCTCTAAGGTCTCTCCCGGGAAGCCAACAATAATATCCGTTGTCAAGGCAATATCCGGAATCTCTGTTCTGATTTTCTTTGCCAGTGCTAAGTATTGCTCCTTTGTATAACGGCGGTTCATTGCTGTTAAAATCTTGGTAGAACCTGCCTGCAAAGGCAAATGAAGATGCTTACAGATTTTCTTTGAATTCTTCATAACTTGAATCAATTCATCCGATAAATCCTTTGGATGAGAGGTCATAAAACGAATTCTTTCTAATCCTTCTATCTTTTCAACCTCCTGTAACAGTTCTGCAAAGGTCATCGGATTTTCCAAAGTCTTTCCATAGGAATTCACATTCTGCCCAAGCAGCATAACCTCCACAACGCCTTCAGACACCAGCTGTTCGATTTCACGAATGATATCTTTTGGATTACGGCTTCTTTCTCGTCCTCTTACATATGGCACGATACAATAGCTACAGAAATTATTACAGCCATACATGATGTTGACACCACACTTAAAGGAGAACTTACGCTCTGATGGTAAGTCCTCTACAATCTGGTCTGTATCCTTCCAAATATCAATTACCATTCTCTCACTGGTATACATTGTCGTTAACAGCTCTGCAAACTTATAAATATTATGTGTTCCAAAGATTAAATCTACAAAGGAATAGCTCTTTTTAATCTTCTCAATCACAGAAGGCTCCTGCATCATACAGCCGCATAATGCAATCTTCTTATCCGGATTCTTTTTCTTCATACTATGCAAAAAGCCAAGGCGTCCATATACCCTCTGGTTTGCATTATCACGCACGGTACAGGTATTAAAAAATACTAAATCTGCTGATTCATCCTCGATAATCTCAAAACCGATTTTACGAAGAATACCTAAAAGTTTCTCACTATCTTTTGCATTCATCTGACAACCGAAGGTCTGCGCACTGGCAGTCAGCTTTCTACCCTTCTTCTGCTCTTGCTCAGCTAATATTCCCTGCATTTTCTTTATATAGTAATATTGTCTTTCCGGTTCCTTAGTTGGAGCCTCTTTTGTAAGGTCAATTTCTTCTAAAATCTTTTCCAGTTCCATATCTAACATTTCATATATTCCTTCCTAGTCAAAACGTGTAACGATTCAGTTACACAGTATATATTATTTTATCGTAACATGCAAGAAGTGACCGTAATTTGCCAAACAAAACCCTGTAGCAAGCTACTACAGGGTTTTTAACACTCGTTATTTTATTTCCATAATATCCTTCAAAATACTATACATGCCATTTCTTGTTGAATCATCATTCACATAGGAATGTGGAACAGCTGTCGCATTTTTCTTATACAAGGACGCATCCGTAGAGAAGCATTTAATCTGTCCCCAGCTAAACAAAGACGTATCTTTAAAATATACCTCCCAGATTTCATTCTTGTTCCATGTATATTTTCCCAACAACACATTATCCTTCTTAGAATAATAGAAGGCTAGCGGATATTCTGAATAATATATCATAACGGCTCTTCCATCATGATAGGTATATATCTCTTTACCACTTAAATCAAACAATTCAGGAATTCCATCTCCAGTAACATCAAGCAATCCGAAAGAAGTGCTATAACTTGTCATTTGTTCTAACTGAATACGATATGCCTCTGCAAACTTCTCAAGATTCTCTAAAACTTTCTGTTTTTCCGTTTTAACCGGTTCAATCTGTCCTACCAGATAAGGTCCCGGAATATAATAATTACCGTTCAAATCCACCTGATAAAAGCCATTATCTGTAATACCTGTTACTGTTACGTTAACAAATCGTTCTATGTACACAACAACACTAGAATATAAATCAGGTGTTGCAAAAACAGGCGTTCCCGATGTAGTATACATCTTTACATTAACCGGTGTAACTGATAATGCATAAGTTGTTATAGGCTTATATGAACCTACAATACACAAAACTAGCATCATACCAAACGCTACGTACTGAACAATACGTTTCCATGCCTTTTTCATAATCATTCCCCTTTTCCTTGGTTTAAATAACATATTGACATAATTGACTAGTCCAGTCATGCTATATTATCATTATACCGAGTTGTCAGAAGAAATGTCAACGTATGGTACTATTTTTCTAAATTTTTAAAGTGGAACTCTTTTTTACCAGTTGCATAATCATCTACAATCTGTCCTACACCAAACAGCTTATATTTATAAGTAACCAAGCCTTCTAATCCAACAGGTCCTCTTGCATGTATCTTACCAGTACTAATTCCAACCTCCGCACCAAATCCATAACGGAATCCATCTGCAAAACGTGTAGAACAGTTCTGATATACACCAGCTGAATCTACCATTCTCATGAAATATTCAGCCGCTTCCTTATCCTCTGTCAAAATACAATCTGTATGGTGAGAACCATATTTATTAATATGGTAAACAGCTTCTTCTATATTAGATACTGTCTTTGCAGAGATAATCAAATCAAGATATTCTGTTTCAAAATCCTCATCTGTCGCAAGAATAGTATCATATTTATCAGCAATATCACTTGTTGCACGAAGTTCTATCTGCTTCTCTTCAAACGCTTTTTGCAAAGCTGGCATCAACTTATCTACCGCATCCTTATGCACCAATAACGTTTCAACCGCATTGCACGCTGCTGTATACTGAGTCTTAGCATCTGTAATAACAGGAACTGCCTTTTCCAAATCAAAGACCTTATCTACATAAATATGACAGATACCATCCGCATGTCCCATAACTGGAATCTTAGTATTATTCATTATATACTGCACAAAAGCATTCGATCCTCTTGGAATCAATAAGTCTACAGACTCATGGCATGCTAATAACTCTGCAATTTCGTCGCGAAGCTCTGCCTGGAACAGACATCCCTCCGGTAATCCATTTTCAACAGCCGTCTTATAAATCACATCAAATAGAAGCTTATTGGTATACTTTGTCTCACTTCCTCCCTTGAGAATCGCACAGTTACCGCTCTTAATACATAAGGATGCTATCTGCACCAATGCATCCGGTCTTGCCTCAAAAATAACTCCAATAACCCCAATTGGACAGCTCTCTCTTACCAAAACCAGATTCTCATCCAATTCACGTTTTAACTGAACCTGTGATAATGGATCTGGAAGTGTAATCAGATTCTGAATACCTTTTACCGAATCCTGCAATTTCTGCTCTGTGAATTTCAATCTCTTCACAACTGCTGCCGGAATCTGATTCTTCTCCGCTTCCTCCAAATCCTTTGCATTTTCCGAAAAAATCTGCTCCTTATTCGCAAGCAACGCCTCAGCAATTGCTGCCAGCGCCTGATTTCTTGTTTCAATTGATGTAGCCGCCATCTGCGGGCTGTCTATTTTCATAGCAGCAGCCTTTTCTTTAACTGTCATTACACTCACCTTTTCCTTTTCTTTACAAACATTTCTATATTCTAAGAAATGAATACTGAATCTCCTCTGTCACAATCTTATCCATTCTAATATCGTGTTCATCATGTGGAATTTCCTCTACAACCTGATTGGAAAAACATAATCCAATCACCGTCATCTGACGCTTATCCTGTAAGAATCTATCATAAAATCCTTTTCCATAACCTACACGATATCCCTTTGTATCAAAGGCAACTCCAGGGACAACGATTAAAGTATCTTCGCTACGCTGGAAACGATACAAATATCGCTCATTAACAATTGGTTCCTTGATTCCTTTATATCCACTCTCTAACTGTTTCACAGATACTACCTGATAGAATTCCATCGTACCATCATCATTTGACTTAGGGAAAAAAACCTTTTTCTTGCGCAAAACCGCATCTTCAAAAATATCTCTTGTCATGACCTCGTGACGGTAATCCGCATAGAGCAGTATATTGTCTGCCTCTTCATATTCAGGTATTTTTAAAACCTTTTGTGTTATCAGACTACTTTTTTGTGCCACTTCTTCACTTATCATCTTATTTCTTATCTGTATGATTCGTTTCCTAATCTGCTCTTTTGTCTCCATAAAATGACTCTCCTGAAACATTTAGTGACTTTCCTTGTTCCCAAACTTTTCGCCTAAATTCGTCTTTGTTCCATCCGGATTCACAATTGTTACACTATCAAGCTGTGCGCGAAGATTTCCTCGTACATTAGCAATATACTCCGCCCTCAGCTTAGACTGCTCTGTTTTTTCTTCCTCTGTCAATCCTTCAGCCTGCGACTTATGATATAACTCATTAATTCTGGCAATTCTTTCTTCCATGTTCATACTGCGTTAACCTCTTTGATTATATTATTATACATATACGGGCAGACTCGAAAACCTTTCAGATTTTCGAGTTCATTAAACATTTTCGCTGCCTTAATTATTTATGTAAGTTGTCAACGAATTCTGCAAAATCAAATGCTTCATTCTTGTTAGCCTTAAAAATGGTACCATAATTTCTTCCTTCTAAAATTCTATGAATCACACGTACATCCTTACCATTTGCAATGACCATATCCGCCCCGGAATAAGTAGCAATCTTGGCAGCAGTTAGTTTAGTCTCCATACCACCTGTACCACTTTCACTGCCTGTTGTTCCTTTACCCATGCTTATCAGTTCATCCGTAAGACACTCTACAGTATCAATGAATTCTGCATTTTTGTTCTTTCTAGGATCATCGGTATACAGTCCATTAATATCCGATAACAAGATTAATAAATCTGCACCAGTCAGTGCCGTTACAATAGCAGAAAGAGTATCATTATCTCCTATTACCTTCTCTAACTCAAAGGTCGAAATTGTATCGTTTTCATTTACAATCGGAATAACACCCATCTCTAATAATGTATGAAAAGTATTCTGCGCATTATTTCGATTCACAGCATCGACAATTGTATTTCTAGTCATGAGAATTTGTGCAGCCTGATGACTATACTCTGAAAAAATCTTCTGATAAGTCATCATCAATCTTGCCTGACCAATCGCAGCACAAGCCTGTTTTTCGGAAATGGTAGTCGTCTTCTTCAAATTCACAGCCTTTCTACCACAAGCAACAGCACCAGAAGTTACCAAAATGACATCCTTTCCCATATTTCTGATGTTACAAAGCTCTCTTACGAGAATATCCATCTTAATATAGTCAAGATCTCCTGTCTCAGGATGCTGAAGAGAAGATGATCCAATCTTTACAACAATTCGTTTCTTATCCTTTAGTTTCTTACGTAACTCATTCACTGTTTCTGCCTCCAAAAGCTCTATAATAACTTTTCACATTGTAAAACATTTTCTTTTTCTTGTCTAGTATAACGTATCTTTCGCAGTAACGCATTACTCTTGTAAAGTATTAAAATGGTGCATATATCTCTGCTATTTTTTCCGCAACATAAATTCCGTCCATGGCAGCAGATGTAATTCCACCTGCATAACCTGCACCTTCACCACACGGGTACAACCCCTTGACTGCCGGACTTTGCAGATTCTCTTCTCTATGAATTCGTATGGGCGAAGAGGTTCTACTCTCCATTCCGGCAAGAATGGCATCTCCTGCCCCGAATCCCGGAATTACCTTATCAAAATGTTTCATACCTTCCATAAAAGCCTGCTCACATTCCTGCGGTAGGATCCCTCGCAAATTCGAATACGTATATTCGCCTTTGATACAAGGAGTATTCCATTTTTCCCTTTCCTTAGACTGCTTATCTGCAATATAATCTTCCAAATACTGAACCGGAATCTTACCATTTCCAACTCTATAAGCGCTCTCCTCTAATCGTCGCTGAAACTCTACGCCAGCAAGCGGTCCATCTGAAGCATAATCCTGCGGTGTCACCTGTACGATGATGGCGCTATTCGCATTTTGACTATTGCGGTCAGAGTAACTCATACCATTTACTGCGATTCTTCCCTCCTCGCTGGATGCATTAACTACATATCCACCTGGACACATACAGAAGGAATAGACACCTCTCCCCACACTTGTCTTTGCCGTTAATTTATAGGGTGCAGCAGGCAACTCTTCTCCGTGTTCCTTTCCATACATCACTTCATTAATCAATCTCTGAGGATGTTCCACACGCATGCCAACTGCAAAGGCTTTTGACTCCATTGGTAAACCAATAGAATCCAGATAAGCAAACATATCTCTCGCACTATGACCGATTGCAAGAACTACTTGGTTTGTTTTTATCTCCTCTTCACCAATGACTACTCCGGTCACTTCTCCATTTTCTATATGAAGACCTGTTACCTTGCTCTCAAAGTGCACTTCTCCACCATAACGGATAATTTCCTCACGCATGGCAACTACTACTTTTTTTAAAACATCTGTACCAATGTGAGGCTTACTCTCATATAAGATTTCCTCCGGCGCTCCTGCCTCTACAAAGATACGCAATACTTCCTTATTTCGTCCATACTTATCTTTTACTAAGGTGTTCAATTTACCATCGGAAAAAGTTCCTGCTCCACCTTCACCAAACTGCACATTTGATTCAGGCTTCAATGCACTACCATTCCAATATGCTTCTACATCCTTTGTTCTGGTTTCAACGTCACAGCCTCGTTCTAAAATAATAGGCCTGTAACCATGTAACGCAAGCATATATCCGCAGAACAAGCCAGCCGGTCCCATTCCAATAATAACAGGGCGCTCAGTAAGCTTTTTCGTTCCCGTTCCTGGGAAATGATATTCTACCTGCTGTGAAAACAACACATTAGCATTCTTACATTTCTTTACTACAGCCTCTTCCGAAAGCTTATTCAGCTTCACACCAAGAGAATAAACCTGATAAATCTGTGGTTTCTTTCTGGCATCAATAGAATGCTTTAATATCTGAACCGAAGTAATATCCGATTCCTTTATTTTTAATTGTCTGGCAACCTTTTGTTTCAGAATATGTGGTTCATCCAGCATTTCCCGAATCGTCAATCGTCTGCCCTTCCATTTCATTTCTGATTTTAACTGATTGATAATAATCATATGTAACCATCCTTATTCTATTCACACATGGTTCTTAACAGATTCCCCAATCGCCGCATACTCTCCAGCAATTCTTCCCGTTGCCCATGCCCATTGCAGATTATAACCTCCACAAATACCATCACAGTCAAGAATCTCACCAGCAAAATATACATGAGGGCATTTTACCGATTCCATGGAATCCTCAATCTCTGCCAATGGTATCCCTCCACAACACACCTGTGCGCTATCATAGGAATTTGTTCCTGTTACGATAACCATAAAATTCTTAAGCTGATTCAAACATACCATCAGTTCATCATCAGCCAAGCGCTCAACACATATACTTTCGTACCAGTTATTCATCTGACAGATTAGTACAGCAAGCTTTTTATGCACCAGTCCACCTAAAAATTCTTCTACTGTCTTATGAGCAAAACATTTTCTTGTTTTTATCAGCTCTTCCATATCACTCTGTGACATATACGGCAGAAAATCTATTTTTACACTAATAGAATCCTTCTCTGCATGGCGAAGCCCTACTTGCTGTTCATAGATTACTCTTGATACGATTCTACTAAACTGAAAAACCGGAATACCTGAGATACCATAATCTGTAAGCTGAAGCTCTCCATCTTCCTTAACCTGCAATTCGCCGTCCACATATAATGAAAGAGCCGCCTGCGCTCTGACTCCTGCTATCAGCTTAAAATAATCACCTTCACATTTCAGCTGGACAAGTGCCGGTAACGGCTTAATCAAACTATGTCCCAATTTCTTAGCCAGCCGATAGCCAGAACCATCTGAGCCCGAAACAGCAGCCGCCTGTCCTCCCGCTGCTATAATCAGACTATCATAATACAGCTTATTTTTTTTCGTTCCAACTACAACCATTTTGGTAGAAGGCTTTTTGGAAGCATTTCCCTTTTTAGCTTTTACAACAGATGGCATTTCCTTAATTGCTGTTTCTATTAGAACTACTCCACCCTCTTTTTCAGGCAACACATCAAGTACCTCTGTATCCGTTAATATCTGCACCCCACAATGCTTACATTCTGTTTTCAGTGCATCAAGCACACTTGCAGCCTGCTCTGTTACCGGATAAACTCCACCATCGCGCTTTTCCCTTGTATATAGACCAAGCTGTTGAAAAAAAGCCCTGGTATCATCTGCCGTAAATTTTTCTAAAATAGCATATATTCTATTGATATCATCACCATAATATTTTCCGTGAATATCGCTCATGTTGGTAAGATTACATTTCCCATTTCCCGTCATTAATATCTTTTTACCAACTTTATCCTTATGTTCAATTATAGTCACACAGGCACCTTCATGCGCTGCTGTAATTGCCGCCATCAGCCCGCTTGCGCCTCCTCCAATAATCACAACCTTTTTTGACATACAAATTACCATGCCTTTCTATTTACGGATTCAACAACTAACTGCTATACGATTCCAAAAAATGGTATACCTTTAATTCAGAATCTATATATTTTCCCTCTATCACTTCCTGTCGAACCGCATCTGGAAGATCATCCAATATCAAATCCGTTTTAAAATATACCGTTTCTTTATCCTGTTTATAAACCCAGATTTCATCTTCTACTGCCATAATATAATAGCCTTTTTCTTCTACTGTTGTATCAAAGATTCTTACAATTTTCACCTGTTCACTGGAAAATAACTCTAAATGCTGCGACTGAAAGCCTCTCTCCTTGTCTACAAGGCTCAATTGCTTACTATCATCATACAAAGCCCTTTCCAGCTCACTTCTCGTCATATCAATATATTTTCCCGGTACTCTCTCCTCTGAAATAACCACTGTTCCATCCTTTTGGTCAATATCTTCATAGATACATACCGTATCACAAGTCGTGCGAATCGTACTTTGCGAAGAAGCGGACGCTTTATTTGTCGAATCCGGCACTTCTGTTGACATCTCCGTATTCTGCTCCAATATCTCATCGTGCAGCTGCCCTCTCCATGTATAACGTTTCCATACAATCAAAACAATCAATAATGCTATTAATAGCAATGCAAAAAATAAACCAATCTTATATCCTTTTTTCATCTCAGCCTCCGTCTTTCCATATGGCATCTTAAGATATAGTATCGGCTTATTTTCTGCTATTTATTCGTAACGATTCTGTTCCCTTCCAGCTACATTTATTTTTACTTACATCAGCTTGCATTTCTTTGCTATTGTCAGTACCGTTCTTCCACCCGGCATACTCTTTAAATCATTTTCATCAATACCCTTTAGTAGAACCATGGCTACAAAGTAAGCAACGACACCCAAGGCAATCCCCAGAATTACCACTGCCCAATCACCTACAACCTTCTGGAGCGCAAAATCAATAATCAAGATTACCACTCCCATAATAACAGAAGCGACTAATGGAACTACAAATGTTCTTACAAGCTCCTGACGATACCTGAGATACTTGCGGATTGCTAACCAATTCAGAACACACACAATAAATGCAAACAGAATATTCGCATATACCATTGCATGAATTCCCATATCCATCTGTAACGCTGCATATAAGAATATAATATGAATAATCAATGCTATAACAGCATGTACAACAGGCACCTGCATCTTATTAATTCCCTGCAATACACCATTGGTTAAAGTAGACATAGTATAAAATATAACAGAAATAGAACCAACCTGAAGGAGATTTACTGCAAGATCAATCTCACCCCGGAATAAAACAGTAATAATCGGTCTTGCCAAAACTGCCAAGCCAACAGCACTTGGAATTGCGATAATCATAGTAAAACGCATCGTTTGACTAATTTTCTCCTTGGCCTGTCTGTATTCCTCACGCATGACAAGTCCTGTAAGCACTGGAACAATCGAAGAACACATGGCATTAGCAAGCGCAATTGGCACATTTACTAGCACTCTATATTTACCGGAATAAACACCTAGATTATACGCCTTAACATCTTCTAATCCCTTCTGTATCATGATATCATTAAAAATTCTAATATCCAGAATATTACTGATATTATATACCGTCGTGCTTAATAACACTGGTAAAATCGTCAGCAAAATCAAACGAAATATCTGTCCGTAGCTATCTGGTCTTCCACTCTTATCCTTGCTCACGTTACGTTTTGCACTTGGACGATATAGAATAAATACAAACATCAAAAATAACAGTCCTACAAAAGCTCCAGCAACCGGTCCCAAAGAAGCACCGGCAGCTCCATAAGCAGGCGCATAATCTTCATTATGAAGTAATGCACCTACCTTTTCTCCTCGTCCAAACAAAATATACGAACCTATAATACTGGCAATAAGAACAAATATCTGCTCTAAAACCTGCGAAATCGCTGTAGGCATCATAGTTCCAAGTCCCTGAAAATAGCCTCTTAAAACACCCATCATGGCAACCATAAGTAATGCAGGTCCTAATACCTTTAATGCCAGTGCACTCATAGGCTCCAACATAAATCTTGTAGCAATAAAATCTCCAAAAAGCTCTACAATCAAAAAGCATATACCACCTGCAAAAATAGCAAAAGCCATGGAACATTGAAAAGCTCTCTCTGCATTTTTGTACTGACGCTTTGTAACTTTAGCCGATACCACCTTAGATACCGCTAAAGGCAAGCTATAACAAGATATCATCAGCATAAATGCATATACTTCATATGCAGCAGAATAATATCCATTTCCGACGTCCCCAATGATATGCTCTATTGGGATTCTTCGAACCATGCCTAAGAGCTTCGATATAATTCCAGCCATGGCAAGAATACTACCCTGCACGATAAAATTGGTCTTTTTTTTCATACTCCACCTCTACGTTTCGAACAATTATCTAGTAATACCAAGGCTTGTCAGTATTTCCTCCTGCTTAGCTTCCATAATTTTCGCCTCATCAGGCTCCATATGGTCATATCCAAGTAAATGAAGCATACTATGTGCTACCAAAAAGGCAAATTCTCTCAGTGGAGCATGTCCATATTCCTCTGCTTGCTCATATACCTTATCTATTGAAATAACAATATCTCCAAGAATCAGTTCTCCTGTTTCCGGGTCAAAATAATCCTCTACATAATCCTCGATTCCAGTAAAATCTGCCGGCGCCTCATAATCCACATTCGGGAAAGATAATACATCCGTAGGTCTATCTATCTCACGAAATTCCTTATTCATTGCATGAATTCCTTCATTATCAGTAAGCAATACAGCAACATTTGCCTCATAAGGACACGCTTCCTGCTCCAGCGCTCTGTCAATCACCTTACACAGAACGTCTTCCACATCAAATGGCAATTCCTGATTTGTTTCATTCTCTACGCAAAAAGTCATAATATAATTTTTCTCCTGTAAAAATTTTTTCCATTCCCCCTAGCTCAGAGAGGGAAATATCACTTTGATTCAATATCCCACTATCAACCTTCCTACGGATAATTGCCGTTGCAATTTTACCATAGTCAATCTCATTTTTATGCTCCTTCTCCAGCAGATACATAATAGAAGAGACTACCGAATCCGCAAGATACACTACAACTGTTTCCTTCATTTTCAACGTTAATGATTTATAATTATATTCCTGCAACAGTTGCATAGCTTTCGGTGGAAACTTATACATCTGGCAGATTTCCTCTAATGTTTTTTCCTCTTTGCGGCATTCTGCAACAATAATCTTATGATAATAGCCACCACACTTTGCTACATTTACATCCATATGCAGCATTCTGGCAGCTTTTTCAGCAAAATATGCTGTATGTATCGCATTATAATACAACTGTTCGTTCTCTTCCTTATATTTTGCAAGCAGTGGAAATTCCTGATCATTAATCACAAGAAATTTTCCTTTTTCCTTATCAATAACCGCGGCACAATACAATCTCAAAACTGCCATCATCAACAATATCGTAATAAAGACATTTATCATTGGAATAATAAATAATTCCACATCCGGCATCCCCTGATTTTCAAACATAATCTTCGCTGCCATTACAACAGTATACAAAATAACCGCTACAGACATTGGTACACCTGTCTTATAATCCTCGTCCAGTCCTTCAAATAAAATGGAAATAATAGCACCTACCAAAAAATAGATTAAAAAGATAAGAATACTTGCATCTGAAAAATAAACACAAATTCCTAATACTCCTGCATATGCCATCAAACCTGTTGTTGTATTAGAAAACAAGGTCAGTGCCAATGCAATCGCTGGAACCGCCCATCCTCCACTAGGAAGAAAAGGTAGCATGCACCCTGCAACAATACTTATGATAAACATAAAAACAAATCTTGCATAATGATTGCCATTATCATAATGCAGTCTCTGATAGATATTAGACTGCTCAAAAGAGAAAATCACACTACCAAAAGAAGCCGCTGATACAATCAGCAGCATAAAGATTTCCCGAAACGATTTTCCATAAAAATATGCTGCTACTCCAGTCGCAAACATGGATATCAGGAACATAATAACAAGCAAAATGGCATTTTGCCATTTTCTTTTGCCCTTTTTCATATTTACAACTCCTTATCTTTGCTTTTTTCCACGAAATACACCTGCATTAGTTGTATTTCGTGCCTGCTTCTTATGCTCATTATTTTCGTACTCATCATATGCCTTAACAATTTTTTGAACCAAAGGATGTCTTACTACATCTCGATTTGTCATTTTAATAAATGCAATATCACTTATCTTTCCAAGAACTCTTTCTGCAACGTCAAGCCCTGACTGCATCCCCGGTGCCAAATCCTTCTGCGAAGCATCACCCGTAATAATAACTTTGGAACCAAAGCCAATTCTTGTTAAGAACATCTTCATCTGAGCAGGAGTTGTATTCTGTGCTTCATCTAAAATAATATAGGCATTATCCAAGGTTCTTCCACGCATATAAGCAAGCGGAGCTACCTCAATCAATCCCTTCTCCATATTCTTTAAAAAGCTGTCTGCTCCCATAATCTGATAAAGTGCATCATATAACGGGCGCAAATAAGGATCTACCTTACTTTGCAAATCCCCCGGTAAAAAACCAAGCTTCTCACCAGCCTCTATCGCTGGTCTTGTCAAAATAATCCTCTCGACTTCATGATTCTTGAATGCTGTTATAGCAAGCGCCATGGCAAGATATGTCTTACCTGTTCCGGCAGGACCTAACCCAAACACTATCATCTTCTGTCTGATTGCTTCAATATAACGTTTCTGCCCTAACGTCTTTGGCTTAATCGGCTTACCTGTTATTGTATGACAGATGCAGTCCCCATCCATCTCCAATAAAGAATCCTCTTCTCCATCCTTAGACAGTTCAATTGCATAGGAAACACTCTGCTCCTGAATCTGATTACCCCTTGTGGAAAGTTCCACTAAATCCCTCATCAGTTTCAATGCCTTATCTACAGAATCCTGTGTTCCTGATATACGAACTTCTCCATTTCTATCTGTAATCACTACCTGTAATTCATCTTCTATTTTTCTTATATATGCATCCTGACTCCCAAATATATTCTGCATATGTTCTGCAGGTATCTGCATTCCAACTTGAACCTTTTCCAAATCCTTACTCCTTCTTGTCAGTTCCCGGTATGATTTCTGTTATTTCCACCTCTTCTCCCGTAGGCTTTATAACAGACAAATTAGCATTTAATTCCATACCCTTATTATACTTTTTTATTTTAACATTTTTTTCAATAATTTGTACCCCTTTTTCATGTAAACATAAAATAAATTTCTCGAAATTATCATTTAAAAGATTTTTCATCTCTTCTTCCGAATATTCAAGGTATTGCAAATGGTATTCTTTCTCACAAATGTTACCATAATATATTGGTAAATACAAATTTTCCAACAAACATACCTGATGCTTCTGAGTTATCCTCTCACATCCTTGAAAGCCTCTTCCCAATACCGGACTTTCTATATGATACCCAAAGGCTTCCATAAATATACTTTTATGCTCATTCCCTGTGTATTGAATCAATGGATGTGTTCTTTCTAACTGCTCACGATACGTCATCTGCGTTTGAATCGTCACATCTGCGTCAGCATTATATATCTGATAATCTATGATACTCTGCGCTTCATCATAAATTGGTACACTTCCATCAACCAAAACCTGACCTATCTCAACAACATCGCCTATTTTCACCTTCGGTACTCCGTTTCTCGTTATGATAGAAGTAATCGTTCCGGCTTCCGTTGCTACCAGATTCGTTCCCTGTATCTCTTCTATTACAGGCTCTGTCTTTTCATTTTCCTTGACTTCTACATATAGCTTCGTTCCTTCAAAATAAATTGATGTCCATGTAACAATAGGAAAGCATGACCTCAAACGCTTTTCTGTTGCCTCGCAATCAAGCGCCTCTTTTTTCATTCCATAAAAGATATGCTCTTCCTCCAGAAAATCCTCCAATTCTTCATTACTAATCTGTAAATTCCCTATAAACTCAATTGCCCAGATATAATCCGTAACCAAATACAACATAGCAAGGCATAGAATCAGACTCATAAAAAAAAGAACCCTTTTTTTCATAAAAGGCACATAAAACGGTATTCCATTCTTATGAATAACATTTGCTCTCGTCTTGGTTTTCTTTAACAATGGGATTGTTTCAAAGTAATCCTTTGCTGCTATACTACAATAAAAATCCTTCTCTTCTTTTTTTATATTCCAAAGAAAAATATCATGCATTCTGCACATATTAAAAAAACGTTCCACATAATCTCCATGCAATCGAATCGTGAGATATCCTTTTACATACCACGTCCACTTATTCTGCAAAACTGCCTCCTTATATTTAACTATCCCCTAATAATCTTTACTTCCTGAATCTGACCTGATATTTTCATATCTTCATTTGAATAATAAGCTATCATAAGACCATTTCCGCTAATGCAATATTTACAATCATGTCCCTTAACCAAAATTTCATGACAAGTATAGGATATGATTCCTTTAAAATTCTCTAGAAAAATCTCCGACTTTCCTATCATATGAAGTAGTGTTGCATTTGCCACTACATCTTTTGGAATCGAATACGCTTCTGCAAAGCGTTCACCAATTCCGTTTATCTCCTCTTTCCACATATAAATACTCATGCCTTTCTAGCACCTGCAAACTTTGAGCCGCAGGCACAATATTTGCAATACGAACTTTGTTCGTATGTGAAAAATTTATTTTTCACACTAATCTCTCCAATAAAAAATGAAGTATAGTAAACTATACTTCATTTTATGCCCTCTATTATGTTACGATGCCTTTTATTAGCTTTTTCTTCGCCACAGGAGTCTCACTAAATGTATATGCTTTCAAAAATCTTTCTTTGGCGTTTCTTAATTTTTCCGAATCATTGGCATGTATTACAGCTAATGATTCACCTTTTCTCACAAAATCTCCAACCTTTTTACGCAGAACCAATCCAACAGAAAGGTCAATGTCACTTTCCTTGGTCTCACGCCCACCACCAAGAATCAGGGAACAAATACCAATTTCATCACACTCAATATGCTCAATATAACCTTCCATCAACGATGGAATCTCTTCTATAATAGATGCCATAGGCAACTTATCCAGGTGGTATACAAGTTCCTTATCACCACCCTGCGCTTCTATAAATTCCGCCAACTTATCCAACGCACTTCCGTCCTCAATCACTTTTTCCAACATAACTCTTGCTTCTTCAACATTCTGTGCCTTCTGTGCCGCAACCACCATATGAGAACCAAGTGTCAGACATAGCTCTACAAAATCCTCCGGACCATTTCCCCTCAAAGTATCAATTGCCTCTCTTACTTCAAGTGCATTTCCTACTGCAAAGCCAAGAGGCTGATCCATATCCGAGATTACTGCAGAAGTCTTTCTTCCTGCACCATTTCCAATTTTCACCATTTCCTTAGCAAGCCCAAATGCATCTTCTTCTGCCTTCATAAATGCTCCACTACCGGTCTTGACATCAAGAACAATGGCATCTGCACCTGCTGCAAGCTTCTTACTCATAATTGATGAAGCAATCAAAGACATATTATCAACAGTTGCTGTTACATCTCTCAATGCATAAAGCTTCTTATCCGCAGGCGCAAGGTCAGCCGTCTGTCCCATAATGGCAATACCGATGCGATTCACATTATTCTTGAACCGTTCTTCAGAAATTGCTGTAGAAAATCCAGTAAAACTTTCCAACTTATCAATCGTTCCACCTGTATGACCAAGTCCTCTTCCGCTCATCTTAGCAACCGGAACACCTAACGCTGCTACCATCGGAGTTAATGCCAAAGATGTCTTATCGCCCACACCACCTGTCGAATGCTTATCTACTTTGATACCATTGATATCACTCAAATCAAGCATATCGCCACTATGTGCCATAGACATCGTTAACGCCAATGTTTCCTGCTCATTCATTCCTTGAAAAAAGATTGCCATCGTCATAGCAGACATCTGATAATCAGGAATCTCACCCTTGGTATAGCCCTGTACCATAAAATCTATTTCCTCATCGCTGAGTACATTACCATTACGTTTCTTCATAATCAAATCATACATTCTCATATAGATCACCAACCCTTCCACAAAATACATATATATTAATTATACCATGTTTTCCACTTGTTACATCTACAAATGTGATATATAAAAAAACATGATTAAAAATATATAGCTAATACCTATTTATGATAAGGCTCGCCATTTATGATTCGATAACAACGATAAATCTGTTCCAGCAGAATCACCCTCATAAGTTGATGTGGAAAAGTCATATCCGAAAAGCTGAGCTTTTCATCTGCTCTTTGCAAAACACTTTTATGCAGTCCAAGAGAGCCCCCAATAATAAATACCAGATTACTCTTTCCTGTAAGCCCCAACTGTTCTATATGCTTTGCCATACGGACAGAATCCGTTTTCTTTCCTTCAATTGCAAGCGCAATACAATATGCATCATCTCGGATGTTTTTCAGTATTCTCTCTGCTTCCTTCTGCTTAATCTGTTCTTCTACCACTTCCGATGCCTTATCCGGTGTTTTCTCGTCTGCTACCTCTACAATATCTAATTTGCAGTAGCGGCTGAGTCGCTTTGCATATTCAGCAATTGCATCTCGGTAATATTTTTCCTTAATTTTGCCAACTGTAATCAATGTAATATTCATATCTTTTACCTTTATAAAAATAATATATAATTGTTCAGAGCCATGCAGATTTATAAAAATAGATGCGCCAAGCTTGCTTGGTAAAGACTATTTAACTCAAAAGCATTGCAACTTAACATGATATACGTATAAAAGTGCCGTATAAAACGACACTTTTACATTTTCCTTAATATAGCTTAGTTATTTTCTTCAAAAATCTCACCATAAAGCTCTTCGGCAAGAGACTCTAAGTATGCCGCATTGATTTCGCCAAATTCTGCTCTAATAGCACCTTTCAGCATTTCAAAATATCTGAAATACTTAACTTCTTCTGGCATGCCAGCTGGTAATGCCGCTTTTTTTACAATGCTTTCTTTTGTGACATTTTCCAATGTCCATTTCTTGATACGGCTTGTCAAATCATCTTCCGTTTCTGCTTCCTTTGCATACTTCTTGAATGACTTAAAAGAACTAAATCCCATGATAACAAAAATTAGGAACATCGCTCCCATTACCAAATAGGTAATATATTTTCCAGGAGCCGCAAGGGAAAATGGAAATACGCCCAGCTCCAAAAGAACCAATGCAACAAGTCCAAGTGTACCTACAATAATCAAGGTATAACCAGAACTCTTAAAATCCTCTGCCTTCGATTTCTTATCCTGATATACTCTGACAGAATCTCTTGCAGCATTTAATCTTGCATTTCTAATCTGAGTCTCAATTGACAACTCTTTTTCCGGTTCTGCATTTTCTTCTATTTCTGCTTCTGCCTCCTGTGGTACTTCAACGTCATCAAGTACCCACTGCTGCATCTGCTGCTTCATTTGATTCTCTTCTGAATATGGATTCTCACTATCAGGTGGAAGTTCATCCATTAACGGAATCTTACAATCCGCACATTCTTTAATGCCTTCTCTATATTCAGATTTACATTTTGGACACCAAGGCATAATTATTATCTCCTTCCGGTTTCTTCTGTCTTATTTATTAGAAAGGTATTCATGAATTCCCTTTGCTGCTGCTTTTCCTGCACCCATAGCAAGGATTACAGTAGCTGCACCTGTTACAGCATCTCCACCAGCGAATACACCTTCTTTTGTTGTTTTACCGAACTCTTCGTCAGCAACAATACATTTCCACTTATTTGTCTCCAAACCTTCTGTTGTAGAAGAAATCAATGGATTTGGAGAAGTTCCAAGAGACATGATAACAGTATCAAGCTCCATCTCGAACTCACTACCCTCAACCTCTACTGGTCTTCTTCTTCCTGAAGCATCAGGCTCACCGAGTGCCATCTTTACGCACTTCATGCCCTTAACCCAGTTATTTTCATCTTCTAAGATTTCGATTGGATTTGTCAGAAGGTCAAAAATAATACCTTCTTCCTTTGCATGATGTACTTCTTCTACTCTAGCAGGAAGTTCTTCTTCACTTCTTCTGTATACAATATGAACCTCTGCACCAAGTCTGAGAGCAGTTCTTGCAGCGTCCATCGCAACGTTACCGCCACCTACAACTGCAACCTTCTTACCACGCATAATTGGTGTATTAGAATCCTCATTGAATGCCTTCATAAGATTGCTTCTTGTTAAATACTCGTTCGCAGAGAATACACCGTTTGCATTTTCACCAGGGATTCCCATGAACTTAGGAAGTCCTGCACCAGAACCGATAAATACTGCCTCAAAGCCTTCTTCTTCCATTAATTCATCGATAGTAATAGACTTACCAATAATAACATTCTTCTCAATCTTTACGCCAAGAGATTCTACATTCTCAATTTCCTTTTTCACTACTGCATCCTTTGGAAGTCTGAATTCAGGAATACCATATACAAGAACTCCACCAGCCTCATGTAATGCTTCAAAAATAGTTACATCATAACCAAGCTTTGCAAGATCTCCTGCGCATGTAAGACCAGCAGGACCAGAACCAATTACTGCAACCTTCTTGCCAAGCTTCTCCTTTGCAGGAGTTGGCTTGATTCCATTCTCTCTAGCCCAATCTGCAACAAATCTTTCCAACTTACCAATAGCAATCGCATCACCTTTGATTCCTCTGATACACTTTCCTTCACACTGACTCTCCTGTGGGCATACACGACCACAAACAGCAGGTAATGCAGAAGATTCGCTGATAATCTGATATGCTGCTTCGATATTGCCAAGCTTAACCTGCTCAATAAACGCAGGAATATTGATGGAAACAGGACATCCCTTCATACACTGAGCATTCTTACAATTAATACAACGCTCTGCTTCCTTCATAGCTTCTTCCATATTATAACCAAGGCATACTTCTTCAAAGTTCTTTGCTCTAACAGCAGCCTCTTGTTCACGTACTGGTACTTTATTTAAAACGTCCATTTATAAAACCTAGTCCTTTCCAAAATATTAGTCGTTGCAATTGCCACATCCGCCGTGATGTGTATCGCCTTCCTGTAACTTGAGCATTGCTCTTCCCTCAGCAGTCTTATAAATCTGCTGACGCTTCATAGCTTCATCAAAGTTTACAAGATGTCCATCAAATTCAGGACCATCTACACATGCGAACTTAACCTGATCGCCAACAGTAACTCGACACGCTCCACACATACCTGTACCATCAACCATAATAGGGTTAAGGCTGACAATAGTAGGAATACCAAGCTCTTTCGTCAGCTTACAAACGAACTTCATCATAATCATAGGACCAATTGCTACGCAAAGATCATACTTCTTACCTTCATCAACAAGATCCTGGATTGTCTGAGTAACCATACCCTTTCTTCCATAAGAACCATCATCTGTTGTAACATAAAGATTACCTGCAACAGCCTTCATCTCATCTTCAAGAATTAATAAATCATGATTCTTTGCACCAACAATAACATCAGCATCTACACCATTTTCATGTAACCACTTTACCTGTGGATATACCGGTGCAGTACCAACACCACCTGCTACGAATAAAATCTTCTTCTTCGCAAGCTCTTCCTTATCTTCATCTACTAATTCAGACGCACGACCAAGTGGACCAACAAAATCATGGAATGCATCTCCTGCCTTTAAAGCAGACATTCTTGTTGTCTCGGCGCCAACTGTCTGAAATACAATAGTAACTGTTCCCTTTTCTCTATCATAATCACAAATAGTGAGTGGAATTCTCTCTCCGTCCTCATCCATTCTTACAATGATAAACTGTCCTGGCTGACAATTCTTTGCTACACGTGGTGCTTCCACTACCATTAAATAAATATTCGTGGTAAGCTCCTTTGCTTCTAATATCTGGTACATATAACTCCTCCTGTTATTTTTTTCACACATCTTTTTTATTGTAATGTAAACAGCTTATAATTTCAACTTCTTTTTCTTGGTTTTCCGTGTTTTTTCGCGATTCCTTATCCGCTATTCTTCCAATGCCTTCAATATATATTTACCTTCACTTATTTTTCGGGCTGTATACAAATCAGCGGTTTCGATATCAATAGCATACATATTATTCGTCTCATGAGTCTTTCCCGTCGTATCTATATACTCCTCATGCACAATATAATAAGTTCTGTCACCAAGCTTTACTACTGTCTTTATAGCGTACTCATTAATTCCCAAACGATTTGGAACATGTCCATCTAAATCCAATAGTGTTCCATTCGCCCACAAATTGTTATCCAAAACTTGTAACGCAAGCGTTGGTGAAAAATTGGCCTGTACAGACATCTGGAATGTTCTTTTCACAACCTCACTATGTACACCAGCCTCATTAATGGCAACAATCGCAAAATTACTCACACCAAATGGCATTTCCAGCGGTTCAGTATAGCGCAGACTTTTTTCTGTCGGAGTAGTTCCATCCATGGTATAGAATATCTTCGTATCATCTGCATGATAAATCTCTATCATCTGAGGTCCTTCATAGCTTCCGCTCTCCAAACTAATATCCGGCTCATTCGGAACAGACAGATTAATATAATAGGTCTTAGTAACCACATCACTTTCCATACCAAACATATTCACAAATAATGCCTTGATTACATAATCACCCGATTCCAGTAAAATCGGTGATTCATAAACCATGGAATTCTTTGTTGGCATCGTTCCATCTAAAGTATAATATACAAATCCTTCTGTATTTCCCTTTATTGTAATCGATATCAGTTCTTCATAAACGCCCTCTTCTTTATTGAAAACAGGCTGTAAGGCTGCATATTTATTATATTTTGATACAATCCTCTCGATTTTACAGCTTTTAAGAACCTCACCCATTTTCTCATAATCTTGTCTGGTTTCCAGAATCTTTAATAACAAATCATAGATTTCTTCTTCACGTTCTGTTTCCAGTCCGAGAAGCTCACCCAACACAAGAATCGCACTCTGACTCTGTCCACTCTTATCATAATATTTCGCCAACAGAAAACGTGCATCTATATCTGAAGGATTCAATGCCAAAGCACGTTCTAAATAAATAACTGCTTCATCATAATGATCCATTGTCGCACATTCAATTGCTTTATTATATTGATATTCATACGAATTTTCTTGTATGGTGCTTTTGGTTTTTGGAACTATAATCACGAATAAAACTACAATAAATATAGCAATCACAAAAAAGGGAAGTAATATTCTTCCCTTTTTTCCATTTTTCTTATCCTTTAGCAGAAAATAATCCCGTAGGTGTTCCTTTAAATCATCTTCCTCCAGGAACTCCTCAACATAATCCTCCTCATCATGAAGAGACATATCTTCCACCATATTACTCAGATTCTTATGAATCTCAGCCTCCAACTCTATATCGAACTCCGGTACCATCGTTATCTCTTCACCGCAATATTCGCATAAGAGCTTCCCCTCAGCCAAATCTCTTCCACATTTTGGACATTTCATCATGTTTCGATAAACTCCCTACCAGCCTTACACGTTGTATTAGAATAATCCAGTAATTACACCTGCATCTGTCACATCAATCTGGTATGCTGCCGGTTCTTTCGGAAGCCCTGGCATAGTCATGATTGCACCAGTTAATGCAACAACAAATCCTGCTCCAGCTGAAACATATACCTCTCTAATATTCAAGGTAAAATCTGTCGGTCTTCCTAATAATGTCGGGTCATCCGATAAGGAATACTGATTCTTCGCCATACAAACAGGTAACTCTCCAAAGCCAAGCTTCTCTAAACGGTCAATCTGATTTGCCGCTGCTGGTGAAAATACCACATCACTTGCTCCATAAATTTCCTTTGCAACAGTAGCGATTTTTTCACGGATTGGCATATTCAACTCGTAAATCGGTGCAAAATGACTCTCTTTTGTCTCTAAGGTATTCATAACAGCCTTAGCAAGTTCAATACCGCCTTCTCCACCTTTTTCCCACACCTCTGATAATGCAAAATCACAATTTCTCTCATGACAGAAGTTCTTTACAAATGAAATTTCTGCCTCTGTATCCGTTACAAAAGCATTTAAAGTAACAACAACAGGCACTCCATATTTCTGAAGATTTTCAATGTGTTTCTCCAAATTTACAATGCCCTTCTTAAGAGCTTCCAAATTCTCTGTATTTAAATCCTTTTTAGCAACCCCGCCATTGTACTTTAATGCACGAATCGTTGCTACTAATACAACTGCATCCGGCTTTAATTCTGCTTGTACACATTTAATATCAAAGAACTTCTCAGCACCAAGATCAGCACCAAATCCTGCTTCTGTCACAACATAATCAGCCATCTTCATAGCTGCCTTGGTCGCTCTTACACTATTACAACCATGTGCAATATTTGCAAAAGGTCCACCATGTACGATAGCCGGTGTATGTTCCAATGTCTGAATCAAATTTGGCTTAATTGCATCCTTTAACAATGCTGCCATAGCACCCGTCGCCTTAATCTGACCTGCTGTAACAGGCTCTCCCGCATAATTATAAGCAACTACCATACGATCCAGTCTTCTCTTTAAATCCTCCATATCATCTGCGAGGCATAATACAGCCATAATTTCAGATGCAACGGTAATAACAAAATGATCCTCTCTAACAAAACCATCCATCTTGTTGCCCATGCCGACAACAATATTTCTTAATACACGGTCATTCATATCAAGACATCTCTTCCAAACAACCTGTCTTGTATCAATACCAAGCTCATTGCCCTGCTGAATATGATTATCCAGCAAAGCTGCACACAGATTATTTGCAGATGTAATCGCATGAAAATCACCTGTGAAATGCAAATTCAAATCCTCCATCGGAACTACCTGAGCCATACCGCCGCCGGCAGCACCACCCTTAATTCCAAAGCAAGGTCCAAGTGATGGCTCACGAAGTGCAATCACAGCCTTCTTACCAAGCTTACCAAAAGCCTGACCTAACCCTACACTTGTTGTTGTTTTTCCTTCACCCGCCGGTGTTGGATTGATAGCCGTAACAAGAATCAGCTTACCGTTTTTATTTCCTTCTATCTTTTTAAGATATTCATCGGAAATTTTTGCCTTATACTTTCCGTACAGTTCCAAATCATCCATTGTCATGTCCAATGCTTTGGCAACTTCTGTAATTGGCAGTAACTGTGCTTCCTGTGCAATTTCGATATCTGTCTTCATTGTATGGTTCTCCTCTTTATCTTCAATACTCTTAACGTTACATTATTAAAATTTTAACAATATATGCATAAAAAGGCAATATGGAAAAACAACTAATCTTTTACCAAAACTACACGGTTTCTTCCAAATAATTCTCAAATTGCTCCATACTCATCAAAATTTTTCTTGGTTTTGTACCTTCCTCTGCACCTACAACACCAGCGTCCTCTAACTGGTCCACAATTCTCGCAGCCCTGTTAAATCCGATTTTGAATACTCTCTGAAGCATACCAATCGATGCCTTGTCCTTCTCAATCACGAATCTTCCTGCATCTGCAAAGTAATCATCTACCTCGCTGTTTCCACCTCCAAGAACACTTCCCGCACCACCGGAGCTTTGCATTGTTTTAATTTTTTCCTCGATATCTGTATCATATGTATTGCCAAGTCTTTGATTTTTCAAAAACTCAACAACATCAAAAACCTCGGAGTCTGATACAAATGCACCTTGAATTCGTGCCGGCTTCGCATATCCCTGTGGATAAAAGAGCATATCGCCTTTTCCTAAAAGCTTCTCTGCGCCATTCATATCAAGAATGGTTCTGGAATCTACACCACTTGATACGCTAAATGCCACACGGCTAGGCATATTGGCCTTAATCAAACCCGTAATTACATCGACCGAAGGTCGCTGTGTTGCAATAATCAGATGTATTCCTGCCGCTCTTGCAAGCTGTGCCAAACGACAGATACTTTCCTCTACTTCTCCTCCTGCAACCATCATCAAATCAGCAAGCTCATCTACGATAATGACAATCTGTGGCATTTTCTGTAAAGGCTCACCCTCTGGAGACAACTTACCTGTCTCTACCGCCTTATTGTAGCCCTTTAAGTCTCTAACATTCAAATCAGCAAACTTCTTATAACGTTCTGTCATCTCAGCAACACCCCAATGAAGTGCTGCTGATGCCTTTTTCGGATCTGTTACAACCGGAATCATCAAATGTGGAATTCCATTATATACACTAAGCTCAACTACCTTAGGGTCAATCATAATAAGCTTTACATCATCCGGGTTAGCCTTATACAAAATACTCATAATAATCGTATTAATGCATACCGATTTACCAGAACCTGTCGCACCTGCAATCAACATATGCGGCATCTTTGCAATATCCGTTACAACAACCTGTCCGCCAATGTCTTTACCAACCGCAAATGCTAAATTCGATGGAAAATTTTTAAATTCATTTACCTCTAATAAATCTCTCAATGCAACCGAACTGTTTTCCTTATTCGGCACCTCAATACCAACAGCTGCTTTTCCCGGAATCGGTGCTTCAATACGAATGTCGGTTGCTGCCAGATTCAACTTTATATCATCGGCTAATCCGACAATCTTGCTTACCTTTACGCCCTGCTCAGGCTGTAATTCATAGCGAGTTACTGACGGTCCCTGACTAATATCTGTTACCGTCACCTTAACTCCAAAGTTCTGTAAAGTCTGCTGAAGCCTATATGCTGTTTCCTTCAGCTGCATTGGAGAATCTCCTTTATTTCCTTCTCCCTTCTTCAATAAAGAAATAGGTGGAAATACATAAGGCTTTTGTAACTCTTTATTCTCCTGAATCTGCTGTGAAATCGAAGCCTCTTCCTTTGCGATCTCCACTTTATCAAGCGTCTCCGCCTTTCTTGCTACTGGTCTTTGCCTTGGAGTTGCTTCTGTTACCGGCTCTGGCATACTCGTTAAGTCAAAATCCTCTTTTGGCGCCTCTACTTCCATAGTAAGCTCTTCTAAAAAACTCTTCTCTACCGGCTTAGGAGTCTCCGGCACCATTTCCTGCGGAACTGCACTTGGTGCATTTTCACTGCTATATGAAGAAATATGAATACTCTCTTTCTCCATTCCTTCTACATCATCATTCAGAATAATCTCATGCATATCCGCCTTTGTACCAAGTGTGTTCTTCTCTTTTGGCAGAGCAGTACTTGAAATAGAAGCTACTCCTCGAACCTTCATATCAGAACGTCTAACTTTTTCTTCTTTCACTGGAACATTTTCCTGTTTTCTTTCACGAGAAGCCCTTGCTCTTTTCTTCTCCAGCTCTTCATCAAATTCGTACTCTTCATCCTCTTCCATGGATTCCCAATACTCTCGTCTTCTGGCTGCATCCTCTTTTGCTGTTTCAATCAGATAAGATCCACCCTTTCTCAGTCCGGATAAAAAGCTCTTCTCTGTAATAAATACAATCGAAATAATTCCTAACACAATAATCAGGAAAAGCGTTCCACCAAAACCGATAAGCTGATAAAGTCCATGTGCAATAAGGCCAAAAAGCACACCTCCTCCAGCTTTTTCCTCACTTGAGCTTCTATATAATTCTGAAATAAGTGAATCACTCAGAAGTAAACTCTCCTGGTCAATTAACATATAAGAAATAATTCCAAGTAAAAATACTAACACTCCTGCACTAATAAGCTTAATTACAGCAACCGTATTACCCTTATTGGATATTCCAAATGCAAAACCAAGGAATATTAATATTGGAATCAAATACGCTAATAAGCCAAATAACCCAAACATGATATTAGCAATCCCACTTGCCGCTGTTCCATGCACAATCCCAGTAACACATAAAAAAGCAAAAATTGCTATCGCAAAAATTGCTATCAACATTACTTCATTTTTTACTGCAATATCAACTTCTTTTCTTTGGTTCTTCTTTCCCCTGGTTGAAGATGTTTTTCTTCCTTTTGTATTTGTTCTTCTTGCATTCGTTTTACTTGTATTCGTTCTGCTTTTCGTTGTTTTTCTTCCCGATGCAGATGCCATGTTCTTTCCCCCTGTTGAAGGATAATAATCCTTTTTTTCTTTTGCTTAACAATGTTTATGTCATTACATTCTGTTAAGCTTTTGTATATTAGTATATCATTTCTTAGAGCTGTTGTCATGTGATTCTTATTCTTTGGAGTTTTTGTTATCAATCCGTTAAAAGTTCCCCGTTCCCGTCACATCATTCATTCTTCTTAGCATCAATCAATGCATGAAGCTTTTGGATAGCCTGCGAAATTCCACCAATTTCATCAATTATCCCTTCTTCTACTGCTTCGTTTCCTTCTAACACAGACCCAACATCCTTTGTCAAAACCTCTGTTTCCATCATAAGCTCTTCCAGACGTTTCTTAGAAATCCTACAATGTTCACATACAAAGCTGACTATACGATTCTGTACCTCCCGAAAATAGTTAAAGGTCTGCGGTGCTCCTATTACCATGCCCGACATTCTGACTGGATGAATTACCATCGTTCCTGATGGCACAATATAAGAATAATCGGTACTCACTGCAATCGGTACACCTATACTGTGACTACCGCCAAGCACTAATGATACCGTTGGCTTGCTTAACGAAGATACCATCTCCGCAATCGCTAGTCCTGCCTCTACATCTCCACCCATAGTATTTAACAGTAAAAGCACTCCATCAATATCCTTACTGTCCTCAATGGATGCAAGCTGCGGAAGGAGTAACTCATATTTCGTTACTTTTGTCTGATTTCCTGCATTCTCATGTCCTTCAATCTCTCCTATAATCGTAATCAAATGAATTTTATGGTTCTTTCCATTCTCTTCTAAAGTAACCTGACTCTCTTTTTCAATCTTTTCATCCTTATACTTTTTATTATCAAGTGGCTCGTTTTTTTCACATTCTGGCATAATATATCTCCTTTATCATGTATTTTTTTGACATCCGTGTATAAAGCAAAGGACATTGCCCTTACTTTTGCATGCATATAAAAAGGAACCGCATTTCGCGATTCCTTTTTATTATGTGAAAAACATATTTTTCTTATTCAATATCAAAAAAGTCCATTCCTGAAACATCTTTAATATCATAGTCATCATTATCATCACGTAATTCAACAGCAAAATCCATTTCCTTGTGCTCACGTCGCTTAGGAACCGGCAATGGATTTTCAATAAATTTGACATTTTTCTTCTTTTCTTCTTCATCAAGAATAATTTCTTTCATACCGGCTGGTACGTTTTCTGATTCTTCTTTCTTATCCTCTTTTGGCGTTTCTTTTTGTTCTTTTGCTTCTTCTTTCACGTCTGATGAACCTGATTCACCAATAATATCATCTAAGGTTATCACCCCTGTCTGTTCTTCCCGAACATCAACAGGTATATTATTATTCTCCTGTTCTATTGCCTTTTTCTTAAATACAAACATAGCAACTCCCTTACATACAATTGCCAGAATCATAAACCCTACTGCATACAGTAACATCAAAAGGTTAAAAGAAGAAACCTCATAAACCTTATCAGAATAAAATGGTATCAGCGAAACCACAACTGCAATAAGCAATGAAACCTGTGAATTGGCAACAAAACTAATTGCAAAATAAATACATACTATTGCTAATACTTGTAAAATAATATTCAAGTATGCACCTGCTATTTCACTATTTCCAAAAACTAGCATAGAAAACGACAAAGCCATTGTATAAACTTCTTCCAAACTAAATCGCTGAAGCTTATATATCCCTTGACTTCCAACCATAGCCTTCTGATAATAATCCCCTGCAAGCTCTATCGTTATCGCATTCGGTTGCAGAAAGAAAAATCTGACAAACAAAGTAAAAATCAATAAAATAAATAGAAAAAATACTGTTCTCCAACGTTCTCTCTTCATAATAAATTTACCTTAGATATTTTCCAAAGCCTGCTCAATATCAGCAATAATATCGTCTGCATTTTCAATACCAACAGAAAAACGAATCAAATCAGGCTGAACACCTGCCTCAACCAACTGCTCATCTGTCATCTGACGATGTGTATGACTTGCTGGATGTAATACGCAAGTTCTTGCATCAGCTACATGAGTTACAATCGCAGCAAGTTTCAAACTATCCATGAAAGATACACTGACATCTCTTCCGCCCTTTAATCCAAATGAAATAACACCACATGTACCATTTGGCATATACTTCTGAGCAAGGTCATAATATTTATTACCCTTTAAGCCAGGATAGTTCACCCAGGCAACCTTATCGTTATTCTGTAACCATGTGGCAACCTTTAACGCATTCTCACAATGTCTTGGCACTCTTAAATGTAAAGTCTCCAATCCGATATTAAGAAGGAAAGAATTCATTGGCGAAGGAATAGATCCCAAATCTCTCATCAACTGTACCGTTGCTTTTGTAATATAAGCCGTCTTACCAAAACGCTCTGTATAAGTAACACCATGATAAGATTCATCCGGTGTTGTAAGTCCATGGAACTTATCACCATATTTATCCCAATCAAAGTTACCAGAATCGACAATTGCTCCACCAACACACATTGCATGACCATCCATATACTTAGTTGTTGAATGTGTAACAATATCAACACCAAACTCAAAAGGACGACAGTTAATAGGAGTAGCAAACGTGTTATCAACAATCAATGGAACACCATGATCATGTGCAACCTTTACAAACTTCTCAAAATCTAATACTACAAGTGCAGGATTTGCAATAGACTCTGCTAAAACACACTTTGTATTTGCCTTAAATGCCTCATTGAGCTTCTCAATAGAATCATCCGGGTCTACAATTGTACATTCGATTCCCATCTTCTTCATAGTAACTGTCAAAAGATTAAAGGTACCGCCATATACAGTAGAAGACATTACAACATGATCTCCTGCTTCACAAATATTAAACACGGCATAATAATTTGCTGCCTGACCGGAAGAAGTCAGCATTGCTGCAACACCGCCCTCAAGCTCACAAATCTTCTGTGCTACAATATCACTAGTAGGATTCTGCAAACGTGTATAAAAATAACCACTATCTTCTAAATCAAACAACTTACCCATCTGTTCTGACGTATCATACTTAAAAGTTGTGGACTGATAAATCGGTAAAACTCTTGGCTCACCTTTCTGTGGCTTCCAACCTGATTGAATACATTTTGTCTCAATTGAATACTCTTTATTCATTCTTTTACTCCTTTATATATTAATAATTATATTTCGTTATCATATATCAAAGCATAACATATTATTTTTCTGTTTTCAATGCAACATCCTTTTTTCAATTATACGTTTTTCTAATAGCTGTCTATAAGAGAAACCCATAACAGCGCGTATTTTTCAAAAAGAAAAAAGCACCATCTAAATGGTGCTAAATTAAAATGGGACCTACAGGGCTCGAACCTGTGACCCTCTGCTTGTAAGGCAGATGCTCTCCCAGCTGAGCTAAGATCCCATACAAACAAAATATAAAATTTTAATTTGTTAACGACCCAGAAGGGACTCGAACCCTCGACCTCCGCCGTGACAGGGCGGCGCTCTAACCAACTGAGCCACTAGGCCAAATATCTTTGCTTTGCAAAGCTATCCGAAAAAGCTTTACTTTTTCTACATACTTATATATTACTTACTTTAAATGGACCTTCGGGGACTCGACCCCGGGACCGACCGGTTATGAGCCGGTTGCTCTAACCAACTGCGCTAAAGGTCCGCAACCCTTACGGGACTCACTCAATAAGTGAATGACTCCAACGGGAATCGAACCCGTGTTACCGCCGTGAAAGGGCGATGTCTTAACCGCTTGACCATGGAGCCAAATACTAAATACCACTTGAATAGAATACCATTTGGCTATGATTCTG
>JAFSGY010000019.1 GCA_017440575.1 Lachnospiraceae bacterium | reverse complement strand
GTGGATATGCGAGCTACGATGGACATTGATACAACAGTAAAAGCATTACCGTTAAATGAGGCAGATGTACAGAGGATAATTGAAGAAATTTGTAACATCCCGTTGGAAGATAATGTTAGATTTCAAATTAAAAGTACAAGAACTATTATGGAAGAGTTTGATTACCCGGACATTCGCGTAATGCTGGAAGCTACGTTGGACAGGATACGTCAACCAATTAAAATCGATATTTCTACAGATGATGTAATCACACCAAAGGCGGTAGAATACGACTATAAATTAATGTTTGAGGATAGAACGATTTCCGTTCTGACATATAATAAAGAAACATTGCTAGCTGAGAAAATGCAGACAATTATAAATAGAGGAACCGCAAATACCAGATTAAGAGATTTTTATGATGTTTACAGTATTATGAACTTCTATGGAGATCAGATAGAGAAGCCGGTTTTATACGATGCATTTTCTGCTACCTGTGAAAAACGGAAAACTATTTTTACCAAGGATGATATAGAAGCTACATTACATTTGGTATCTGATGATTTACACATGGCAGAGCTTTGGGGGCAGTTTCAGAAAAGCAATTTTTATGTAGGGGATCTAGAGTGGAAAAGAGTGATTGATTATGTAGAGAATACGATGAAGAAGTTCGCAGTGATTCAAAATAGTAAGTCCTAATTTGATGTTGAATTTAGGAGACACTATAATTAAACATAGTTCATGAAAAAGAAGAAGGAGATAGCGAAGGATGAATTTCTTAGAGGAAAAGATTGTAAAAGAAGGAATCGTGAAAGAAGGTAATGTATTAAAAGTAGATAGCTTTTTAAATCATCAGATGGACATTGATTTGTTCAATGAAATGGGAAAAGAGTGGAAAAAACGTTTTGAGGGAAAAAATATTACGAAGATTCTTACGATTGAAGCATCCGGAATAGGAATTGCCTGTATTACTGCACAACATTTTGGAGTGCCTGTCGTATTTGCCAAAAAGTCAAAAAGCATTAACCTTGAAGGCGATATGTATACAGCAGAGGTAGAATCCTTTACACATAAGAATAAGAATCAGGTTATTGTTTCAAAGAAATTTTTGAATGAAAGCGATCATGTATTGTTGATTGATGATTTCCTTGCGAATGGATGCGCACTTCAGGGATTAATCCAGATTGTTCATGCAGCAGGTGCAACTGTGGAGGGAATCGGAATTGCAGTTGAAAAGGGATTTCAGACAGGTGGAAGAATCATTAGAAATTTGGGATATCAGTTAGAATCTTTAGCTATTGTCGAGGCCATGGATTGGGAAACAGGTAATATCACATTTAGACAGTAAATTAGGGGATGTCGCTAGTGCGACATCCCCTTTATGCCTTTTTGAAATTATTTAATTGTCACTATTTGCAGCTGTCGCAGCTTCACGCTTATTAATCTTCATCTGGTTAAAAGCGGGAACATCAGGGAAGTTTGTGTTACGCCGATATTTTTTCGGGGTTACCCCATATTTTTCCTTGAAAAGGTTATAAAAATGTGTCCGGTTGGTAAAGTGCAGTTTTTCTGCTATGGTGCTTATGGACTCGTTGGTTTCAGTTAGAAGCTTAGCCGCTTTTTTTAGGCAGAAGGTCATGCCAAAGTCATAGAGACACATTCCTGTGTACTTATTAACAATACGGTTTAGATAGTCTCCGCTATAATTGAGCAGACTTTCGAATTCTGCGCGAGATATTCTGCCATCGCGTTCCTCGAATAAATGGGTGACACGGGAGATAATCAAAAAATCGCTGCTCGTATTAAGGCAGATATGAGAGCAGTGATAATGCTGCGGAGAGGAAAGATATGACATAAAGGTACAAAGGAGTCCACGCATCTGATAGGATGCGCCAAACTCAGGATAAAGCAACAGGTGTATCATCGCATTGGCAAGAGAATGGAGCGTTTCGATGTTTTGCTGGTTTTGGTAGGTTGGAATAAAGTCAAGATAAGCCTTTTCACCGGGATTTTTTATATCAGTGGTTATGAATTGATAGATGTCACCGGAACATATTTTTTTTTCAGTCTGAAAAGAAGAAGCCTTGGCAGAGGCAAACAGTTCGGAGACAAATTCCGGTGTCATGCCAATAAAAAGCACCTTACATTTATCATGGTAGTGCTCAAGATGGCATAGACTTCTGTTAATCAGACAGCAGGAACCGGCGGCATATTGATAATCTCTTCCTTCTATTTTTTGGATGATATGTCCCTCTAGTACAATGACAAATTCAAAAAAATCATGAAAATGAACGATATCATTGGTGTGGGTATAATTTTTGGCTGCGGAGGATTCCTGATAAAGAACTGCTCTGTCGGCAGATAGGGTTACGACATTGACGTAATCTTCAGGCTCAGAACCGCTGCAACATTCCAAGGTAACTTGAAATGGTACATCCATATGATAGAAACGATTGATATCGCTTTCCGTATTTTGTACATTGATGGAGGATGATTTACTCATTAGTGCCTGCGTGAGAGCAAGCGTTTCTTGTGATGTATTCATGGCTTTTTCACACTTTCTTCTTGCTGTAGTCCCGAATATGATACAAAATGTACTCTTGAAATCGTTTTGTGACATTGCGATGTTAATAATATTTATATTAATATATGTGCAACAAAAAGACAACTTTCATGAATGGTAGAGGTTGAGAAGGGTATGGTATCGTTATGAAGAAAGTAGACAAAAAATTACTAGCTTTCTGTATCAGTGTTAGTCTGTGTGCTGCGGCATTATCAGGATGTGGGACAGGAAGTGTGGAAACAAATGCAGAAGTGCAGACAGTATCACAAGAACAAGCGACGACAGAAGAACAGCAAACAGTACTGTTACAGACAGAAGAACAGATTCTAGCAGAAGTGCAGACAACCGAAGAAGAACAAAAAGTAACAAAAACAGATGCGATTTAC
The DNA here is from genome assembly GCA_017440575.1 of Lachnospiraceae bacterium. Taxonomy (GTDB): domain Bacteria; phylum Bacillota; class Clostridia; order Lachnospirales; family Lachnospiraceae; genus COE1. Next base: position 22,005 of record JAFSGY010000019.1, on the reverse strand, counting down.
ATCGAACCGGTTGCCAATATCTCGGATGATTTTATCCGTGGTATGGACGCATCGGCAGTTCTTGTAAATGAAAATAGTGGTGTAAAGTATTATAACTATGACGGAGAAGAACAGGATGTTTTCCAGACACTGGCAGAGGCAGGCGTGAATTATATACGTCTTCGTGTATGGAATGATCCTTATGATGAAAATGGTAATGGGTACGGTGGTGGTAATAACGATGTTGCTACGGCAATCGAGCTTGGAAAGAGGGCAACAGAGTATGGCATGAAGGTATGTATCGATTTCCATTATTCTGATTTCTGGGCAGACCCAAAGAGGCAGCATGCGCCAAAGGCATGGGAAGGTATGAGTGTAGAGGAGAAGTGTGATGCACTTTATGAATTTACCAAGGAAAGCCTTACCAAGCTGCTGGATGCTGGAGTTGATGTGGGAATGGTACAGATTGGTAATGAGATTAACTATGGTATGTCTGGTGAAAACTTTTTGCCTTCCGTTTTGAAGCTTTTAGAGGCAGGAAGTCGCGCAGTTCGTGAAATAGCTGAAGCCAACAAAAGAGATATTCAGATTGTTGTACATTATACAAATATTGAGGATAATGGACAGATTGATGGGCTTGTATCTAATCTGGAAAAATCAGGACTTGATTATGATATTTTAGGGTTATCTTATTATCCATTCTGGGATGGAAACAACGATAATATGCAGAAGGTGGCTAAGATGATTCAGGAGAAGTATGGCAAGAAGGTTGTCATTGCAGAGACTTCTTATTGCTATACCTCTGAGGATGGAGATGGCTGTGGAAACAGCTTAGTTGGTACTGATGATTTGGTGGATGGCTATGGTGCAACCGTGCAGAGTCAGGCAACTATGATTCGAGATATTTGTGCAGCTGCTAATGAAGCTGGAGTACTTGGTGTATTCTACTGGGAAGGAACATGGATTCCTGTTGGTGAGGAAACGGCTGACAACTCTCCTATTTGGGAAAAATACGGAAGTGGCTGGGCGAGTAGCTTCGCATCGGATTATGACCCGGAGGATGCAGGCTTGTATTATGGTGGGTGTTCATGGGATAATCAGGCAATGTTTGACTTTGATGGATATCCGTTGGAATCACTTAAGGTATTTCAGTATTTGAAGACTGGTTCCGATGCTCCTCTTGCAATTGATTATATTCCAGAGATTGCGGTTTCTTTTAGCGTTGGTGATAAAGTAGAATTACCGGAAATGATAGATGTGGTTTATAATAACCGTGCAGAGAATAAACAGGTTGCGGTTACTTGGGATGAAGCTCAAGTAGCAGCGATTGATACAAGCAAGGGTGGCAATTATGAGATTACAGGCTCTTTAGAAGATGGTACTACGGTATTTTGTGAGGTAGAGGTTATCATGACAAATTTGGTAAAGAATCCAAGCTTTGAAGAGGCTGACACTTCTATGTGGAAGGTTACTTATGTGGGCGAAGATAACCCGACAGACTATCAGGTGAAGGCAGATGATGCCTATACTGGTGAGATTGCTTTCCATTTTTGGTCGGAGGATTCAGATATGGATTTTGCGATTGAGCAGGAATTTACGGATTTAGAACCGGGAACTTATCAGCTTTCTGCCTATGCGCAGGGCGGTGATATGTCTGCGGATTCCGAATTGGAGTTATATGCGATTGTGGATGGTGTAGAAAAGACAGAAGGTTTTATGCTGACTACCTATGCAGACTGGAAGAATCCTACAATTGCAGAAATAAAGGTTGCGGATGGTATGCTTACCATCGGTGTACGTATGAAGTGTAATCCGAAGAGCTGGGGAACCGTAGACGATTTTACATTATATAAAATTTCAGATTAATCAAGGATGCCGCATTGATACCAAAAGGTATTGGTGCGGCATTAGTTAACCCGGTTGTCATAACCCGATTCGTCTGTTGGATATTCATAAAAGACACATTATATGTTTGTTAATCATACGATAATTAGTAAAGAAATAAGGTGGTTATGATATGCAAAATACAACACCGGGAGCAAATTTTATTGAGATTTTAGAGAAAGGGAAGCCAGATGCGGTAGCATGGATAAAGGGGAATGCAGAAAATCCACAGTTAAGTGGTGTTGTCCGCTTTTTCCTGACAGACTATCGTGGAATTCTGATAGAGGCAGAGATGTATGGCTTACCCAATGTCAGAATACCGAATTCTACAAATTTTTATGGTATGCATATTCATGAGTATGGTGACTGTACACAGCCTTTTGACCAGACGGGAGAGCATTACAGCTATCGGGAAGCGATGCATCCGCAGCATTCTGGCGACCTGATTCCTTTGATGGGCAATCAGGGCTATGCATGGACTGCGTTTTATGACAAACGTATCACATTACCAGAGATTATCGGAAGAAGTGTTGTCATTCATGCAATGCCGGATGATTTTATGACACAACCTTCTGGAAATTCCGGTATGAAGATTGGGTGTGGTGTAATACGATAGTGCAAAGTGCTATAAAAAGATGGAGTTTTGTACAAATGATTATAAAAAGTGCTAAAAGAAAATGAATTTATGTCAAAAATAGCGTTCTTCTTAAAATCAAATGAAGTTTTTCCAAATATTTGTATAATCAGCTTAGGGGTTAACATAAAAGGGGAAATATATATAAAATAATTAATATATTAGGAGGAACTTTCATGGTAAGAAGATTCGCAAGAAAAGCCGGAAAGACATTGGCAATAGCACTTGCAGCAGCAATGATGTTTACAAGTGCTATGGAGCCATTGGTGGTATCGGCAAATCCTGTGACGAAAGTCGAGACAATTGAAGAAACGGTAACAGAAGAAACGGTAGCTGAAGAAACCGTAGAAGACGCTGCTGTAGGAGAAGCTTCTGCAGAAGAGATTGAGCCGGAGAAAGAATCGGTAGTGGAAAATACAACGGTAGCCGAGGAAGAATGGGTAGCAGAAAAAGAAAGTACAAATGTGACAGATGCTGTGACGGAGGAAGAAAATGCATCTGAGTCAGAATCCGTAACAGAAGAAGAAACCACATCTGAGGCAGAGGTTGTAGCGGAAGAAACTGCAGCAGAAGAAACAACCGAGGAAGAGACCACAACAGAAGAAGGAGCAACTGAGGAAGAGACTACAACAGAAGAAGGAACAACTGAGGAAGAGACCACAACAGAAATCGGGGAAGAGCCGGTTGCGTTGATGGCACTGATAAATCCAATTATGCAGGAATTGGATATAACTGGTGGGTTAACAGTGGGTAGCAGCTATATGGATGGTATGGTCAGTGTAGGTACAGATATGACATATGAAGCCAAAGGCGCGACATTGACGAGTGTAAGTAATGCAGAAGTTACTTATGAGGTATCAGGCTATGTGACCAATAGTACAAATCCGAATACGACAGACGGAACGGGCGCATTACTACGTTTTGAGGCAGAGTATGATGGAATGATTACCGTTGGTGCACAATTAGGAGGAAATAAGACCTTCTATGTGGATATCGCAGGCGGGGATAACGTATATTCCTATGCAAATGGTGCAGATAAGGCAAATTTAATGTTTGAAAATATTCCAGTAGAGGCTGGAAAGACCTATTATATCTATGCTAAAGGTACGAAGATGCGTTTCTATACTTTTTCCTATACCTATGAAGAACCGGAAAAAAGTGATGAACCAATATTGCCTTCTACAAGTGATATTGCAGCATTCCCTGGTGTAGAAGGTGGTGGAAAATATATCACAGGTGGACGTGGCAGACAGGTTTATACGGTAACCAATCTGAATGATAATGGAGAAGGTTCTCTTCGTTGGGCGTTAGAGCAGACCAAGGAAACAGATGGTGGTACGATTGTATTCAATGTATCCGGTAATATCGAGTTAAAGAGTTCGTTGCGTTTTGACGGAATTAAAAACGTAACGATTGCAGGTCAGACTGCACCGGGTGATGGTATTACGATTTCCGGATATGATACCAATATCAGTAATTCCGAAAACGTAATTATCCGATATATGCGTTTCCGTCCGGGTGCACTGAATGTACATACCGGTGGCGATTCCATGGATGCTATGTGGGGACGTGATAACGATGGCTTTATCATTGACCACTGTTCTTTTAGCTGGAATACAGATGAATGTTTGTCCTTATACAGAGGTGAAAATGGTACGGTACAGTGGTGTCTCGTATACGAGAGCTTAACTCTTTCCGGACATAAAAAAGGAAGACATGGTTACGGCGGTATCGCAGGTGGTGATAACGTAACCTTCCATCATAATTTATATGCAAACCATACCTCAAGAAATCCACGTTTAGGTGGTGGTTATGCAGGAAATGCCGATGAAAACCACATTGCAGTAGTACAGATGAACAATAACCTCATTTATAACTGGGGCTTCAATACAACCTATGGTGGTGGCTATACTTATACAAACTATATCAATAACTATGCGCTTGCAGGTCCGGGAACCAGAGATTCCGTAGAGGATTGGGTTATTAATCCGGGTGAATCCAGCAAGGTTGACGGCTTCTATATCAGTGGAAACTATATTACCAATTATCAGGACCGTGCAGCAGGTGTATTAACAGGAACACTTGATACTGTAAGCGAAATAAATGAACATGGAAGTTTTAGTGGTGCAGCTTCCTGTGAGCTTCGTTCAGAGCCATATCTGTCAGCAGATAGTACCGGGGCGAATGCAGGTGTAACAAACGAAGGATTTGACGAATACTTAGAAAACGGTATTAAGTCAGCAGAAAGTACTTATAGTGATGTATTAAATAAATCCGGTGCGACCTATCCAAAGCGTGATGCACAGGATGCCAGAATTGTTTCCGAAGTGAAAAATGGCGAAGGTCGTTACATCAATACAGAGCATGAAGTAGGCGGTTATATCTCAGCAGGCGGTGTGATTGTAGAGTCAAGAGAAGCAGGCTGGGATTCTGACGGAGACGGTATGCCGGATGCATGGGAAAAGGAAAAGGGTCTGGATGCAGAGAATGCCGAGGATGGAAGTGAAACTTCTGAGCTTTCAGAAGAAATATTAGGTATAGCAGGCTATACAAACCTTGAAGTATATTTAAGCTCACTGGTTGATGTGGAGCATGTAGCAGAGAACCCAACGGCAAAGGTAACAGCTCCTGCAAACAATGCAATGTTTGAAATAGGAACCGATATAACAGTAACTGTTGAAGCAGGTTCTGACTTTGGACATGATGTGGTAAAGGCTGAATTTTATTATGGAACCTTAACAGCAGAAAAGAAGTTCGGTGAGGCAACCGTATCAAACGGAAAGGCTTCCTGCACATTGTCCGGTCTGGCAGACGGTTCTTACTTCGTTATGGCAAGAGTATATGACGAAGAGGGAAATGTGACACAGACGTCAACAAGAGAAATTCACGTCAATGCAGATGATACAGCACTGGAAGAAGCAGGCTGGACATCTAAGAGTATCGGAGATGTTGATATTGAAGGACAGGCAAGTCTGGTAGATGGTGTATTATCCGTAAAGGGTAACGGTAAGCTTGGTAGAGAAGAGGGGGCTGTTTCAGGTTCCAGGGAAGCAGATGCCAAGACCGATGCATTCCATTATGTATATCAGGAATGGGAAGGTAATATTGAACTTACAGCAAAGCTGGAATCTGTAAGCTCTGTAGATAACCATGCCTTTGCAGGTCTTATGATTCGTGAGGATTTAGACGAGGATGCGGCAACAGCAGTTCTTGGTTTATCATGGACTAAGACAGACGATTCTATCGGTCGTCCTTGGGCTATTTATATGGCTGGAAGAGAGAGCAAGGGAGGCAATATTCCTTATCTTGCAGATGCTCTTGACAGTACAACAGCAGAGGGAGCATTAAGCAGTGGAATCTTACATCGTCCGGGAGTTCAGTTTAAGAATGGCGCAACAGAGCTTGGATATTGGATGCGTCTGGTTAGAAATGGCGATAACTTCTCTGCATATTGTTCCGCTAATGGAATCGAATGGGAATTAATCGGAACCAAGACAATTGCTATGTCTGAAAAGGTATATATTGGATTTGCCGCAGACAGTAATCGTGTAGCAAATGAAATTGTACAGTTGAATACAGCACGCTTCTCTAATATTGATATTAAGAGCAATATTTATGATATTACATATGAATTAGAAGGCATTACACTTGCAAGTAAGCCGGAAACCGTAACAGAGGGAAATGATATTAACTTAACCTTAACAACAGCTTTAGGATATGTGTTACCTAAGACAGTAAAGGTTCAGATTGGCGATGCAGAGCCTGTGGATATGGTATTAGATATCACAGACCCAATGGAAGGAACTCTTACCATTACAGGCATTAATGGTGCAGTTACGATTAGCGGCGCTGCAGAGGTAGATACCGTAGGTGTTCCGCAGGTAGAACTGACAGAATATGATACCAATAATCATTTAACGATTTTAGAGGAAAATGGTGCTATGATTCTGGCGCAGACAGCAACAGATGGTAGTATGACTTCAAAGCCTGCAGAAGGTAAGCTTGCAAAGAACGTAAGCTATGTTGCATTCCCTAAAACAACAGATGGACAGACCATGGAAATGGATATCACCGTTTTAGAGAGAAGTGATGATAGCAGCAAGGATAAGGGCTTGTTTGTAGGTGTATTCGAAATCGGAAATGGTAGAGAATACTTTACATCATTAGGCTTCCGTCATATGGCAGGTCTTGCCGGTGATGATGGCAAGGGTGGTCTGACAGGATACTGGATGAAAGACCCTGTAACAAAGGGTGCCGGAAACGGTGGAAGTAAGTCTAATAACGGTGCAGCAAGCAATGATTATAATACAAAACCGGCATATGAATTGAATAAGACCTATCATGTTGTATTTGAAAAGACAGAAAATGGTTATAAGGTAACCTATACCGGAACCTATGCGGATGCAGCATCTGGAGTTTATCCGGCAGGAAAGTCTGATAAGGCAGAGATGGATTTGTATAAGATTTTTGCCGACGATATGCTGACCTTGGAGGATGAGGTACAGTACGGCTTTGCGTTGACAGGTATTACGGTTAAGGTTGAGAATCTGACACTGAAGGATTCTAAGGGAAGAACCATCTTTGAACAGAAGGCAGAGTCAGAAGAGGGAGACAACACTGGTAACAATAACAGTGAAAACAGCAGTACTGATAACAAGAATAACAACAGTAGTAGCAATAGCGATAATGACACCCAGCCATCAGAAAGCACTCCTGCTTCAACACCAACAAAGAAGCTGACCGAGATTAAGGAAACAAAAGTGCCGATGGCAGAGCAGATTGTAGAAGCAGGAGCACTTCCATATGCAAATGTAACCTTAGATGATGAAAAGGCGGTATTAAAGCTTGAACTTTTAACAAAGTATTATGGAAAGAATCTGTATCTTATGGCACATCTTGGAAATGGTGTTGGCTATACGATTGCAAATGAAGAGCTTGGAAAAGCAAAGGGAGACTTAGTATTAGGTTCTTCTATGGAGAAGCTTGTTGATTTTGCGGCAGACTTTGATACCTTTAGTGTAATGCCACTTCAGAAAAAGCAACTATCTTATGAAATTGGACTTCATATGAATGTTGGTGTAGAATATGCAGGAAAGGTTGCATATTTGTTTAGTAGGAATCTGACAACAGGAATGTATGAGCTGAATAAGACAATGACCGTAAGTGAGATTGGTAATGTAGCTTTGATGGCGAATGAAATTACAGATGTCATGATTTTGATTGCGAAATAGAGGTAATCATTAGAATAAAGATTTTGCAAAGAGAGATATCCGTGTTACAATGGAAACGTTGTAACACGGATTCTTTATGTACACAAACGCATAAGGTTATTAGCAGCGTAGCTGCATGCGTTTGGTACAGTTAGTAGGCAAAAGCCTACTCGAGTATGAAACTAATATAAGGAATAGATATCATGAAGCTAAGAGAGTATTTAAAAGAATATAAACTGATTACGGACGGTTCCTTTGGAACCTATTTTACCGACAGATATCATACACAGGAGATGCCGGAGCGTGCCAATCTTGTGCATGGAGAATGGGTAGAAGAGATACATAAGGCATATATTGAGGCAGGGGCAAGACTGATTCGAACGAATACCTTTGCAGCTAATACAGTATTGCTACATACAGACATGCAAGCTACTCAGGAGAATATCCGGGCAGCAGTCCGTCATGCCAGAAGAGCTACTGAGGGAGTGGAAGAACAGGTTTTTATTGCAGGAGACATTGGTCCGATTCCAAGAACCGGAGAAATGGATGATAGTGCAATTGAGGAACAATATTATGAAATTGCAAAGACCTTTGTAGAGGAAGGAATTGCTATTCTGACCTTCGAAACCTTTGCGGATATGGAGCATATTTTGCCTGCAATCCAAAGAATTCGGCAGGAAAATGACACCTTTGTCATGGTACAGTTTTCGGTCAATCAATTTGGATATAGTAATGCCGGGCTAAGTGCAAGAAAGCTTCTGACAGAAGCGGCGGCTGTACAGGAAATTGATGCCATTGGCTTAAATTGTGGTGTGGGGCCGGGACATATGGAGCAGATTCTGAATGGCTTGTATCCCTATTTAGAGGTGCAAAATAAATTCCTCATTGCATTACCGAATGCCGGATATCCGAAACGTATTCGAAATCAGTTGCAATTTGCAAATCACCCTGATTATTATGCCGATAAGCTTAGTTCCATGGCGGATACATTAGGTCTGGATATTTTAGGCGGCTGTTGCGGAACCAATCCGCATTTTATCCAAGAGCTTGTGAAAAAGGCGAACACCAGACAGTTTGAGATTACGAAAAAAGCGATTCACATGGAGTCAAAAGCACAAAAAATCAGACATGTTGGCTTTTTTGAAGAGGAAAACGGTACGATAAAGAATAAGAAGCTGATTGCAGTAGAGCTTGCACCGCCTGCAAATGCAGATGATGAGAAGCTGTTAGAGGCAGCGTATATTCTGCAAAAATCCGATGTCGATGTACTGACCTTCCCGGATTCGCCGTCAGGAAGAACCAGAATTGATTCGGTTCTGATGGCAGAAAAGGTAAGGCGCGAAACAGGCATGTGTGTGATGCCACATATTTGCTGCCGTGATAAGAATGCAATTGCCATGCGTTCTCTTTTCCTTGGGGCACATATCAATGACATCAACAATATGCTGATTGTTACAGGAGACCCTGTTCCATCCATGGTGCGTGAAACTGTTAAGGCAGTGTTTAATTTTGATTCTGTGGGGCTTATGAATATTGCTAAGGATATGAATGAGGAGAGCTTTAGCAACTGTCCGATTGTATTTGGTGGTGCAATCAATCAAGGTAGAAGGAACCTTGAGGTAGAGATAAAGCGTGTACAGCGTAAAATGGAAGCAGGAGCACAGTTTTTCTTTACACAGCCTGTCTTTTCTAAAGAGGCTGCGGACAGAGTGCGTAGAATCAAGGAAGAAACAGGTGCCAGAATTTTATGTGGTATCATGCCGCTTATCAGCAAGCGTAATGCATTGTTTATGAAAAATGAGATTGCAGGAATTGCGGTTACCGATGAATTAATTGACCGTTATCCGGAGAATGCAACGAGAGAAGAGGGAGAGGCAGTCGGAGTAGCGATTGCGCAGGAGGTCATGAAATATACGCAGGAATTTGTAGATGGATATTATTTTTCATTCCCATTTAATCGTGTATATCTTCTGGAAAAAATTTTGAAAAATTAAAATAATTCACTCAAAACTATTAAGTCTGACCGGAAAAATCCGATAAACATAATAAGAGTAAAGCTTATAGCATTGTAGGCAGCACATTTTTAGAAAGGAGGAGTCTAAGATGCGTATCGATGCATACAATCATATTCAACAGTTATATGGAACGAAGAGTATAAAGAAGACAGAAGAAAAGAGGGTTAGTCAGGCAAGCTTTAAGGATCAGCTTATGTTATCTGCGGCAGGTAAGGATGCACAGATTGCAAAGCAGGCAGTAGCGAATACTCCTGATGTAAGAGAAAGCGTTATTGCTCCGCTTAAGGAACAGATTGACAATGGAACCTATGAGGTTAGTGTTGACGATTTGGCAGGAAAACTATTAGAGAAGTACAATGGTCTTTTTTAAGAGATAGAGGGTTCTCTATCGACATAATGTGAGGTAATCAGGTGGCTAGTTTATTAGAGAATTTGATAGACATTTTGGACAGGGAGAGCACGGAGTATGAGGCTCTTGTGTTACTCGCTGACCAAAAGACTCCCGTTATCGTTAAGGGAGATATAGATACCCTGGGGAAAATCACGGAAGACGAACAGGAAATCGTGGGCAGAATCCAAAGAATGGAAAAGTCCAGAAAAGAAGTTTTGGCTGATATTGCCAATGTAGTAAACAAGGATGTTGAAAATTTGAAACTTATTAACTTGATTCAGATGCTTGGGAAGCGTCCTGACGAGCAGAAAAAGCTCATTCATGTGCAGGAAAAGCTCAAGAGTACCATAGACCAGTTAAGAGAGGCAAATGAGAAAAATCAGATGCTTCTGACAGATGCTTTGGATATGGTAGGTTTTAATCTGAACATGATTCGAGCCTTGAAATCTGCGCCGCAAACAGCCAATTATTCAAAAAGTGCATACTGTACTGGTAGTCAGCTTGGTATGTTTCATGGTGGTTTTGATGCGAAACAGTAAGGCTAGCATGAGGTGATACCATGTCATTATTTAGCGGATTATATATTGGAAAAAGTGGATTACAGTCATCCCAGAACGCATTAAATACAGTTGCGCACAACTTATCGAATATCAATACGCCGGGCTATGTGCGACAGCAGGTTGCAAAGACCGACATCAATTATAATACAATATCTACTACCCCGGCCATCTCAGACATGCAGATTGGTCAGGGTGTTCAATATTCCGAGTGTAGGCATATTAGAGATTTTTTTCTTGATATGACTTATCGCGCGGAGTCAGGAAGGTCCGATTTCTATGAGACCTCGTATTCAGCTATTTTGGAAATTGAAGACATATTAGGTGAGCTTGACGGCGCTGCCTTTAAGGAGTCTGTAGAAGGACTTTGGACAGCGATGGAAGAGCTTTCTAAGAGTCCGAATGACTCGACCTATATCTCATTGTTTGTACAGAAGTGTGCAGGCTTTGCTGAGAATGCATCGGCAGTGTATAAGTCTTTGGCAGAGTATCAGGAGAATCTGAATCTGCAGGTAAAAGACATAGTCGATGAGATGAATGAGATAGGTAAGAGAATTGTTTGGCTCAATAATGAGATCTCTGTCATTGAGACCGGTGGCTTAGAGCATGCAAATGATTTAAGAGATGAGAGAGATTTGCTCATTGATACTCTTGCAGGCTTTGGTAATATAAGCTACGAAGAGGATATCTATGGAAGAGTATCCGTTCGCTTCAATGGTGTTGATTTTGTAACCGAATATAGCAACTATGAAATTGGATTAAAGCAGGATCTGGAAACCGGCTTTTACACTCCGTATTGGGAGCAGAATGTGATTTATACTCTTGATGAGAATGGTGAAAGAGTAGGCGATTATTCAGCAGCATATCTCTTTGATCCGACAGAAGTGATTTCTACAGAGCTGGACACGGATATTGGAGCATTGAGAGCACTTCTTTTAGCAAGAGGTGACCATGTAGCAAATTATACAGATTTGAAAACAGATTTAAAAACAGATTTAAAGCTAGAAGCTCTTGGAATATCAGAACTTCAGTACAATGAAGAGGCAGGTAAGGAATATTACAATGACTATATTGCAAGTTCTATTGTAATGAATATTCAGGCAGAGTTCGACAATCTGGTACATGGAATCACAACGAAGATTAATGAGGTGCTTGCAAACCATTGTCAACCGGAAAATGGCTATCTATGTAATCCGGATGGAACACCGATGCAGATGTTCCTAAAAGCGATGGATGAGCCATACGAGAAGGTAAACTATACAGAAGCACAAGCTGAGGCGGCAAGACAGAGTGGAGAAAAGCTGTATCGTATTTATGATGAAGATGGGGGACCAACGGATGAATATTGGAGATTCATCGAGGAAGATCCGAATGCGACAGAAACACTTTATAACTGTGCAAGTCTTCAGATTAATCAGGAACTGGTACAGACACCGACAAAGCTTGGCTTTAAGACAGAAGATGATTCTGCAGATTATAATTTAGGAACTGCATTTATCAAGGCATTTGAAGAAGATGCACTATATCTGAATCCATTGGCAACCAAACAGAGCAGCTATCAGGACTGCTACACGGAAATGGTTAACCAGATGGGAATCATGGGTAGTGTATTTAAACACAAATATGAAGAGCAGCAGTTGTCTATAGAACAGATAGAGAATAACAGACAGTCGGTTATTGGTGTATCCTCAGATGAGGAACTGGAGCATATGATTATGTACCAGAATGCATACAATGCGGCCAGCCGATATATTAACGTATTGAATACACTGATGGATTCCGTCATCAGTATGGCACAGTAACAGAAGGAGAGTGACATATGCCATCTACATTCTTAGGACTTAATACATCGTATACAGGACTTGTGGCTTCTAATGCAGCCTTGAATACGACATCAAATAATATTGCAAATATTGAAACAGAAGGGTATTCCAGACAGGTTGTGAACCAGGGAGCATCAGATGCCATTAGAACTTATACAAGCTATGGCTGTGTTGGTACCGGTGTTGACATCTATGGAGCAGAGCGTGTAAGAGATATTTACTATGATGTGAAGTACTGGAACAATAACTCTAAGCTGGGCGAATACGATAAGAAACAGTATTATGCAGCGATTATTGAAACTTATCTTGATAATACCCAGACTACAAAGGGATTTACATCTATTTTTGATGAGATGGATGCGGCTTTGCAGTCATTGAAGTCTAATACAGGCGATGCTACATATGCATTAGATTTTATTGGAAAAGCTGGAAATGTGTGTGAGTATTTTAACCTGCTATATAATAACTTCCAGTCTATGCAGAATGATGTGAATGATGAAATAAAGATTAAGGTTGAAGAAATCAATAGTATCGCAACAGAAATTGCTACGTTGAATAAAGAAATCAATGTCATTGAGATGGATGGAAGCAGTCATGCTAATGAGCTTCGTGATAAGCGAGATTTGTTAGTAGACCAGCTTTCAGCAGTCGTAGATGTTTCTACAGAGGAACAGCCGGTTTATGATGCATTAACAGGAATTGCAACAGGTTCTTATAACTATATTGTTAAAATAGCCGGAGGTCAGACCTTAGTCAATGCCTATTCCTATCGAGAACTGGAATGTGTACCAAGAGATACCTATCAGCAGGCGAATCGAAATGATTGTGAAGGCTTATATGATATTTATTGGACAGATACCGGTGATGACCTTGGTGTATATGCCAATTCTACAGAGGGTGAATTAAAAGGACTCTTTGAGATGCGAGATGGTAATAACGACGAAGCCTTTAATGGCAGAGTGAAATGGATAGATGCCGGAATGCAGACGGTAAAGGTAAAGGTAACGGATGATTATCTGATGGATATGTCAAAATCTACGCTTCCGTTAACGAATGGTCAGATTACCGTAGGTGGAGATAAGTTCTATTATGACAGTTGGACATATGAGGAAACAGACGAAGGCTGCTTCTATACCTTCCAGCTATCAACAGATCCGGCTAAGAATCCGCGAGGAATCACTACGGCAAAGACAAGTCAGCTTGCAACTGTTGGAGATAAGGTAGATTATCAGGGAATTCCATATTATCTGGAACAGATGAATGAATGGGTTAGAGACTATGTTTCTACTTTTAATAACATCTATGGAGTAGATGGTGCGACAGACTATAATAATCAAGATAGAAGTGGTGCGATTTTCTTTACAGGAAATAATCAGCTTACTGGTGAACAGTATGAATTGGAAGTTAAATTGAATGCAACCACTTATTCCTCTACGCAGGATGGTTACTTTTGTATAACAGCAGGCAATTTTAACGTGGTTGAGTCCATCGAAGCAGACCCTAATACCATGGCAACACATACCGTTGAGAATGGTGGTATATCCAAGTATGATATTGTAGAGAATCTGATTGGGCTGGCGGTAGACCCTAACAAGATGCAGTTTAGAGGCTGTAAGGCAGAGGATTTCTTAATCTGTCTGATGGGAGATGCGGCATTAAATGCAAACAGTGCCAATACCTTCCAGGGAATTTACATGGATATTGAACAGACCATTGCAAATAACAGATATTCTATCAGTGGTGTAGATGCCGATGAAGAGGCAGCAAATATGATTAAGTTCCAGAATGCGTATAACTTATCGAGTAAGATGATTTCCGTTTTATGTGAGGTATATGACAAGCTCATTCAAGAGACAGGAGTCTAGTGGGAGAAAGGGAAGGTTACTAATATGGCAATGAGAATTACAACGAAGATGATGCAGAATACATCATTGAATAACCTGAATACCAATAAGGCGTTACAGGAAAAGCTGACAACACAGCTTTCTACGATGAAGAAGATTACCAGACCTTCTGACGACCCTGTTATCGCGATTCGTTCTTTGAAGCTGAATGCTTCTTTGAATAAGATTGACCAATATTATGAAAAGAATTCAGAGGATGCAGAAAGCTGGTTACAGCTGACAGAATCTGCGATTGAGACCTCTGTAAAGATTTTGACGAATATGAGAACTTATGTTGTGCAGGGAGCGCAGGGCTCTTTGACAGCGGATGATCGAAAAGCGATTGTAGAGAATCTTTCTAATTTTCAAAAAGAAATTTATGCAACCGGTAATGCGGACAGTGCGGGAAGAAGTATCTTTACAGGCTATCGTACCGATGTCCCTTTGACCTTCAAAGAGGACAAGGAAGAAAGATATTCTATTATAGAACAGAGAAATACGACCTGCATGGACATGACTACCTTTGTCAGAACGGGAGAGCTTGCAACCATAAATGAAGGAAACTTCAATGCAGCAGATAAGACCACAACAGAATATCAGGTAGACAGCTATCAGATACCGAGAATCCGTCTGGCTTATGAAGATGTTGACTTTAATCAGGATATGGATCAAAATAGGGCAAATGTAAGTGTAAGCTATATAGAAAATGGAGTAGAAAAAACATTAACCGTAACCGATTTTTATGCGAGTGCTTCAGATGAGGCATATGAAGCAGCTCTTGGTGACGACAATGCAGATTCTATCGTGTATATCGCAGAAACAGGAGAATTATTATTAGGAAAGAATGTTCATGAGGAGCTGTCTGCATTACCATTAGATGCAGAAATTAGACTTGGTTACGATAAAACAACCTGGCAGGAAGGCGACCTTGACCCGATTCATTATTTCTATACAAAGCGCTATGATGAATTAAGAAAAGATCCGGTAACAGGAGATTATCCAAAGGTTTTAGAATATAATCCTGAAAAGCTGACCAATCCCGAAGAAAATGCGGCAAAGCAGATAATCGAATACGACATTGGAAGCAATCAGAGTATTCGAGTAAATACAACAGCAGATGAAGTATTTACACATGACATCGGAAGAGATGTGGATGAAGTTCTTGCTATGCTGGATAAATATGCAAGTCTGGAAGAGACCTATAATACCGTTGAAGGTATGATTAAGTCAGAAAAGTATGAAGGCGAAGATTTGGAAAAACTAAAAACAGAAAAGGCTGCTTTAGATAAATCGATGACTATGGTAAAGAATAAGCTTCAGAAACGTTGTGAGGCATTGATGACAGAATTCGATGGTTATATCGATCAGGCAAAGATGGCACAGACCAATGTAGGAAGCCGTGAGTCCAGACTTCTGTTGATTCAGAACAGACTTGGTTCTCAGCAGACCAACTTCCAGGAACTGGTATCTGAGAATGAGGATGCGGATGTTACAGAGCTTGCCATTCAGCTTAGTAGTGTAGAGCTGACCTATGAGGCTGCATTATCTTCGATTAGTTACGTTATGCAGACATCACTGTTGGATTTTATTTAAAGTAATCAGAAAATAGTAGCATAAATTGTAGAAATGTGATACAATAATTCCAACAGTTGACATAATTTATGGAAAATATAGAGTTTTCGTAAGTATGAAGGAACTGAATGATTACGAGTTTTCTACAATTCAAACTCTCCTGTGGCAGACAGGATAAGATATTACAGAAATGGAGTGAAAGAATTATGGTAGAAGTAAATACGAGAGTGTTTGGTAAGATTGCAGTAGAGGATGACAAGATTATACGTTTTGAGAGCGGAATTCTTGGTTTTCCGGATTTGAAGGATTTTACTCTTATATTTAATGTAGATAAGGGAAATGATTCTGGGATAAAGTGGCTGCAATCTTTGCAAGAACCAGGATTTGCACTTCCGGTTATGAATCCGGAGTTGGTTATGCCAGGGTATGAACCCGTATTTTCACAAGAATTATTAGCACCGTTAGGGGATGTTGAGAATGAAGACATTCTCATGCTGGTAACTGTAACCGTGCCTAAGGATATCACTAAGACAACAGTAAATCTAAGGGCTCCGATTATTGTAAATGCCAATACTTGTAAAGCGGTACAGTTAATTACAGATGATGAGAAGTATAGTATCAAACATGCCATTTATGATAGTTTGATGGCGACACAGCATGTATGACAAGATAAGAGAAAAGGCGGGTGAAAGATATGCTGGCACTATCCAGAAAAAAAGGCGAAGCTCTGATGATTAATAACGATATAGAAATCACGGTGCTGGAAGTAAAGGGAGAGCAGGTGAAGATTGGTATTTCTGCACCAAAAGAAGTCCCTGTATATCGTAAAGAGGTATATATTCAGATACAGGAAGCAAATAAAGAAGCTTCTAATACAGCAGGAATAGAGCAACTTGCAAATTTGTTAAAAAAATAGAGACATGACTTCAAAGTTTTACAAAAAATGTTTATAGATGCTATAAACATTTTTTGTTTCCTGTCCGATATATAAGATAAGTTAATAGAATGATACATGTATAACATGGAGGTGATTCACATGTATGTAGAAGCTGTAGGAAAAATGATACCTGCACAGATACGTCAGGTTGCAGTACAGCCTGAGAGTGACAATTCGATTCATGCTGTTTCCATGGAAGGAAAGGCAGAATACAAAGAAAAAAAGAATCCAATGATGTCTGAAAATGCTACATTTGCAGAAAAACAAGCGACTGATAATGAGAAAATCAAAAAGGCTATTGAAAAGATGAATGCACAGTTGCCCAATTCAGAAGCTAAATTTGGAATTCATGAAGCTACTAACAGAGTGATGATTAAGCTTGTTGACAAGGATACGCAGGAGGTTATTAAGGAAATTCCACCTGAAAAAACTCTGGATATGATAGCTAAGTGTATGGAAATGGCAGGCGTCTTAGTGGATGAGAAGTTGTAAAGATTAAGAACTTGTCTTAGGGCAGAGAAAATACGGAGGTTTGGATTATGTCAGATTTGTTAAGAATGACTGGTATGTATTCAGGAATGGATACACAGTCCATTGTAACTCAGTTGGTAGAAGCAAGGAGTAAGAAAGTAGATACTCTTAAAAATGAACAGACTAAGTTGGAGTGGAAACAAAATGTATGGCAGGATCTCAACTCCAAGATTTATAGTTTGTATAGTGGAACGTTGTCGAAGCTCCGTCTTACAAGTGCATATAGTAAGAAGAGTACAGTGAGCTCTGACACGACAAAAGCAACAATTGTTGCAAGTGATTCCGCAGTAAATGGAACACAGACATTAAAGATTAACCATTTAGCGAAGTCTGGATATCTGACAGGTGCAGAGCTTGCAAAGAAAAAAAAGACAGAAACAGATGAAGATGGTAACGAAACAGTCAAAGAAGTAGACTGGACGGGTGATGACAAGCTGTCTGAGATGAATTCTGCATTGGTTGGTAAGACGATTAATATTACGGTTGGTCAGGGAGAAGATGCAAAGCTGACAGGTATTGAGATTACAAATGATATGACAATATCGGGCTTTGTTAACAAGTTAAAAGAAGCAGGCGTAAATGCCAGCTTTGATGAAGAAAATCAGAGATTTTTCATTAGTTCTACAAAGACAGGAAAAGCAAATGAATTTGAACTGAGTGCCGGAAAAGTTGGAGAAAATACAAGCGTATTATCCGTTTTGGGATTGGATGCTACAGTAAAGGATTCAGGATGTACCAGAATCAAGGCTCAGGATGCTGAGATTGAGTTAAATGGAGCTACCTTTACCTCAGATTCTAATACATTTTCCGTAAATGGATTGACGATTAATGCTCTTGGAGAGACAGATGGAGAGATTTCCGTTGTTACTTCGACGGATTACGAAGGTGTCTATGATACAATTAAGGATTTTATCTCAGAATACAATGAATTAATTGTTGAAATGGATAAGCTGTATAATGCAGATTCAGCTAGAGATTATGATGTTCTCTCTGACGAAGAGAAAGAATCCATGACAGATGATGAGATTGAGAAATGGGAAGACAAGATTAAAGGATCGTTGCTTCGCAAGGATGGCAATCTAAGTTCTGTTATGAATGCACTAAAGAGCACCATGATGGAGGGCTTCTATTTAAATAACCTGACAGATAAAGAGAAAGAATCTATGTCAGAGGCAGAAATTGAAAAATGGTATGCTGACAATGGCAAGAAACGTTATTTATCTGATTTTGGAATAAAAACAAAGAATTATTTTGATTGTGAAGAAAATGAGCATTATGCATATCATATTGATGGTGATGAGGATGATGAGTATTCATCTACCAATCAGGATAAGCTAAAGGCGGCTATCGCAGCAGATCCTGAGGGAACTGCAGAATTCTTTGCATCACTTTGCAAGAAGCTGTATTCCAAACTTGATGAAACTATGGGAGAGACCACTACCTATAGTAGTATTTATAAAGTGTATAATGATAAACAGTTGAAAAAAGACTATGATAATTATACGAAGAAGATTAAAGAAGCGGAGCAGGAGCTTAGCGACTATGAAGATAAGTGGTATGATAAGTTTGCGGCTATGGAAGTAGCATTATCTAAGCTTCAGTCCAATTCAAGTGCAGTTACAAGTATGTTAGGTATGTAATTGGAGAACTTTAGAAACGGGAGTAATGTAAGAAAGAAGGATGAATGCATGCTAAAACACAATGGTTATGCACAATATCAGAATAGTAAGATTATGACAGCCTCACCGGCAGAGCTTACATTGATGCTCTATGAAGGGGCAATAAAGTTTGGTAATATTGCAATTATGGCAATGGAGGA
The DNA here is from genome assembly GCA_017440575.1 of Lachnospiraceae bacterium. Taxonomy (GTDB): domain Bacteria; phylum Bacillota; class Clostridia; order Lachnospirales; family Lachnospiraceae; genus COE1. The sequence continues at coordinate 2,770 of JAFSGY010000019.1, read as the reverse complement.
AAAGAATCCTGCCAAAGCACATGAAAATGTGGTGAAGGTAGAAAAGATTATTCAAAATTTCCGTGATACTTTGGATAAGAAGTATCCGATTTGGGAAGATTTTGAAAAAGTATATGTATATCTTCTCAGAAGATGCCATGAAGCCAATATTGCTAAGGATCCGGAGATTATGGCAGAGGTAGTTAAACATTTACGTTCCATGAGAGATAACTGGAAAGAGGTTATGAAAAAGGTTGCTACGGATAAGAACAATCCTGAGGCACAGAGCCGAATTGCAGGTGGGCAGCGTAATAGTGTAGGATACGCACCTAGTCGCATGGGAAGAACAGGAACTTGATAAAATGACAGCAGTGTAAAGCAGGGGGAAGGCATGACAGAAGGATATTTACAGATTTTGATAGAAAGCCTTGAGAAGAAGAATCAAGTATTGGATAAGATTATTGAGTTGAATAAGGTTCAGGCAGAGATTTCATCTCATCAGCCGATGGATATGCAGGCTTATGATAAGAGTATGGATGATAAAGGTGAATTGATTGATGAAATCAATCGTCTTGATGATGGATTTACATCGACCTATGAACTGATTAAGAATGCAGTTCAGGCTGAGCCGACTAAATATCGCAAGCAGGTACTTGTGTTACAAGAGCTTATTCGTAAAGCAGTGGACAAAGGTATGGCCATTGAAGCTCAGGAAAAGAGAAATAGAGCGGCACTGGAAACAGTATTTCGTATGAAACGTCAGGAAATCAAGCAGATGAAGGTGTCGAATACAGCAGCGGTGAAATATTATAAGGCGATGAGCAAGATTAATACGGTAGATCCGCAGCTTATGGATAGAAAGAAGTAAAGATTAGGCAAGGAAAGCCTGATTACAGGAAACAAGGATGGATATAGAGTGTGTAGTAAGGGTATTTATTCCTGTTTCTGATGAATTCTGATATATATTGGAGCAGAAAAGAGGAAGTGCGCCCGTCGTACTTCCTTTTTCGTTCCTTATATATAAATAACGTGCCGGCATAGCAGTATGCTTTAACGGCACACAATTACAATTTCATAATGCTTACCAAGAGTAAAGCATATGGCCAGGTGGCCAACTGGTCACGCTTTACGACTCCCAAGGGTAGTGTGAAACGAAGGGATGCTATAGGTTTTACACATAAAAGGGGAGAACTACTATTAACAGCGGCAAGGATGTCGCAACATGTTTAATTTCAAGGAGGAAATAATTATGGTAGTACAGCACAATTTACAGGCAATGAACTCAAACAGAATGTTAGGTATCACAACAAACACAGTAGCAGGCTCAACAGAGAAGTTATCTTCTGGTTATAGAATTAACCGTGCAGCTGATGATGCAGCAGGACTTTCTATTTCTGAAAAGATGAGAAAGCAGATTAGAGGTCTGGACCAGGCTGCAGCAAACGCTGAAGATGGTATTTCTTCTGTACAGACAGCTGAAGGTGCATTACAGGAAGTTACCGATATGCTTCAGAGAATGAACGAGTTAGTAGTACAGGCTGCTAACGGAACAAACTCTGCAACAGATCGTCAGTACATCCAGGATGAAATCGATCAGTTGATTACAGAAGTTGACCGAGTTGCTGAGACAACCAAGTTCAACGAGACATATCTGTTAAAGGGTGATTCCGCATCAAACGGAAAGACAGTATTTACACAGAGTTATGCAGTAACTTATACAAAATATACTGGCTCTAATGCAGCGAATACATCTTCTATTAAGTTTAACTATACAGGATCAAGCGCATTGATTATCGCTTCTGCATCTGTATCTGATTCAGGTGTAGCCAATGGATATTCAGCAACAGCTGAGATTTTAACAGCTGGTGATGATATTACAAAGTTCCTGAATAAGGTTGATAACAAGGCTGATGTGAAGGAAGATATTAATACAACTTCTTATACAGCATTCAAGCTTGCAACAGCTCAGAGCCAGATTAGCAGTCTTAGTGTTAACAGCCTGACAGGTGAGATTCAGGTAGCTTCTGGTGAGGAAGTTTATGTATTAGATAAGAGCACCAATCAGGTTATTCATTTGAAGGAAGGCGGATCCGTTGAGAAGTATATCAACTCAATGAATACATCTACAACAGGCGAAACCATTAAGTATATGGAAGCTAAGGATGGATATGCATTCTTGAAAACAGCAGATGCTGCAGATGAGTATGATATTAAGGCTGATACATCTGAAATGCAGCTCTATGACAGCGCAGGAAACGAAGTTTCCGGTGTTAAGTTAAGAGACTACTACAATGACTTTGGTGTATATACCAATAACAGCTTATATCTTGATAACGAAGGAAAGACAGCACTTTCAAGCGCAAGCATCAGTCAGTATATTACTCAAACACAGACTCATGTAGCTGGTGACTTAAACTTCAGCTTACATGTAGGCGCTGACTCTGCAAGCACGAATAAGATTAATGCAAGCATTCAGTCTATGTCAGCAGCAAGTCTTGGTATTAATGTACTTAAGAGCTCAGAAGCTGGTATCGTTGATACAACTGGAAATAAGGCTACGGATGCTATCGATGTAATCGCAGAGGCATTACAGCAGGTATCTACACAGAGATCTGCACTCGGTGCTATCCAGAACAGATTAGAGCATACAATTAAGAACTTAGACAACGTTGTTGAGAATACAACAGCAGCTGAATCTGCAATCCGTGATACAGATATGGCAGAAGAGATGGTTAAGTACTCTAACGCTAATATCCTTTCACAGGCAGGTCAGTCAATGCTCGCACAGGCT
>JAFSGY010000119.1 GCA_017440575.1 Lachnospiraceae bacterium | reverse complement strand
CTGGCTAACCATTTTAATGGTTTGTATCCGTTGCAATTTACATTGCTGTTTATAAAGGATTTGTTCTCTGAATATTCATCGAATGGTTCCTTTTGAACCATGAACCTAAAGGTTCGTTTTCTCAATAGAATTTTCAGGGTTGCATTACTGTTTATTTGTCAATGTTCTGTCTTTTTCTTTGTTTTGCCTTGTCAGGCGCAACTCTGATAGAATATCACAAGTCAGTATTTCCTGTCAAGCACTTTTTTAACTTTTTTATTTTCACATTTCGAAAAGAAAGAAGTTTTCTGTCGCTTTATCGTTTTTCCTCAGCGACGAAGATTATCTTACCACTCCATTTCGAAGATGTCAACAGTAAATTGTAGCTTTTTTCATACATTTTTCTTTTTACACACAATGCTCATTTTAAGCCTTTTATCCACTATGCAATTCACTTTTATGCTATGAATTGTATGAATTGTGTATCACTTTGTCCAACTTATAATAAAGTACACGCTCAGCAGCTTACACTTTAACTACCACTACATAGCAAAATTTCCTATCACATAAAGAAACAGCCCCTAGGTTGCAAAACCTAAGTGGCTGTTTGTCTACCATCTGAGGATTTCTTAATCTAATTCACTAAAATCCTCGTTTTTATTTTCGGAATCTGATATCTCCCTATCTTTTAAATCCAGCTCTAATCCATATAATAAAAGTTTACCAAGAGCTTATCATTCCAATAAATTCTGCCGTCTTCACCAAAGGCTCGCATTCCCTTCTGACGTGCTATTTTTTCCAGATTATCTAATGACTTAGAACGAATGCAAGTTCCGGTACAAGCACCTCCGCAGGTTCCGATACCCTCTCGATAGCAGTTGCTTCCTTCTACCCACATAGATAATATATTGCCCCTATCTGTAATTGTATACAATTCCACAGGGCATTCCGGAGTATTAATTGTTCTTTCCCCAAGTGGAATGCTTTCGTCACGATTAATCATGCATTCATTAAACGAACCGCTTATATTCATACCATTCTTAATCAGGAATTTATCCACAGATTCTGCAGTACCGGACGTCCATGCCCAACTATACCCATTGGAGAACTTCTCACCTGTCGGTGCTACAAGCCAAGAATAATCACTTTCGCCATGGCGTGTATCTAACACACACACATTCCACATACAGAACTGTTCTCCATTCGAAGCAACATAGCGAATCTTTTCGTATTTCTTCGCTTTAATATTCTTCGTAGTCTCATTGGATACTGCCAGCCAATCTGTATCTGTCATTACTGCCAGAACAGGAATATCCTTCAGAGACGTAACTACTCGTAAGCTTGCAAGCTCTGGCGGAATTGTGGTATTTTCCGCAGTATTCATTGCTGTTTCCGTAGGCGTAACCACACCTGCTGCTTCCTGTAAGCCGTTCCCTGCAATATAATAGATTCCATCTAAGTCTACTCGAAAATATCCGTTGCTGGTAATCCCCGTAACATGAATCGGTGCATTATCCGGCATTGCCTCTTTGTTAAGGACTACACTGTTCGTATCTGCATTGCTTAACAATTCTGCTTCTGCATTGGTATACAGAACCGCCTCTGCATTGGTTATTGTATATTCTGAAGCCGATACCGTCATTCCCAAGGTCATGACGCCAAATAGTACACTCAATAAAAATTTTTTCATAACAAATTCCTTTCTATGCGTGCTTGATTTGCTTCATTTATACTTCACCCTTAATTAAAATTATACCTTTCAGTCTGTACTTTGACAAGTTCAAACTGAAAGGTATAAATTTTCTCACTTTATTTACTCGCTATTTTATCTGCAATAATCTGTCTCATTTCTTCCTTTTCACGTCCAATGGCAAAGGCAAGCTCTGTATATAGATTATTCTCTGCCAGTTTAAAAAAATGTTCATCCACAGAAGTATTTTTCTTTCCTTGTGCAGTTCTTCTCTCTTTTCTATGATACATATTCTTTATAATACTTATCAGCTTTTCTAGATCACAGCTATGAATCGCCTCCTTATATTTCTGCTCTCGCTGTTTATCATCCGCAATCCAGGCCTCTTCCACTTCCGGAATCTGTTCAATGATTTTCCACGCCTCTTCTTCTGTGACCACTTTTCGTAACCCTGCACCTGCCTTATCTACCGGAACATATAATCTTGAATTAACCTCACCAATAGGACTAAGAAAAAAATACATCCTATCTTTATTAGCAGAAGATATCTCCAAACGTCCTATATCTTCTACTTTACATATTCCATTATTTGCTTTCACAACAAAGTCACCAATCTCAAACATGTTATACCTACCCTTCAATGACTTCACATTAAGTTTTTTTGCTACATCATTTTAACATTTTTTTCTTTTTCTTCGTAAGCAAAAATTCCTCAACCACTTTGTTTTTGGCATTTTCAACGAAATATCCTCTTACATATTTGAGCATAATCACCATGCACAATCCACATGCAAAAAAATGCACATTTTATGAACATAATTGCATTTTTCGTAGTACATTTATAATTTGTATTGACTTTTTGCACAATTTAGAGTATTTTAATCATTGTTGAAGTATACAAAGTATCATTCTAAGGTGTTTTAAAGGGGTAATTTCATATGCAATCTATAAGTTTTAAGATTAATGCCATCGAAAACGGATGGTTTGAGGCTGAGCTTCGTACTATTTCCAGACGAACTGCTATCTCTGCCTCTGACAAATGGGGAAATGATGCCGCAAGGCATTTAGTTCATTTTATAAACAAGCTTATATCCGGTAAAATAGAATCTGGTTATGTTTCCTTTGACGAAACACCCGGTACATATATACTTTTCATCGATAATTCCGGTGACACCACACAATTATATGTACTATATTCGCAATTGGAAACCTGTCACTGGAAAGAACTTCATACACATGGTGCTATTGCTTTATCAGATTTTTTACATATCGTACCAATCAAAGAAATATTATTATTTGCGGAGATTGATTTACAACATTTTGCTGATAGTGTTTATAAAGAATTTGATTTCTTTACTGATGCAAATCACTTATCTGCTTATGAAAAAAATTGGAGTCCTTTTCCTGTTACGGATTTTAATAAACTCGAATCATTAACACGTGAAAATGGATATTCTCATTTAGCTTTTATTACTGCATAACAAAGAGAAAGTCCGAAAGTACATGCTTTCGGACTTTCTTTTTTGTTATGCATTGATAAATTGCAAAATTTCTGATTTTGATTTCAAACCTACGCTCGTTGATATCGGTTGTCCATCCTTAAACAAAATCAACGTCGGTATGGACATAACTCTATAACGAATGGCTATCTGATCCGCCTCATCTGTATTAAGTTTACACACTTTTACATGATTTATACTTTCTGCAATTTCATCAATAATCGGCCCAAACATCTTACATGGTCCACACCAAGGTGCCCAAAAATCAACCAAAACCGGCAACTTCGACTGTAATACTTCTTTTTCAAAGCTATCATTATCTACGTGAATAACTGCCATAAATATACTTCCTTTCTTTCCCTATTTCTCTATATGATTTTATTATACCTTTTCTATTTCCATTGCACAATCTCTGTCTACTCTTTCTAATTATTTACAAGCATATCTTCAATAAAAATTCCATAGCCCTTTTGTGGATCATCCACCAGCACATGAGTCACTGCACCTACTATCTTCGCATCCTTTATAATGCATGCTCCCGACATCCCTTGTACAATTCCCCCAGTCTTTTTCAGCAATCGTTCATCAGTTACCCGAAAGGAAATCTGTCGATTCTTATTCTCTTCCTGATAGGATAGTCTGGTTAATTCTATATCATACAAATCACACTTTCCATCCACATTGCAGTAAATCTGCGCTGCACCAGTTGTAATCTCATGCTTTAAGGCAACCGGCATGGCTGTCATACCCTCATCCCTCTGAAATTCTTCTGTTACAACACCATAAATTCCTTCTCCAGTATTCTTTGTTATAACTCCTGTCACATTATCGGCTTCATACTCTATGATTCCGGTCAACTCTCCGGGAGTTCCACGTTCCCCCTTCTGAATCGCCACAATCTGAGTCTGATATAACAGTCCAGTTCCAAGCTTCAATAATTCTCCGGTATCCATGTCATTAATACCATGTCCTAATGCCCCAAAATGATTATTTTGATCAATATAAGTCATGGTTCCAATTCCCTGAGCACTGTCTCTGAGCCAAGCCCCCATTTTATAGATTCCCTGCTCGTCACTCTCTGGCGTTATTTTCACTTGAATAACTTCATCATTACGCGTAACCTGAAATACAATATCTTCTCCCTTGCTCTTCTCCACATATTCCTTTATCTGTGCCTTTCCAGTAACTGCCACGCCATTCATTGCGGTCAGATAATCTCCCTCCTGAAGCTTATACATAGACGGTGAAACCTCTTCCCCTGATGAACTTCGAAACTCTCCCGTATCAATAACCAATACTCCCTGCGTTTTTACAAAAATACCTATGGGCTCCCCTATTGGAGTCAGCAACGTGTCCTCAATTACTTCAATATCTACATTTTTTAACGGTAAGACACCAAAAAGCTTAAGCTCCATTTCATAAGATTCCTGTTTCTCACCTGCAACAAGTGTAACTGGATGATTCAAGGCTATTACCCTTGTAGAATCTGCCAGAATCTGCCCTGACGCAGGAATTCCAAAATTAATCTTTTCACTGGTTCCTGCCTTAATTCGTATTGTATCCGGAACACTCTGCTTATAGTAACTATAAGCAGCCCAACAAAACATTCCTATTGCAAAGCCCAAAAATATATACAAAAATACCCGATATCTGCGAACACTTTTTTCCATCCAAATCACCATGCTTTCCAAAAAATTTGCACACTTGTAGTATATGGATTTTTTTTAAAATTACAGATGGATTTATTAGTAATTTTTGATTAAACAAGAAAAATGCTATTACACCCAACCAAGTGTAACAGCATCTACTATCAAAACTCTTTCTTTTTATTCGCTGCAGTCTGTAACAATTCTTTTGCATTTTCTCTTACAGTATCCGTAATCTCTTCACCACCTAAGAGTCTTGCAAGTTCTTCTACAACCTCTTTGTCTTCTAACTGCGTTATCCCTGTAACCGTCGCATGGTCAACCGCCTGCTTTGCAATTCTAAAATGACTATCTGCCATAGCCGCAATCTGAGGAAGATGCGTGATGCAAATAACCTGGTGTCCTGCCGACAATGCTCCAAGCTTTTCCGATACCTTCCATGCAGTCTTTCCACTAATTCCCGTATCAATCTCATCAAAAATCATAGTCGGTATCTTGTCTCTAGAAGCTAAAACCGTTTTAATCGCAAGCATGATTCTGGACAACTCACCACCGCTAGCTACATTTCCCAGACTCTTTAACGGCTCTCCCGGATTCGTCGATATCATAAATTCCACATCATCAAAACCAATGGAAGAATATTCCTCCTTTTGTCTTACCTGTATCTCAAACTGTACCTCAAGGAAATTTAAATCTGTTAATGCCTGTACCATATCAGAGGACAGTTTCTTTGCTTCCTTAACACGAATTGCAGATGCCTTTTCACATAGCTTCTGCAAATCTTTCATTGCATCATTCAGCTTGTTTTCAAGCTCCAATTTATAAGCATCTGCATTTTGCAGCTTTTCTATCCTTTCTTCCACTTCCTTTTGATAAGCCAATACCTTCTCTATGGTTCCACCATATTTTAACTTTAAGTGATTTAACAGATTCAGACGTTCCTCCGTATCAGCAAAGGTCTGTCCATCAAACTCCATATCAGATAGATATTCTGCAATATTTCGATTAAAATCACTTAGTAAATTATCAATATTTGCTAATTCCGATGCAAGATCAGCTGCCTTACTGTCATAGCTCTCTATCATATGCAGTTCTCTTGCTGCTCTGCCAACAGCATCTGCTGCAGTCTGTTCATCTCCAGAGCCTGTTAGCTGATATACATTTGATACAGCTTCTACAATCTGCCTGCTATTTGACATTCTGCGATATGCCGTTTCTAATTCCTCATCTTCACCCGGAACAAGTCTTGCATCCTCAATTTCTTGATACTCAAACTCAGCAAGTGAAAGCTCTTTTGCTTTCACACCTTCATCAACACCTAATGTTTCCAGTTCCTTCTGCAAGGAAGCATAGGTATAGTATACCTGCTTCAACTTCTGCTTAACTAAAAGTAAGTCTTCTCCTGCAAAAGAATCCAAGATAGACAAATGATTCTTCTTATATAATAACGACTGATGTTCGTGCTGACCATGAATATCAATCAACAGCTCCGACAATTCCTTAAGTTGCTTTGTCGTTGCCGTTTCTCCACAAATCTTACAGATGCTTCTGGTAGCCTGAAGCTTTCTTTGAATGATAATAATTCCATCCTCTTCTACTGGTATCTCTAGCTGACGAATCATAGAAAGTACCTCCTCATCCGTCACTTGAAATACTAGCTCTACCAAAGCATACTCTGCTCCAGTACGAATCATGTCTTTATCAGCTCTTGCTCCAAGAGCAAGATTAATAGAGCCTATAATAATAGATTTACCAGCTCCTGTTTCTCCACTTAAAATATTAAGTCCTTCTTTAAAATTAACCTCTGTCTCCTTAATCAGAGCAAGGTTCTTTACGTGCAAACTTATCAGCATATTGTTCTCCTTATGTATCTCTCCAGACCTTAATCTAAAAATGTGTCACATGAAATCCCTGCACTGATTTCATATCTTCTGATACATAACCATGTGAAAAATCTTTCATATTTTGATTTTCACATTATTTCCCTTCAAGGATTTTATTGATTTTTTCCATAACAATCATGGTGTCATCTACTGACTTAACTGCTGCCATAATGGTATCATCTCCTGCAATACAACCTACTATCTCTGGAAACTTCATAGCATCAATAGCTGCCGCTACAGCCATTGCCATTCCTTGAACGGTCTTGATAACAAGGATATTCTGAGCCATACTCATCGATACAAAGCCATCACGTAATACACGAATAAACTTATCTCCTAAATGACTGTCATCATTTTTTAATATAATATATTTCTGCTTGCCATTTCCAGTAGCAATTTTTGATAATTTTAGTTCTCTAATATCTCTGGAAACTGTTGCCTGTGTCACATCAAATCCCTCTTCACGAAGGTATGCCGCAAGCTCCTCCTGAGTTTCAATATCATATCGGTTAATTAAATCCACTACGACTTCATGTCTTTGTCTTTTCATCTTAATGCCCATACCTTTCACACGAATTACCAGCTAGTAAATACGCATCTTTTTCTGTAATGTTTCCAAAAAGCTCACTTTACTAAGCTTCATAATCTTCGTTACCTTATCAGAACGAATAATTCTAATCTTATCACCTTCATTAAGGTTAACCGGATGTCTTCCATCAAAACTTGCATTTACTTCCTGCTTTTCCCCAGGCTTGTATTCTGCAATCTCAATATCTATGACATCATCTGCTGCCAGAATAATGGTTCTGTTATTACCAAGAGTATGGGAACATACCGGTGTCATCATAATCAGCCTTGCACGCGGCTCTACAATCGGTCCACCAGCCGAAAGATTGTAGGCTGTGGAACCAGTTGGTGTAGAAATTATCATGCCATCCGCACTATAACTGCTAAGAAGCTGACCATTTACATAGATTTTAAAATGAATAACATGCAAAGCTCCCTTTCGAGTGATTACAATATCATTCAATGCAATCATAGGTTCCATACTGGAACCGGATATAACCGGAATACCACTTAACATCATTCTACTCTCTACTTCATACTTATCCTCTATCAGACTATCCAGCGCCGCATCAATCTGATCCTTCTCTACCTCAGCAAGGTAACCAAGTGTTCCCAAATTCACACCTATCATTGGAATATTCATTCCCAAATATTCTCTTGCCGCTCTTAGTAAGGTGCCATCACCGCCAAGAACAATGATTCCTTCTACGCTCTGATCGGGGTATTCCTTACAGATACAGCCCTTCTGTAAAAGATATTCCTGTATGTAGGCAGTGGTACTTCCATCTGCATCTTTCATCTGATTTGTATAAATATGAAACGTTTTCATCTATGCTCCCAAGTCCTGTTACTATTTCAATTGTACCATATCTTTTAAAAAATTCTAGCAATTTCCTTAAATATCCAACGTTTTATGCGCATTTTCTATGGTTGTGTGAATAAGGTCAGCATATATTTCATGTGCAGGGACTTCCTCTTGAATGATTTCTTCTGCTTTATATATATGCAATAGATATTCAATATTTCCTTCCGGTCCACGTATCGGCGAGAATTCAAGATTCTTAATCACGAAGCCTATGCTTACAGCAAAATCCATTACACTCTCAATAACTTCCTTATGTACTGCCGGTTCTCTGACAACACCCTTTTTGCCAACCTTCTCCTTACCGGCCTCAAACTGTGGCTTAATCAGGCACACCATCTGTGCCTGTGGTTTTAAAAGCTGGTATGCAGGACCTAATATTTTCGTCAGAGAAATAAAAGATACATCTACAGATGCAAAATCTAAATCATCCTGAATATCCTCCCTTACCATATAGCGGAAATTGGTCTTTTCCATACAAACTACACGTTCATCATTTCTAAGCTTCCACGCAAGCTGTCCATGACCAACATCAACAGAATATACTTTAACAGCTCCGTTTTGTAGCATACAATCCGTAAATCCACCCGTGGATGCACCAATATCCATACAGATTTTATTCTCTAATGAAATATCAAACTGTTTCATTGCCTTTTCCAGCTTGAGTCCACCTCTACTTACATAACGAAGCGTATTGCCTCTGACCTCAAGCTGTACCTTGGTCTCATCAAACATAGAACCAGCCTTATCTTCCTTCTGATCATTTACATAGACACAGCCTGACATGATAATCGCCTTTGCCTTTTCTCTTGATTCTGCCAATCCCTGTCTGACTAAAAGTACATCCAAACGTTCTTTCATAATTCAAATAATGCCTTTCTTATCTCAATAATGCTTCAATTCTGTTTTGAATTGTTTCTGCATCAATTCCTACTTCTTTTCTTAAAATATCAACATTACCATGCTCAACATACTCATCAGGAAGATTTATGTTCAAAAGCTGAGGCTTGTCTACACGTTGGTCAAGATACTCTCTTACTTTTTCACCAAATCCACCACTTGCAACGTTTTCTTCCATCGTAACCACCAATGAATGTGTCTCACAGGCTTCATCAAGAATCTCTGTATCAATTGGCTTTACAAAACGTGCATTGATAATACTGCATTGATATCCCTTTGCCTTCAAAGCTTCTCTTACTATAAGAGCAGTCTTAATCATGCTGCCTACAGCCACCAGCACAATACTCTTTTCCTGATATAACCACTCTGCCTTACCAAATCGTATTGGCTCACGATATTCCTTCAAGCCATCATATGCCTCACCTCTTGGATATCGAATGGCTATCGGTCCTTCAAACTTTACTGCAAATTTCAGCATATCTGAAAGCTCCCATTTATTTTTTGGCGCCATGATATGCATATTCGGTATAGATGACAAATAGGACAAATCAAAAATACCCTGATGTGTCTCTCCATCACTTCCCACAAGTCCTGCCCTGTCTATTGCAAATACAACTGGTAGATTCTGAATACAAACATCATGTAATATCTGGTCATACGCTCTTTGCAAAAAGGACGAATAAATTGCCACAACTGGCTTTAATCCCCCTGCTGCAAGACCAGCCGCAAAGGTTACCGCATGCTCTTCTGCAATTCCAACATCAAAAAATCTGTCAGGATACATATTACGGAAACGTTTTAAGCCTGTTCCATCCGGCATTGCTGCGGTAATAGCAACCAGCTTCTCATTTCTGTCTCCAAGCTTACACATTACCGTCGAAAATACATCTGTATAATTAGATTTTTCTTTTTTATGCAATGGCAAACCTGTTTCAATATCAAAAGGCTCCGCTCCATGGAATCTTGCTGGATGCCTTTCAGCAGGCAAAAAGCCCTTACCCTTTTGTGTCATAACATGTACAAGAACCGCAGATTTGCATCTTTTTGCTTCTTTAAATACACGTATCATTGCATTAATATTATGTCCATCTACTGGTCCTAAATAGGTCAAACCCATGTCTTCAAACAGCATTCCCGGAATCACAAGATGTTTCACAGAGCTTTTCGCCCTACGAATACTTTCTACAATCGGGTCTCCCATCTTTTTATCCTTAAGAGAATTATAGATTCCCTCCTTAATATCAAGATACTTATCTGCTGTTCTAATATTATTCAGATATTTAGAAACCCCACCAACATTTTCTGAAATAGACATATTATTGTCATTTAACACAATGATAAAGTTACTCTTACTACGAGCGGCATTATTCATCGCTTCATATGCCATACCACCTGTCAGGGAACCATCTCCGATTACAGACACAATGGTATGCTCCTGATTCATGATATCTCTTGCCTTTACCAGTCCGAGTCCTGCTGAAATAGATGTAGAGCTATGTCCCGTATCAAAGCAATCGCAATCGCTTTCCTTTCTCTTAGGGAATCCACTCATTCCACCATATTTTCTTAGATTCTCAAAACCAGCACGTCTTCCAGTAAGAAGCTTGTGCGTATAAGCCTGATGCCCAACATCCCATACAATCTTGTCTTCCGGTAAGTTAAGACTAAGATGAAGAGCCATCGTCAACTCTACCGCACCAAGATTTGACCCAAGATGTCCTCCGGTCACACTAATCTTCTCTATTAAAAATTCTCTGATTTCGTCCGCAAGAACATTCCATTTCTCCGGTGCTACCTTTTTTATATCATTCTCTTTTTCTATTGTTTCTAAAATCATCAGATTGGCTCCTTTGCATACTAACACATACCGTAATTATGAAGGTCCTGAATAGTTAATGCGTATCCACTTACTTGATTCGTGTGATAAGACTCGAAATCAACTCCATTAGAAACATATTTTCCATATTCAATGACTCTAATAACGAAATAGCATGGGCTGACATTTCCTTTTGTTCACAGCTTGCTGTCTCTAATCCTTTTAATGTAACATACGTTGTTTTATTATTTTTTTCATCACTTCCAACAGGCTTACCTAAGGTTTCTAACGTACTGGTAACATCCAGAATATCATCCTGTATCTGAAATGCAACGCCTATATCGTACGCAGCCTTTTCTACTACCTCAACCTGCTCCTCATCTGCTCCTGCTAAAATAGCACCAATCATCATCGATGCTTGAATCAGTGCCGCAGTCTTATGCTCATGTATGAAAAGAAGATGCTCCTCGGTTACCTTATCACCAATATTTTCAGCCTCTATATCCGCAGTTTGCCCACCAATCATCCCATATATACCTGCTTTTTTTGCAAGTACAGCAAGTGCCTTGGCAGCTCTTGTCTTATCTGCTTCTGTCTCAAATACCTTTAGCGCAGTCTCAAATGCGAAATTCAGTAATCCATCACCAGCAAGAATTGCCATTGCCTCTCCGTACACTACATGCGTTGTCTTTCTGCCTCTGCGATATTCATCGTTATCCATAGCAGGAAGGTCATCATGTACCAGAGAATAGGTATGTATCATCTCAATAGCAGCCATAAATGGCTCTATTTCTGTACCATTTCCTCCAAACAGCTTATAGGTTTCCTCCATCAGCATCGGGCGAAGTCTCTTTCCTCCTGCTGTCACACTATAATTCATAGCCTCAATTACATTTTTCTGCCAACCTTCCTCTTTTGGAAGATACTTTGCTAATATTTCTTCTATTCTCTCTGTTTTGTTTGCCATTTCTTCCTTAAAATTCATTCAGTTCACCATTTTCGCTTAACTTCAGCACTTCCTTCTCGACCTTATCAATCTTCTCGTTACATGTCTGAATCAGCTTCATACCTTCCCGATATATTTTAAACGAATCCTCTAATGAAATATCTTCCCGTTCCAGCTTCTCGATAGATTCCTCTAATTTTTCAAACATCTGCTCAAGCGTCAATTCCTTTGCCACTTTTCACCCTCCAATTGTTTTGCATCCTTCACTTCTGCAAGGATTGTTCCATTTTTCACATAGATTTGCAATAAATCCTTTTCTCTTATCTGTGCTATATCATGAATGACCTTCCCTTGCGTGTCCTCTACAAAAGCATATCCTTGACTTAACTTATCCAGTGGCGATAATCCTTTCATACGCTCAACGATAAGAGCAAGCTCATGCCTTTTTGCCGTCAGCTTCCTCTTCATTCCTGTTTCCAGCTTTCCTTCTAAATCCATACTCAACATTCTCTTCTCCTGAATCTGATTCAGGGGACTCAAATATTTCAAATGAAGCTTATATGTGGAAAGCGTATTCTGTTTTCTCTCTATCTGCTTCTCCATTCGGAGCTTCAAGGTATCTCGATAAGACTCAATACGCTCCATAAGCTGCTGATAATCATAAACAGCAAGCTCTGCCGCCGCAGAAGGAGTCGGTGCGCGCAAATCAGCCACATAATCAATAATGGTAGTATCTGTCTCATGCCCTACTGCGGAAATAATAGGAACCTGACAATCAAATACTGCCTGCGCAACAATCTGTTCATTAAATGCCCATAAATCTTCTATGGATCCTCCGCCTCTTCCTACAATCATCGTGTCGACACCCAAGCGCTCTAAAGCATGAATTCCATTCACAATACTCTTTGCTGCCTGTTCCCCTTGTACGATTGCCGGATACAAAATAATCTGAATATATGGATTTCTTCTGGTTGCAATGTTAATAATATCCCGAACCGCTGCGCCTGTAGGTGCTGTTACCACACCTAAAGTCTTAATATACTTAGGAATCGACTGCTTATACTCAGGTGCAAACATACCCATCTCTTCAAGTTCACGTTTTAATCTTTCATACTTCTCATATAAAAGTCCTGAACCATCAAGCACGATTTGTTTCGCATAAAGCTGATACTTGCCATCTCTTTCATATACGTCAATGTTACCGCCAACCACTACCATCTGGCCTTCCTCCATTTTGAAAGAAAGGCCGGCACGATTGCCGGCAAACATAACACACGCTATAGTTCCTTTATCATCCTTGAGAGTAAAATATATATGCCCGGAAGAATGATATTTACAATTACTCACTTCTCCCTTAACAAATACAGCTCGCAACAGATAATCCTGTGTAAACATATTTTTAATGTATGAATTCACCTGCGCAACCGTATATACATTCTTCATTCCCATACTTATACAAACTTTGCAAGGACACCATTTACAAAGCCTGATGACTCTTCCTGTCCAAACTTCTTTGCAATCTCTACTGCCTCATTAATAGCAACGCCTGCCGGAACATCCTCATCATACTTAATCTCATATACCGCAAGACGGATAATCGTGAGATCAACCTTGCTCATTCGCTCCGTTGTCCATCCCTTTGCATACTGATTAATCAGTCCGTCAATCTCTTCCAGCTTCTGGAGTATCTTATTACTCTTCTCTGAAATATATGCGGCATCCTCTTCCTTTATTACAAGCTCATCATCTTCAAAAAAGAGCTTTTCCTGCTCTGCCATCTCTTCGATGTCATGAAACTCTACCCTGAAAATGAATTTAAAAATTTGTTCTCTAAGCTCTCTTCTGCTCATTTGATTCTATCCTCTGTTTTAGGTTTTTCTATTTATTATCCGTCATGTTAATACCAACGATTCTGATATTAACATCTGCTACCTCAAGACCTGTCATGGTCTCGATTGCACTCTTTACCTTTTCCTGCACCTTACTACATGTTGTAGGAATATTAAAGCCATAGTCAAGATTCACTGCCAATTCTACGGAAACCGTCTTGTCAATGATATCAACCTTAACTCCTTTAGGCTGTTTCTTCATACCAACCTTACCCATGAACTCATTGGTAATATTTCCAACCATTGCGCTTACACCGCTCACCTCAGTTGCCGCAAGCCCTGCAATCATTGCCACTACATCATTTGCAATCTTAACAGTTCCAAAGCCTTCGCCATTTTCCAACACATATGTGCTCTTATCCATTTCTTTTTCCATGATTCAAACCTCCCATTTTCTCATTTTATGGAGCATTCTTTATATGATTATAACAAACTGATTGTTTTTTGCCTAGTCCAATCTACAGCCAAAAGCTAAACGTTCTTTGTACGCGATTATCTGTATATGCAATTGTCGCACCCTGATCCTGTATAAATCGAAATACCCCCTGCTGTTCAATCAGCTTCTGCTTAATCGTATTAAAAACCTGCTCATCGCTACATTTAAACATAACATATCCCGCTTCATCCATAGATGCCTGTTCAAAAATGAGTTTCAGCTTGTCCTCATCGTAATTAGTAAAATATAAACCTTCCCTAACGTAATAATTATCTTTCTCTTCTTCGCACTCCGGTAACCGAATCAGAAAATCCGGCTCATGTGTAACATAAAGTTCCTTTGTCGTGACTAGGAAATAATCATAATTAATAGGCGGCATCTCTCCAACATATGCATTTTCCTCATCCTCAAAGGTATAAGAGGCATCCCCCCATGTAGTATCTACATAATAGTATGCGCCATTCACTCGTACGAGATTCCATGCATGTCCTTCCTGTTGCGTATAACCAGTAACCAAAACCGATACCATTCCTGCCTTCTGCATCAGATACTGTAATGCCTTAGCATATCCCTGACACACAGAACGCTTTCCAATAAAAACAGAACAGATATTTTGATTATTCGGTGCTTCTCTGTCATATTCTGTCTGATGAATCAGATATTCATACAGATATTTTATCTTGCTATATTCATCCTCTGTCTGTGGCATTCCCTCAAGGCATATATCTACATACTCATCTATTTCCTGTTGACTACGTGCTATCTCTTCCTCTGTCATCGAATATGTTCCAAAGAAGGAAATACTGGTAATCCTGTCACCAACAGTATACTTTGTATACTGATACCCCTCTACGAAAAAAAGCTCCGGGTGGTCATGCATCACACAAGTAAATACATGATTTAACTGCTCTATATCTGTTGTGGAAATGGTAATATTCTCCTGTCTCCCTTTTAGAATATCCAATAATTCCAAATACAGCATTCTCCCAGACTCGTCCAACGTATGATACGCATAATATATCTCCGATACGCTCTGCATACGTTCTTCCTCTATTGCAGCCCGAGAAGTTTCTGTTTTCTCCTCAGTTTCCTGTTGTGAAGGCTGAACATGCCCTGTCTCTGATGGTAACTCCACAGACTGTTCCATATTTTGTGGAATCTCTTCTGTTATTGCTTTATCATTCGTACAGCCTGCCATCATGCAAACAATGCATGATAACAAAAAACAAATCTGAATATTTCGAAAAGCAGCTCTATATATCATCTAATTATCCACGTCCAAATTCTGAAAGTACTAATCCCTTGTTTCTATCTAATGTCATACCAATACTCCACTGATTGATAAACAGAAGCAAAGGATTACCCTTTAAGTCCTTAATCTTCTTCATATCAGAGGTACCGGTCAGCTTCGCCAGATCCACTTCATCCTTATTCTCAATCCACCTAATATGCTCGTATGGCAATGGCTCAAGCTTGATTTCTACATTATACTCATTTTCCAGTCTGTACTTTAAAACATCGAACTGCAAGACACCTACAACACCAACGATAATCTCTTCCATACCAGTGTTGAACTCTTGGAATATCTGAATCGCACCTTCCTGCGCAATCTGATTCACACCCTTGATAAACTGCTTACGTTTCATGGTATCCATCTGTCTTACTCTTGCAAAATGCTCCGGTGCAAAGGTCGGAATGCCTTCATAACATATGTTATCTTTTGGCATACATACCGTATCACCAATCGAAAAAATACCCGGATCAAATACACCTATAATATCACCTGCATAGGCTTCGCTTAAAATCTTTCTTTCATCAGCCATAATTTGCTGTGGCTGGGAAAGTCTCATATTTTTCCCACCCTGAACATGACGCACTTCCTTGGTTGCATCAAACTTACCTGAACAGATTCTCATAAATGCAATTCTGTCACGATGCGCCTTATTCATATTTGCCTGAATCTTGAATACAAAAGCAGAAAAGTCATTTTCTACTGGTTCTACACTTTCACCCTGTGATATTCTTGGAAGCGGAGTTGTAGCCATCTTTAAGAAATTCTGCAAGAAAATCTCTACACCAAAGTTAGTAAGCGCTGAACCGAAAAATACAGGTGTTAGCTTACCACGTCTTACCTCATCCAAATCAAACTCTACACTTGCACCATCTAGAAGTTCAATTTCATCACGAAGAGTCCCTAATGCTTCATCACCAAGAACTTCCATCAATGTATCTTCATCATCCATTGAAATAACAGTGGTTTCGCCTTCCTTAGTTCCTTTTTCCGTATCAGAGAAGGTCAATACATGATTCTCATGTCTGTCATAAACACCCTTGAAACGTTTTCCTGAACCAATTGGCCAGTTTACAGGGCATGTTGCAATACCAAGCTCTTTCTCAATCTCATCAAGCAACTCAAAAGTGTCGTTTGCATCCCTGTCCAGCTTATTAATAAAGGTAAAAATAGGAATTCCTCGCATGCCACAAACCTTAAACAGCTTTCTTGTCTGTGCCTCAACACCCTTGGAAGCATCAATAACCATAACTGCGGAATCCGCTGCCATCAGTGTTCGATAGGTATCCTCTGAGAAGTCCTGATGTCCTGGTGTATCAAGGATATTAATACAATAACCATCGTAATTAAATTGTAATACAGAGGAAGTAACAGAGATACCTCTCTCCTTTTCAATCTCCATCCAGTCAGATACAGCATGTCTGGCAGTTGCCTTACCTTTTACACTTCCTGCCAGATTGATTGCCCCGCCATATAACAGGAACTTCTCTGTTAATGTTGTCTTACCTGCGTCAGGGTGCGAGATAATGGCAAACGTTCTCCTCTTATTTATTTCCTCTGCAATGTTACTCACTTGTATTTCCTCCGTTATCTATTTCATTTCTTTACTAAGCATACTCTTACCTGAAACCTTTTGCTCAATATTCAGATAATCTAAAACTGTTGCTGCTATATCTGCAAATCCATCTCGTGTTCCGAGATTTTCTGGTTTCATCTTTTTTCCATACATCAAAAATGGTGTATACTCTCTTGTGTGGTCTGTTGTCTTAGTATAGCCAGGATCGCAACCATGATCTGCGGTAATCATGAGAATATCATCTTCTCTCATTTTACCCATAATCTCAGGAAGCTTCTCATCAAAATATGTCAAAGCCTTTGCATATCCATCAATATCTCTTCTATGACCATACAGCATATCATAATCTACCAGATTGATAAAGCAAAGTCCATCAAAATCTTTATCAAAATATTCAAGAGTTTTCTCGATTCCCTCTTCATTGCCCTGTGTATAGGTAAATTCCGTAATACCCTTGCCCGCAAAGATATCTTTAATCTTACCAACTGCAATGACATCCCTGCCGGCTGCTTTTATCTGATCCAGCATAGTAGTCTTAGGTGGCAATAAGGAATAATCATGGCGATGTGAAGTTCTCGTATAATTGCCTGATGTACCAACAAAAGGTCTTGCAATGACACGTCCTACACCATGCTTACCCTTAAGCATTTCTCTTGCCTTTTCACAATATTCATATAAAGTTTCAAGAGGAACTACATCCTCATGCGCAGCAATCTGGAATACACTGTCTGCGGAAGTATATACGATAAGCTTTCCTGTTTCTACATGCTCATCACCATAATCCTTAATGACCTCTGTACCAGAATATGGTTTATTACAGAGCACTCCACGACCTGTTAATGCAGTAAATTCATCCAATACTTCTTGTGGAAATCCATCCGGATACACAGGAAGCGGATCGTTAGATACTAATCCTGCGATTTCCCAATGGCCAATTGTGGTATCTTTACCAGCAGATAATTCCTTCATTCTGGCAACGGTTGCTAGTGGCGCCTCTACAGGCTCTTTTTTATCACAGCGTACCCCTTCAATGTTAAAAAGTCCCAGCTTCTTCAAGTTAGGAACGTCAAAATAGGTGCTGGCAGAAACAGAACCGATGGTATTTGTTCCCTTATCACCAAACTGTTCTGCATCCTCCATTTCACCTATACCAAAACTATCTAATACGATTAAAAAGACTCTTTTCATAAGTACTCCTTTCTTCGTAACGATTCTACTCATAAAACTCAACGTTACTATGACACCTTAGTATACCACATGAAACCTAAAAAAACACTACATTTTTTAGTTACTTCCCGAAACGGTAATAATGATGTTCTCTGGTGCAACCTCTGTCTTTCTCTGCACAATATCAATAATCTGCGCTGTCTGGGTATCTGTCAGGCTAACTGCACCTATCATGACATCTGCGGTTCCATCGCTAATGCTGACGACTGTTTCTGTATATCCCTTTGCTTCTAACAGCATCTCCGCATCTGTCTCGCGCTGTGCCGTTTCCGTCATAGCAATCATACTGTCTACGGCTTCCTGTTTTGCTTCCTCTGTGAGACTGGCATTATCTATAATCTCCAACAATGCCTCCTTATTCTGTGCTCTTGTCTGCTCCTTCAAAAGCTTTGCACCTGCAAGACTGGTCACACCAGTTGCACTAGTGAATACTGCTTCCCCCGGCACTTCTTCCAAAACCACGTCCTCTTCAGAAGCTGCTTCTGCATCCGCATTTACTTCCATCGCAAGTGTGTCCTCATCACTGTCACCGATGATTTCCATATTTTCTGCCAGATAATTTTCCGCATCTCCTATGTAATCAGCATCCAGACTTGCTAAATCTGTATAATCTGTAAACTGTCCTTCTGCTTCATCTGTCATGGCTATTGCATACATATCCTCATCTGAAATATCTGTCATCTCGTAAGTTAATGCTGTTTCACTTCCATCCTGAACCAGAAAGTCTTCCTCTCCAATCTGTTCTCCTGCAAAATTCAGATAGCCTGCTACTGCTATCATAATCGCAAGTGCTGTAATCATAATCTGATTTTTCCTAAATATTCTTTTCACTGGAACCATACCCTTCCTAAGATTTTCTCATTTCTACTCTATCTTATTCTGCATTCACACAGAATAGCACTTTTTTAAGATTTTTTTCTTTCCAAAACGTCTATTTTATTTGCCTCCACGCCATATAACGTCATAACAGTCCTTATAATCTGAATCCGAATATTCTCCTGTCCTGCTCCATCTGCAGCTATGACAACACCTTTCACAGACGGATGCTTTGTCTGTGATATAAAAGGAACCTGCTCACCGTTTCCATTTACTGTGTATACCGTATCCTCCTCCTTATTCTCTTCGCTACTTTGTCCATTCGGTTCCTGTGTTGTTACCTGATGAACAGGAGCATCCTTTTCTACAACATACTCTTCTGTTGTATTTAAATAAATCAGCACCTCTACTTCTCCAACTCCCTCCACTCCAGACAAGAACTCTGCCAACTCCAACTCTAGCTTTGTCTGATAATCTTCTTGAAAGACCTCTTGCTCATATTCTCTCTGATCCGTTATCGTTTCATCGGTCTTTCTCATTTTATAACTATCGTTATTATTCACAGGCAGTAAAATAACATAAATCAATAATCCACTAAAAAAAAGAATCAACATACCATCCTTTGAAAACTTCTTTTCTCCACTTTTCAAATCTTGTATGTAACTCTTCCATTTATCCATGAGCTTTTTCATCGAATCCTCACCTCCAGTTCTTCCTCTCCTAAAGAAAACTCTCTACAAGCAGATTCCTTAAAACGCCTTATAAAATCTTCTTTCTCCTGTATCCCTGTTCTACGAATCGTTACCTCCCACCTTTTTTTATTCCATACAGCTTCTTCAAGCTCATAGGTTCCTCCACTCTCCTCTTCTAACAAAATCTGCATCCGCTGTTCGAACGCTATCATCACATCCTCCGTTATCCAGTCTCCTAAGTGGCCCTCCATATTACCTAACTCTCCCTCAACCTTCCATTGCTTCTCCCATTCCTCATAAACCTTATCAGCCTGTTTCCACCCATCCTCTACAATACCCAAAAATGAAAAAATAATATTACAGCAAATACACAATGCAAATAACTGCGATATTAGCTTTAGATATTTGTAAAATGAATTTCCCGCTGAAAGTTGTATCAGACATTGGAAACATATCATGGTATATACAAAAGCTCTTACACGCAACGCCAGTTCTTCCATTCTATTTCTCCTCGTCATGTCACATTCGTCATCGCTGCCAATGTCAGAAAAAATAAGGCTGTCACAGTCACCAGCATACGAAGTAACAGAAAACCTGCATCAGCAATATAATTGGAGCATTCTGTCATATGTTTCTCTCCACATATACTTCCCACGGCACTTGCAAGCTTAACAGTTCCTAATAACACCATAATATGTAATGCCGGAGCAATCATAATGAGCAGCAATACAATCAATACCACCACTCCAAAACTATTCTTAACTGCCATAGCAGAAGCAAGCGTAATTCCGGAAACAGACTCTGCAATATCTCCAATGCCCGGGATTGCACCTACGGTTCTCTGCAAAACAGATATATTTGCCCTATCTATTACAGGTGTTATTATTAATTGTAAGATACCACTACCACCCACAAACATAACTAACCCCTTCAATACCCATAAAGCACCATCTTTAATCAGATTCATCAATCCGCAAAATCTCTTCTCTCCAAAAAGACTTTCCAAAACACCAAGCATTGCATAGCCTTCTGCTATAGGAAGCAACGCTGCAACAAGGATTCCTTCTACAAGGCATAAAAAGCCAAGCAAAAGCTTATAAAAAATCACTGCCGAAAGCCCGCTTCCCGCCGCTGCAATACACATCATATACGCTGGAATCATTATTTTCAAAAACTCTGTCATCTTCCCCATTGTTTCCTTCACAATGGTTAATACCTCCTGAAAGGTATACATCAGCAATATCAATTCACATAGCACAAAAAAGAGCTTAGCTACTTTGGCTGTACTCTCATTTTTCAGTGTACTTAAAAAAGCAGTAATCACGGAAGACAGAATAAATAACACAAGTATCGAAATAAATATTGTCTTAATCTCATCCACGTATCCCCCTACATTTCCGGCTATATAATCCCATAGTAATGTAGGATTCAATACCCAATCTCCTTTCCATACATCTTCCATTAAATCTAACGCATGTACACTTTTCTTAGGTAGTAAATCCTCCAAAAACTTGTCCATCATGTCAAAATCCGGTATCATATCGCCTAATTGTTCTGACTGTATGCCTTCTACCTCTAACGTCATCGCAGCATGCCCTCTATCATTTCTATCATCGTCTTCATAACCGGCAAACCCGCCATCATAATCATCACCTTCCCAAACAGCTCTACATGACTGCTCAATGTCGAATAACCTGCATCCTTGCAAATATTTGCTGCAAATTCACACAAATATGTAATCCCTATCAATTTCAAAAGCAGTTTGACGTATATCACGTTCTCCTGCAAAAACGCTCCCCAGCTCTGCATCTCCTCAAGCATACCATCTAATACACCGACAACCTTTAATGCAATCAAAAAACTTACCAATAAAATAATCAATGTTGCATATTCTGGCTTGTCTTTTCTGATCACAATAGCCGCAAACATTCCGGCCGCAGCCATAACACATACCTGCATCATATATTTATCACCATTCCTTGCCAAATTCCACGAATTTGTGCAAAGCACAAATTTGTCGTATGCACAATCTTCCATATATGAATTTTGTACACTACCTCCTATAAATTACAGGCGTTCTATAATCCAAATAATTTCTGTATCATCTCAAACAATTCATATATATAGGGGACAATCCAAGATAACACTAAAATCAAACCTGCCAGACTGATTAGAAAAGCGTGCTCCTCTCTACCACTATGCTTCAATACCTGTCCCAATATTGTAATCAAAATACCAACTGCAGCAATTTTAAATATCAGGCTTATTTCCATCTCCTGAATTCCTCCTTTAACTGGGTTTTCCTATCATACAAATATTACTATACAGAGAATTCCCGCCAAAAGACTGAGTGTTCGAATCAGCCTGTCTTTTTCTGCTTTCTCCTTCCTCATCTTTTCTAATTCCTCACCAATTTCATGGCTCAGCATAGCAAACGCTTGCTTTTGCATCTCGCCCTCCTCACAACCAAAGCACCTTGTCATCTGACTCAGATAATAGAACGTTTTTTTCGGATATCCTCCATTTTTATACAACGCATCAATTTCTTCCTTCCATATGCTTGATAAGCCTTTTCCACTTCCATCCTCCATTTTGTCCGACACACGCTTCAAAAAGGAATCATACGGCTTCTTTAATCGTTCTGACAACGATAAAAATATCTCCTGCATTGGTCTATGTATAAATGCTATCTCACGTTCTATATAAAATAACATCTGCTTTTGTTCATTCATATGGTACAAAATACATTTCATTTCCTGACTTAATGCCTTTCCAAATCCCTGTGCTCCAATTAAGACAAACATTCCTGCAACAAGCTCTCCCCACAAAGACACATCCCCTCCCCATTCCATATTTCAATCCATCGCAAACCATTCTCTCTCTGCTGCAAAAACAAGATTCTCTGAAAAATCCTATTTTGCAGCAATGGCTGTATCTCCGTTTTATTCTTTAAGTCATCAAATGAATTTCCATGCACAGTAGCAATAACACTACATCCACTGATTCCTGCATACAAAACAGCTTCTGCATCCTCTTTCATTCCAATCTCATCCATAATAATAATTCGTGGTGCAAAAGTACGAATCAAAATCTGAGTTCCCTGCTTCTTATTACCACCTGTAATAACATCTGTTCTTATTCCACAGTCCAAAGAAGCACTCCCTCTATATGCCCCCGCAATTTCTCCTCTTTCATCAATCATACCAACCGCATAGCCTTTATGTTCTTTCGTACCGTTTGATAAATTTCTCGCTATATCTCGCAAAAGAGTTGTTTTACCAACTCCTGGAGAGGACACAATCAAAGTATTATATATATTCTCTGCATGATAAAGCCACTTCATCAACCCATTTGCAATTCCTTTTATTTCATGAGCAATACGAATATTCATGTATCGAATGTATTTAGCTATACAGCTCTTACCATCTGAAACCACTAGTTCACCCGTGATTCCTACTCGATGCCCCCCTCGTACAGTCAAAAAACCTTGTCGTCGCTCCTCCTCATATGCATAGATAGAATCCATGCACAAGTGTCTAAACATCTCATCCAATTCTCTTTCCCTATAAATAACACATGAGCTCATATCTGTATCATGAGTCAACTCTTGAATCACGCCTCCTTTCAATAGAATATATTCTCTATTCACCCTCACTATCACAACCGGCTTGTCTACCCGAATCCTTATCTCTTCTACCTTATCCCACTCCCACTCACATGTTTCCCAAGGCATCCTAAGTGCCGCTGGAAAAAAACTTACTATCACATCTTTCATTTTCCTCTCCTCCCCTCTTTCCAATATATGTGGACGAGACTAAAATATTCCAATGAAAAGCAATTAAAAAAAGATGATGCCCAGCGGCATCATCTCACAAGAATTTACTTTGCAAATTCTTGATTAACTGTCTCTACGTTACAGCAATTTCCTAACAAATAAAAAAGACCATACTCATCTCTGAATACGGTCTTCCTATCTTTATTCATTATTGTTGAGCAACATCCTTCATGGAGAAGCTAATTCTTCCCATCTTATCCTTACCTAAGCATACTACAGTAACTATATCACCTAATGTAAGAACATCTTCTACATGGTTGATTCTTTCCTTAGAAATCTTAGAAATATGAACCATACCTTCTTTTCCCGGTGCAAACTCAAGGAAAGCACCAAATTCCTTAATGCTAATAACCTTACCCTTAAAAATCTGGCCTTCTTCGAACTCAGTTGTGATAATCTTAATCATCTCAGCAGCCTTGTCCATCATAGCCTGATCGGTACCACAGATGCTTACAAAGCCATCATCAGTAATATCAATCTTAACACCTGTCTGATCAATAATAGCATTGATTGTCTTACCTCTCTGACCAACAACCTCACCAATCTTCTCAGGATCAATTGACATCTGAATAATCTTTGGAGCATACTTGCCAACTTCTTTTCTTGGTTCCGCAATTGCCGGCTTCATGCAGCTATCCATAATGTATAATCTTGCATCATGACATCTCTGGATAGCACCTTCTACGATTTCTCTTGTTAATCCATGAATCTTAATATCCATCTGGATTGCTGTAATACCTTCTGTTGTACCAGTTACCTTGAAGTCCATATCTCCGAAGAAATCTTCAAGTCCCTGAATATCTGTCAATAATACATAATCTTCATCTGTCTCACCAGTTACAAGACCACAGGAAATACCAGCTACCATTCTCTTAATAGGTACACCAGCTGCCATCAATGACATACAAGATGCACATGTGGAACCCATAGATGTAGAACCATTAGACTCAAATGTTTCAGATACAGTTCTGATTGCATATGGGAATTCTTCCTCAGAAGGTAACACAGCAACCAATGCTTTCTCTGCTAATGCGCCATGTCCTATTTCTCTACGTCCCGGTCCTCTGGATGGCTTTGTCTCACCTACAGAATAAGATGGGAAGTTATAATGATGCATATATCTCTTTGTCGTCTCATTTTCATCTAATCCGTCTACCTTCTGTGCCTCTGATAATGGAGCAAGGGTAGTCACATTACAAATCTGAGTCTGTCCTCTTGTAAACATAGCAGAACCATGTACTCTAGGAATGATATCAACCTCAGCTGCAAGGCTTCTAATCTGAGTCATCTTTCTTCCATCAGGACGTTTCTGATCCTTTAAAATCATCTTACGAACTGTCTTCTTCTGATACTGATATACAGCCTCTCCAAGAACTGCAAGCCATTCCTCGTTATCAGCAAATGCCTCTTCAAGCTTTTCTGTAACCTTCTTAATATTCTCTTCACGAACCTGCTTCTCATCTGTGAAAACAGCAACTTCCATTTCTTCAGGAGTTACGATTTCCTTCATCCTAGCAAACATTTCCTCTGGAATAGCACAAGACTCATAAGCATGCTTTGGCTTACCAATCTCAGCAACCATTTTGTTGATAAATTCGATAATAGTCTGGTTAATCTCATGACACTTGTAGATAGCTTCAATCATCTTAGCTTCCGGAATCTCATTTGCACCGGCTTCAATCATGATAACCTTTGTGCTTGTAGAAGCCACTGTAAGCTGTAAATCGCCATTCTTCCACTGTTCCTGATTAGGATTTACGATAAACTCACCATCAATCATACCAAGCTGAGTTGTAGCACATGGACCATCAAATGGAATGTCTGAAATACTTGTAGCAATCGCAGCACCAAGCATTGCAACTACTTCTGGACGACACTCTGGATCAACACTCATAACCATATTATTAAGAGTTACATCATTTCTGTAATCCTTTGGGAATAATGGACGCATAGGTCTGTCAATAACACGGCTTGTAAGGATGGCATTCTCGCTTGCCTTACCTTCTCTCTTATTGAAGCCTCCAGGAATCTTACCAACTGCGTATAATTTCTCTTCGTATTCAACGCTCAATGGAAAAAAGTCAATACCATCTCTTGGCTTGTCAGATGCAGTTGCTGTACATAATACAGTAGTATCACCATAGTGCATAAGAGCAGCACCATTTGCCTGTGCAGACACTCTTCCCACATCAACAGAAAGAGTACGGCCACCTAATTCCATACTGTAAGTCTTGAACGTTTTTTCTTTGTTTTCACTAAAAGTTCCGTTATACATATTCTTCTCCTTTTCTACTTTACTTTTGTGATTCTGGCAGAAGGAGCCGAAACTACTGAAAGCCACACGATGTGCTCATATCGTTTTCAGCGGTCTCGAGCCTGACTTCTACCTATAACATACTGAAAAGAGCGGAAAAAATTTCCGCCCTTTCTTATCAGAATTACTTTCTAATTCCAAGTCTTTCAATCAGAGCACGATATCTTTCGATGTCAGTTTTCTTCAAATATGCAAGTAAACCACGTCTCTGACCAACCATTTTAAGAAGACCACGTCTTGAGTGATGATCTTTCTGGTTGCTCTTTAAGTGCTCAGTTAACTCCTGAATTCTTGCTGTTAATACTGCAACCTGTACTTCTGGTGAACCTGTATCACCAGGTGTTCTAGCGTATTCAGCGATAATTGCCTGCTTCTTTTCCTTAGAAATCATTTTGAAATCCTCCATATACTAAAAATTAATAATATCACCTGATACTAAGTCTGGGTCGGAGAGTCCCGACACTGAGTACCGGCTATGATTTGATATTACCCAAATCATACTTTGACAGTATACCACAGAATATCAGGCAATGCAACTCCTATTCTCTTAAATTCTTATCCCAAAAAGCTTCTGATTGTTGCTGGTGTTCTATAATTCACACTGGAAATCTTTATACCAGTTCGCTCATTAGATGCATGTACGACCTGTCCACCACCAATATAAATAGCAACATGATTAATACTTCCATTCTTTGCATAAAATACCAGGTCTCCCGGCTGTGCCTCAGCAAGCGTAACCTTCCTTCCAAGCTGTGCCTGTGAACCGGAATGGTGTGGAAGACTAATTCCATACTTCTTATAAACACTCATGGTAAAGCCGGAACAATCTGCCCCGTTCGTAAGGCTGGTTCCACCCCATACATAAGGATTACCAATAAACTGTTTCGCATATTGTACCAAATCTACTCTTGCGTTTGATACACCCTGCCCATATAATAGCTCTGTCAAGGTAGCTGCCTTTTCAAGCCTTTCCTCAACCTTCACAAAATCTCCGGAAACATAAGCCTCTTCATCATCGAGCAGGAACTTAATCCATCCATTTTCCATAACCTCGACAACTTCAAGCTCTTCATCTCTAGGAATTAAGGTAATAACCGCACATTCCGTATTCGGTTTCTCACGAACCTTTAAAGTCTCTGTGTCCACCACAGCAACCATAGATACTACCTCTTTCGCCTTACTAATTGCCTGTTCTCCCATAAACAAATAATCAGTACTGCAATAACCGTCTACCTTGCCTGACTTAATGTGAGCCCATCCATCCTCCACAGAAAGAATCTCACATGCTGCATTTTTACTCAATTTGCCAATCAACTTGCCCGTTTCAGATGGCTCCTGTCTGATATTCAAATGATTATCCACATTAGCCAATCCAAGATTGTTATATCCCCAATGGCTTGTCTTCTCAGCTTCCTTTGCAATTGCTACCTTTGGTGAAACTGCCTTTGGAGTTGGTATTTCTTCAATGGCAGTTAGTGTATCATCTATTAGCGATATCTCTAAAATTTCTGCTACTCCTGCCCCTAAAACAGTTTCTTTTGTATTCAATTTCTGCTTTTGTTCTTCTGTCTGTTTCTGTTCCTTCGTTTCTTGTACTGTCACAACTCTCTGCTGCATATTTGCACTAGATGCATATACGACATCATTTGATAACAAAGTCGTAATACTTAATAATGCTAATATCGCAACGTATTTCTTATACTTCATTACTATAGTAGCTCCCACTTTTTCTTATTTGTTACATAAATATTACATTTCATTACATGCAAATTATAACATTGTGCATTTTTAGTGTCAATAGTGGGCATTTTCCAAATACTGTTAGTAATTTTTACTAAATAGAATGGTACTTACGTCCTTCTTCTATATCCTCCGACATTTGCTTCATTAGAGCATCTACAGAATCGAACCGCATTTCCGGTCTCTTAAAATACAACAAATATACCTCAAGCTCCTCGCCATACACATCTTCATCAAAATCATAGATATAGGTTTCCACTCCCATGATTACCGTATCCGTAACTGTTGGCTTTACTCCAATATTCGTAATCGAAGGCAGCTTCCTGTCTCCGTACATTACATAGGAATAATATACACCTCTTGGTGGTAACAGCTTCTCCCCTCGTGGAATCTGATTGATTGTTGGCATACCTAGCGTTCTGCCAAGCTTTCTTCCATGCACAATCTCTCCACCAACATGATACGGAATGCCAAGTAGCTGATGAACCAGTTCCATATTTCCTTTGGCAACCTCTTCCCGTACAAAGGTCGAACTTACCTCTCTTCCATCATATTGCACTTTTTCAATAATAATAACATCATAATCATAGTCCTTTGACTTCTCTGCCAACAATTGATAATTGCCCGCTCCTCTTTTTCCAAAGGACACATCTTCCCCCGCAACAATACATTTTGCATGAATACGCTCCACCAGAACCTTCTTAATATAGGTCTCCGGCTCCATATCTGCAGTTTCTTGATAAAATGGATATTCAATCAGATAATCAATTCCCGCTTTTTCAAAGATACTTCTCTTTTCCTCAATAGTAGTTAAATCTTTGAGCGGTTCTTTACTAAAAAAAGCTGCCGGTGATGGAACAAAGGTAAACACTACTGTCGCGAGCCCCTTTTCCTTCTGCTCCTGCATCTTGCGAAGAAGCTTCTGATGTCCGCAATGGAAGCCATCAAACTTGCCTATTGCAACTGCTGTTGGCTCATCTATATGAAATTCTGTCATATTCTTAATAATCTTCATGCCACTCTCCAGCCTTTTATTCAAAAAACATTTTATATGGCTTCAAACATCTCTCTGTTGCCACATAAGTATAAACACCTGTAAAAATGTCCTTGCTGTCATATACCCTAAGCAATTCGCCATCCTTTAGTGTCTGTTCTTTTTCAAATTTTACCTGTTTTACACCTAATTTATTACCATTGGCAAGAGCCCTATCAAACTCCGGCTTTACTACCACCTTCGGACAATCTATGAAAACCTGATCAGACGCTGTTATATGCTCCAAAAGTGTTCCTTCAGCAACCATTTTTTCTACCTCAGAAAGCTTCCATGCCTCTTCTATAGAAAAAACACCGACTCTTGTCCTCACCAGACTTTTCATAGCAGCACCACAACCAAGCTTGTCCCCGATATCTGCACATAGTGAACGGATATAGGTTCCCTTTGAGCAAGACACGCGGAATCGAATCTCTGGCAACTTACATTCGATTATGTCAATAGCCGGAATCTCTACACGTCTTGGCTGTCTCTCAACCTCGATTCCCTTTCTTGCAAGCTCATACAGCTTTTTACCATTTACCTTCAATGCCGAATACATCGGCGGAATCTGGTCATAGCCTCCAACAAAGCTTAACACGGCTTCTCTAGCTTCTTCCTCCGTACAGGTTAACTGCTTCTTTGTCATAACCTGACCGCTCATATCCTGAGTATCCGTTGTCACACCAAGAAGCATACACGCCTCGTATTCCTTGCTCTTATCCGTCAGCATATCACATAACTTAGTCGCATTACCCAAACATACCGGCAAAACACCTGTCGCATCCGGGTCAAGCGTTCCTGTGTGCCCGATTTTTCTCTGTTTTACAATTCCTCGCAGCTTGGCTACCACGTCATGGGAAGTAAAGCCAGCCTCTTTATATATGTTTATGATTCCATTAACCAATTTCGTATTCCTTTAACTATTATAACTATTCCGTTCCTTCATTGTTATTAAATTGTATTATCTGTTCCTCAATATGTTTTGATAAGTTATTCACTACATCATAAAATGAACCATTCATAGTACACCCTGCGGCTCTCATATGTCCGCCGCCGCCAAAATAGGCAGCCACCTTGCTAACATCTACATATTTACAGGAGCGCATACTTACCTTAAACTGCTGTGTACCAATTTCATACATAAAAATAGCACATTCCACACCTTTTATAATTCTTAGCTGATTGACAATTCCTTCCAAATCTTTTGGTGTCGCATTATAAAATGCCATTGTCTTTTGATCCACATAGCTTACCGCACACTTTCCATCCATGAAAATAATGCTCTCAAGCAATGCCCTTCCTAAAATCTGATTCTGTACATATGTCTTTTCATAAAAAGTCTCATCAATCAAGGTTGGGAAGTCAAACCCATATGCAATCAGTTCCCCCACAATCTGTAATGTTTTTGGTGATGTATTGGAGTATTGGAAGATTCCTGTATCATGAATCATTCCGATATAAATTGCCTTAGCAATCTCCACATCGATATATTCCTTATCTATCACATCATATACCAGCTCTGACGCTGAGCTTGCTGTCGGTACCACATAATTCACATCCCCGCAACCCGAAGCATTACTAATATGATGATCTATGTTTATCTTCTTTTTTGCTTTATCAAAAAGCGCCTCTGCCTCACCCAATCTTGTTTTTTCGCAATCCAATGCAATAAAAACATCTGGTGTTTCTTCCATATGGCATTCTGTTTCTATCTTATCAAAATCCTGAATGCAGGAAAATATGTCTGCCGGCTGCTCCAGAAATACTCTGATACTTGCCTCTGGCATTACCTTCTTCAAAAACAGATAGGTTGCCATACAGGAACCAACACAATCGCCATCTGGTCTTACATGACCTGAAATTACAATATTTTCTGCTCCCTCACATTCCTTCCTTAACCGGAACATCTCATTTTCTCCTTTCATCCATACACACGAATAATCTGGAAGCGCATAATGCGCCCCAGATTACCCTCTTTACTGCTCGTTATAATGTGTAAATTTGTGCAAAACACAAGATTTACAAAGCGAACTTTGTTCGCTTATGGAAATCTTCCATTTATTAATTTTCCACATCATCCACATGCTTTTCATCATCTGCACGATTTATATCATCAATCAGCTTTGACATGGTTACACCATATTCAATAGACTGGTCAATAATAAAGCGAATCTCTGGTGTATTTCTAAGATTAATCTTTCTTGCCAGCTGATTCTTAATATACCCTTCTGCACTACGAAGTCCTGCTAAAGTATCCTTCTGGGATTCCTCATTTCCGAGCACACTAATCCATGCCTTACAGGTCTTTAAATCAGGTGCTACTTCTACCGATACAACTGTTGTCATCGGATTAATACGAGGATCCTTAATCTCACTGCGGATAATCTCTGCAAGAACACGATGCACTTCGCCGTTTACACGGGTATTCTTTACACTGTTCTTTCTCATCCTATCTTGGAACCTCCACCATAATATATGCTTCCACGATATCGAATTCCTGCATGCTGTCGAATCCGTCAAATACAAGACCACACTCAAATCCTGTCTTAACTTCCTTAACATCATCCTTGAATCGCTTTAATGATGCAAGCTCACCTTCATAAATCAGCTCGCCTTCTCTTGTGATTCTAATCTTACAGCCTCTCTGGAATACACCATCAAGCACATAAGAACCTGCAATGTTACCAACTGCAGATGCCTTGAAGATCTGTCTAACCTCTGCATGACCGATAACCTTCTCCTCATAGACAGGATCAAGCATACCCTTCATGGCAGCCTCAATATCTTCAATCGCCTGATAAATAACACGATATAATCTTACATCAACGCCTTCACGCTCTGCTGTAGTCTTAGCCTGCGCATCCGGACGAACATTGAATCCAATAATGATTGCTTTGGATGCAGATGCCAGAATAACATCTGATTCGTTAATCGCACCAACACCACCGTGGATACATTTTACAACTACTTCTTCATTAGACAGCTTCATCAAGCTCTGCTTTACTGCCTCTACACTACCCTGAACATCAGCTTTGATGATAAGGTTGAGTTCCTTCAGATTACCAGCCTGAATCTGTGAAAACAGATCATCAAGTGACATCTTTGTCTTAGTTTCTTCAAGAAGCTTCTCTTTATTCTGCGCAACGAAAGTTTCTGCATAATATTTTGCTTCCTTATCGTTTGCATGTGCAAGGAAGATTTCTCCAGCATTAGGAACATCTCCAAGTCCAAGAATCTCTACCGGTGTAGAAGGTCCTGCTTCCTTTACTCTTCTTCCCTTATCATCTATCATTGCACGTACCTTACCGCTTGCCGCACCTGCTGATACAAAGTCACCCACCTTAAGTGTACCCTTTTGTACCAAAATGGTGGCAACAGGACCACGTCCCTTATCAAGCTCTGCCTCGATGACAAGACCTCTTGCACGTCTATTCGGATTTGCCTTGAGTTCTAATACTTCTGCTGTTAACAGAATCATTTCAAGCAGGGTATCAATATTTTCTCCACTCTTTGCAGATACCGGAACAAATACAGTACTTCCACCCCAGTCCTCTGCAATTAATCCATGCTCTGTAAGCTCCTGTTTTACTCTTTCGATATTAGCTCCCGGCTTATCAATCTTATTTACCGCAACAATGATTTCAATTCCTGCAGCCTTTGCATGGTTAATCGCTTCTACTGTCTGAGGCATAACACCATCATCTGCTGCAACAACAAGAATTGCAATATCTGTTGAGCTTGCACCACGCATACGCATAGCAGTAAACGCTTCATGTCCCGGAGTATCAAGGAAGGTAATCTTCTGGTCGTTTACTGTAACCGTATAAGCACCGATATGCTGTGTAATACCACCAGCTTCCTTGTCGGTTACATTTGTCTTTCTGATTGCATCAAGAAGCGAAGTCTTACCATGGTCAACATGACCCATAACACAGATTACAGGAGGTCTTGCAACCATATCTTCTTCCTTTTCCTCATCCTCCTTTAAGAGTTCTTCAATCACGTCAACCTTTACTTCCTGCTCACAGATAATATCGTATTCAATTGCAATATTTTCTGCTGTTTCATAAGTAATCTCCTGGTTAACGGTTACAATCTGTCCCTGAAGGAAGAGCTTCTTAACAATTGCAGATGGCTGAATCTTCATCTTGTCAGCAAGCTCCTTAATCGTTAAGGATTCCGGAATGGTAATAACCTTAATCTGCTCTTCTACCTGTTCAACAGGTTTCTTTTCCGGCTTAATGAACTTACCAGGCTTATTCTTGCCCTTGATATTTGCCATATCACCATCATCTTCGTACATAAAGTCCTTACGGTTCTTTTTATCCTTCTCCTGACTAATACGACGCTTTTCTTCATCCCTATGCTTCTCAGCATCCTTGATAGGACTTTCTGGCATAAAATTCTTATTACCCGGCTTACCACCCTGTCTCTGACCAAAGCCACCTCTTCCGTCGTTTCTCTGACCGCCTCTGTCATTTCTATCATCTTTATCCTTGTCAAAGCCGCCTCTTGGCTGGAATCCCTGTCCCGGTCTTGCTCCCTGACCTCTGCTCTGGTCAAATGGCTTTCTCTGACCATCGTTATTTCTTCTCTGACCGTCAAAGCTTCTCTGACCATCATTATTTCTTCTCTGACCGTCGAAGCTTCTCTGACCATCGTTATTTCTTCTCTGACCGTCGAAACTTCTCTGACCATCGTTATTTCTTCTCTGACCGTCGAAGCTTCTCTGACCATCGTTATTTCTTCTCTGACCATCATTTCTTCTTTGGCCATCAAAGTTTCTCTGACCATCGTCATTTCTTCTTGGCTGCTCGTTTACAACAGGCTTTGGTGCTTCTGTTGTCTTCACAGGCTCAACAGGCTTCTCTTCCAGCTGTGTAAGCTGCGATTTTGGTGCTTCCTGCACAGGCTCTGTTGTCTTTACAGGTGTCTCTACCACTTTTTCAACTGGCTTTTCTACCGGCTTTTCAGGTTGTGGCTTTGATGTCTCTGTTACCTGTGGTGCAGGTGTAGCTGCCTTAACTTCCTCAACAGGCTTCTCTTCCAGCTTTGTAAGCTGTGACTTTGGTGCTTCCTGCACAACCTCTGTTACCTTTTTCGCTTCCTCTACTACCTTTTCAACCGGCTTTTCTGCTGGCTTTACAGGCTGTGGCTTTGGTGCCGGTTTCACTGGCTTCTTTGGCATCTGTGAGCCACCCGGCATCTTCGAATTATTAGGGTTACTTACAACAATAATACTCTTTTTCTTCTTAACCGGTGCCTCAGTAGATTTTACCGGTTTCTTCTCTTCTTTCGCTTCCGTAGTCTCTGTCTCCTTTTTCTCTGACGCCTTCGGTGCCTCAGCAGACTTACCAGGCGCCTTCATAGCGTTTCTTATGTCTTCTACCTGTCCGTCTTCTAATACACTCATATGGCTCTTTACCTCTATACCTTTATTCTTAATTACAGCCAGAAGCTCTTTGCTCTCTACGCCAAGCTCCTTAGCCAATTCATGCACTTTCATTTTTGCCATTCTTATACCTCCGTACTATTAGCAGATTGTTCCAGATGCTTAATCAATGATTTTGCGAAGCCCTCATCTGTAATTGCTAGAGAGGATCTCATCTCTTTTCCAATGGCATGCCCCAGCTCATCCTTTGTGCCGAAGAAATATCTTGGCACCTCATAAAACTCACATGTATTGGAAAATTTCTTCTTAGTATTATCCGATGCATCTTCCGATACCAGCACAAGAAAGGCTGTTCCTTCCTTCACGCTCTTATCGGTTGCAAATTCTCCACTTACTACTCTGCCAGCCTTCATCGCAAGACCAAGCAAAGAATATATCTTATTTTGCTTCAAGTGTTTCAATCTCCTTTGTCAGGCTGTCATATACATCATCTGAAACAGCCATCTTAAAAGAACGATCCAGTCCCTTTGACTTCTTAGCAGCCTTTAGACACTCTGCATTTCTGCAAATATATGCGCCTCTGCCATTTTTCTTACCTGTGAAATCCAGTACAAAGCCTTCTTCCTCAGTCTTAAGGACACGAATCAATTCCTTCTTACTCTTCATCTCTCCGCAGCCTACACATTGTCTTAATGGAATCTTTTTACTCATGATATCGCCTCAATTCTTTATCATGCATTATTCCTGCTCGGAATCCTCAGCAGCTTCCATCTCTACTGCTTCATCATATTCGTCAGCTTCATATTCTCCAGCTTCATACTCATCTTCCTCGTAGTATGCCTCGCCTTCTTCATCATACATGTAGTCTTCATAACGGAAGCCTTCTGCATCCTTAGCCTGTGTCTCTGACTTAATATCAATCTTGTATCCAGTAAGTCTTGCTGCAAGTCTTGCATTCTGTCCTTCCTTACCAATTGCAAGAGATAACTGATAATCAGGAACAACAACCTTAGCTGTCTTCTCATCCGGGTCTGCAAATACTGCTACAATCTTAGCAGGAGAAAGAGCATTCTGGATAAAGTTACCTGGATTCTCATCCCAATTTACAATATCAATCTTCTCACCACGAAGTTCTTCTACAATGGCATTTACTCTGGCACCATTGATACCTACACATGCGCCAACCGCATCAACATTTGGATTGTTTGTTCTTACGGCAATCTTTGTTCTACTGCCAGCCTCACGAGCAATGCTCATGATTTCAACCGTTCCATCCTTAATCTCTGTTACTTCAGCCTCAAACAGTCTCTTTACAAGCTCAGGATGTGTTCTGCTGACAGAAATTCTAGGTCCCTTAGGAGTATTCTTTACTTCTAGAATATATACCTTAATTCTCTCTGTTGGACGGAATGTTTCACCCTTAACCTGTTCTGCTTCATTCAAAAGAGCATCTGCCTTACCAAGGTTGATACTGATGTTACGTCCTGAATAACGCTGTACGATACCTGTTACAACATCCTTTTCCTTCTCATAGAACTGATTATATACAACACTTCTCTCTTCCTCACGAATCTTCTGAAGGATTACGTTCTTTGCATTCTGTGTTGCAATACGTCCAAATTCCTTAGACTTGATTTCTACATTAATTGTCTCTCCAATCGTAGCTTTCTTAGAAATCTCCTTAGCATCATCCATACAAATCTGTAATACTTCATCCTCTACATCCTCTGGCATAGCAACGATTTCCTTTGTTGCATAAACCAAAAAATCACAGGTATTTCTATCAATTTGTACTGTGATGTTGTCCGCTTTACCAAAATGGTTCTTGCAGGCTGTCAGGAGGGAATTCTCAATTGCCTCAAACAAGGTTTCCTTGCTGATTTCCTTTTCCTTCTCCAGAATGTTAAGTGCTTCCAATAATTCTTTGTTCATTTTTTCTTTACCCTCCTAAGCTAAAAATCCAGCGTCAATCTGACAATCGCAATATCAGACTTTGCAAAGACAATTTCTTTTTCTTCCGTCTCTATGGTAATGGTATCCTTATCATAACCCTTTAAAATACCAGTAAATTCCTTCTGTTTCTCGATTGGCTTATAGGTCCTTACTTCAACCTCTTCTCCCAGACTCTTTTCCAGATGTCTGTCTTTTTTCAATGCCCTGCCAAGTCCCGGGCTACTCACTTCCAGAATATATGCATCCGATATAAAGTCTACTTCATCCAACTTATCCGAAAACGCACGACTGACATTCTCACAGTCAATGATATTTACCCCATCTGGCTTATCAATATAGGCCCTTAAGTACCAGTCGCTTCCTTCCTTCACATATTCTACGTCATAAATCTCACAACCATTCGCCTCTACTATTGGTTGCAATATCTCTTCAGCGCGTGCTTCATATGTGTCCTTCTTTGCCATTAGCTCACCTTTCCTCACACTATTAATCCGTTTTACCCAAACAAAAGAGTGGACTCGCAA
Organism: Lachnospiraceae bacterium; assembly: GCA_017440575.1. Classification (GTDB taxonomy): domain Bacteria; phylum Bacillota; class Clostridia; order Lachnospirales; family Lachnospiraceae; genus COE1. The sequence goes on along the minus strand of JAFSGY010000119.1, from coordinate 17,975 downwards.
GCCCACTCTTTATCATCAAGCATTATTTAACTATCTTTATAGTAGCACTCTCACTTTTAAAATGCAAGTGCTTTCGAAAAAAAGTTAAATTTTCTATACTTTTCCTTTTTTGCATGGTACAATAGTACTAGATATAATCACTATTTCTTTGATAGCAAAGGAGGAGTTGCGCATGACAATCGGCACATACCCAGATCTGAATCCATATTCTTCCTATAACAGTACCTATTCCGATTCTGCCAACCGAGCTGTTTATGGTACAACCGAGCCAAATACCAGTAATCCCGATGAAGTAAAAAAAGCCGGTCGCAAATCTTCTCCTGAGGAATGTCAGACTTGTAAAGAACGAAAATATCAAGATGGATCAGACGAAAATGTTTCCTTTAAATCTGCCGCTCATATTTCGCCCGAGTCAGCAGGCACAAGAGTTCGTGCACACGAACAGGAGCATGTCTCCAATGCTTATAAAAAGGCTGCCCAAAAGAATGGTAAAGTAATCAATGCTTCCGTTTCCATTCACACCTCCATCTGTAGCGAATGTGGACGCACCTACGTATCCGGTGGAACAACAAATACAACCATTAAATACAGCAACGAAGAAAATCCATATCAGAAGGAACGCAAGGCACAGGATGCTATAAATCTGATTGGCGCAAATATTAATTACGTTGCGTAACGAATATTTCAAACAGTTTCCTATATATACGAAGAGCATGGTTTTGCACGCCATGCTCTTTGTTTTTCTTATTCATTCAGCGGAAGCTTATATACCGGTTCACCATGTTCATCCAAAAGTGGTGTAGAACGCTCCTTCAAGGTATGATATGGTTTCAATGTTGCAATACTCATATAAGCAGGTCTGATAATCTTATCTACATTAATCAACTCTTCCATTCTATGAGCACTCCAACCTACAATTCTTGCAATTGCAAAAATCGGTGTATAAAGCTCTAACGGAATATCAAGCATACTGTAAACAAATCCACTATAGAAGTCTACATTCGCACTTACACCCTTATAAATCTTACATTTTTCAGCAATAACCTCCGGCGCAAGCTTTTCAATCATGGAATACAACGCAAAATCCTTCTGACGTCCCTTCTCTTCTGCAAGTGTTTCTACGAAGCCCTTAAATACTCTTGCTCGAGGATCTGAAATAGAATATACCGCATGTCCCATACCATAAATCAAACCACTTCTATCAAATGCTTCTTTATTCAACAGCTTGTACAGATATTCTCTTACCTGCGCTTCATCCGTTGTATCTTCTACATTTCTGCGTAAATCCTCCATCATCTGTACAACCTTGATATTTGCGCCGCCATGCTTTGGTCCCTTCAGAGAAGATAATGCAGCTGCAATAACAGAATACGTATCAGAGCCAGAGCTTGTAACAACCCTTGTTGTAAAGGTTGAGTTGTTTCCACCACCATGCTCCATATGAAGTACCAATGCCGCATCTAAAACCTTTGCTTCAGTCTCGGTATATTCTTTATTCGGTCTTAACATACGCAAAATATTTTCTGCTGTTGATATTCTCGGATCCGGTCTGTGAATATACAAGCTCTCATCACACAAAAAATGATTATATGCATGATAACCATATACCGATAGCATCGGAAATACACTAATCAACATAAGGCACTGACGAAGAACATTCTCCAAAGAAATATCCGATACCTTATCATCATAAGAAGCTAGCGTCAAAATACTCTTTGTCAATGAATTCATTATATCATTGCTTGGCGCCTTCATGATAACGTCTCTTACAAAGTTCGTAGGCAAACTCATACTATATCCTAATGCCTTCTTAAACTCAAACAACTCATCTGCGTTTGGAAGATTTCCAAAAAGCAGCAGATACGCGCATTCGTCAAATCCGAATCTGCCATCCTGTCTGAAACCGCGTACCAAATCAAAAATATTATATCCTCTATAATAAAGCTGTCCATCACACGGAACACTCTTGCCATCAATTTCCTCCGATGACTTAATCAAAGAAATATTAGTAAGTCCTGATAATACCCCCTTACCATTCTTATCTCTAAGACCACGCTTAACACCATACTCTCCGAACAAATTCACATCAATTCCATTATTATCTTCACAAATCTTTGTATACTTATTCGTAAATTCCTGAATCTTCTCTTCTCTTTTACCCATTCACATCGTCCTTTCTTTCTAAACTATCACATTTATATTATATAAAAAGAAGAGTTACATAACAAGGGAATAATTATGAATTTTTTTTAAATTATATACATTATTGTACATAATTTAAATTTTCATTATTTTTTCAATAAATTGTTTCAATAAATCAGCTCTAGATTCTTCTTAATAACAAAGAATGTGCATAAAAAAAATTCTTGAAAACCATTTAGTAGATTTCAAGAACTTCTCGGGTTGGGCTATTCATTTAAAATAGTCAACAGCTCGTAGGGGAATCGAACCCCTGTTTCCGCCGTGAGAGGGCGGCGTCTTAACCGCTTGACCAACGAGCCAGGATGTTTATATTAGCTGTACTGATAAAATAAAGCAGCTCGTAGGGGAATCGAACCCCTGTTTCCGCCGTGAGAGGGCGGCGTCTTAACCGCTTGACCAACGAGCCAGATAAATCACTTCGTAATCACTGATGGCCATTCAGCCATGCATGCCACTACTCTACTACATATCTATACTTTATACTTCCACACTAAAGGCATCGCTTTGCGATGTTGCGTATCAGTGCCAGCTCAATTAGAATACTATAAACAGAAACAAAATGCAAGCCTTTTTTGTAATTTTTTTTACAAAATTTGTTTTTTATCTTTTTTCAATAGAAAACCACAGGATTTCTCCTGTGGTTCCAATACATCTTACTCTTCTTCTGTCTTTTTCACAATCGCGATTCCAAGCTCTTCTAACTGAACCTCATCTACGATGTTTGGAGCATCTGTCATGAGACAGGAAGCATCCTTCACCTTAGGGAATGCAATAACTTCACGGATAGAATCAGCCTGTGTCATCAGCATAATCATACGGTCAAGACCTAATGCAAGTCCTGCATGAGGTGGAACACCATACTTGAATGCACTTAATAAGAAGCCAAATCTCTCTTCTGCTACTTCCTTAGATAATCCGATTACTTCAAACATCTTAGCCTGTACATCGTCCTGGAAGATACGAACACTACCACCACCAAGCTCTGTACCATTTAATACGATGTCATAAGCCTTTGCACGAACCTTACCAGGGTCTGTGTCAAGCAATGGTAAATCTTCATCCATAGGCATAGTAAACGGATGATGCATAGCAACAAAGCGGTTATCCTCTTCATCCCACTCTAATAATGGGAATTCTGTTACCCATAAGAAGTTATACTGATTCTTATCTAATAATTCTAAGTTTCTTGCAATTTCAAGTCTTAAGTTGCCAAGAACATCCCAAACAACCTTATTCTTGTCTGCTGCAAATAACAGTAAGTCTCCGTTTTCTCCGTCCATAGCCTTAACAAGTGCAGCCATCTGCTCTTCTGTCATGAACTTTGCAAAGGATGACTTTAAGGTTCCGTCAGACTGGATTGCAATATAAGCAAGTCCCTTAGCGCCAAAGCCCTTAGCAAACTCTACTAATGCATCAATCTTCTTTCTTGGCATTTCGCCCTGTCCCTTAGCATTGATACCACGAACAGAACCGCCATTTTCCAATGCGCCTGTGAATACACCAAAGCCACAGCCTGCAACAACATCACTTACATTTACAAGCTCCATGCCAAAACGGGTATCCGGCTTATCAGAACCAAAACGATCCATAGCCTCCTGCCATGTCATTCTTGGGATTGGATTAGGAACCTCTACTCCAATTGTAGCAAAGATTTCCTTTAACATTCTCTCGTTTACTTCGATTACATCATCCACATCTACGAAAGAAAGCTCCATATCAACCTGTGTGAACTCCGGCTGTCTGTCTGCACGAAGGTCTTCATCACGGAAGCACTTAGCAATCTGGAAATATCTGTCAAAACCAGAGCACATAAGCAACTGCTTAAAAATCTGTGGTGACTGCGGTAGCGCATAGAAATTACCCGGATGAACACGGCTTGGTACAAGATAGTCTCTGGCACCTTCCGGTGTGGATTTATTCAAAATTGGTGTTTCGATTTCAAGGAAACCTTCATTGGTTAAAAACTCACGAAGTCTTGCAACAACGCGGCTTCTCATCATAATCTTTTCCTGCAAATCCGGTCTTCTTAAATCAAGATAACGATATTTTAATCTTAACTCTTCCTTTGTCTTGGAATCTGCCTCGATTGGGAATGGAGGTGTCTGTGCTTCTGATAAAATACGAAGCTGTGTTGCACGAATCTCAATTGCACCGGTCTTCATATTTTCATTGGTATTGCCCTCACGGCTCGTAACTTTACCAACTACTGCAATAACGAATTCACTTCTAAGGCTCTCTGCCTTTGCAAAAGTCTCAGAATCAACAGAACAACTTGCATCGTTCCCCTCTTCAAAGATAATCTGTAACAGACCACTTCTGTCACGTAAATCAGTGAAAATGATTCCTCCCTTATTTCTACTCTTCTGTACCCATCCCATCACAGTAACAACTTCACCAACATTTGCTGCTGAAAGCTCTGTACATCTATGGGTTCTCTTTAAACCCTTCATAGTCTCTGCCATGATATTTATCCTCTTTTCCTATTCTTATTTTAATGGATTCTTATAAAATTCCTTGAACTCCTCATAGCCTTCTGCCGTGAGCTGTTCCTTCTGGAACTTCTTATTCTTATTCATTCTGGCAACTAATACCTGTGTGCCATCTTTTCTGACATTCTGTGCTTCTGCAATAATATCACAAAGCATCTGTCCTTCCACACCCTTTTCGATTAAAAAGGCAATCTTCTTGCTCTGGTTTGGAACCTTAAAACCACTCTCCATCAATAAGAGAATGATTCTCTCAAATCCAATAGAAAAACCACAGGCAGGAACATCCTTTCCTGTAAACTTACCTACCATCTTATCATAACGTCCACCGCCACCGCAACTTCCGCCAAATTCCGGCATAGCAATCTCAAAAATGGTTCCGGTATAGTAAGACATACCACGCACCAGAGTCGGGTCAAATACTAACTTGAAGTGATCACCCTTTGTGGCATTGACACTTTCTACGATTTCACGGAAGCTTGTCTTAACATCTTCCTCTAAGATACCTGTCATCTTTTCTTCGATAAAAGCAAGCGTATCTTTTGAATCCTGCATTCCCTTGAATAAAGAAAGATACTTTTCAACGCTTTCCTGTGCATATCCATCATCCAGCAATTCCTTTTCTACACCCTCAAGGCCAATCTTGTCCATCTTATCAAGAGTAATGAATACGCTGTCATAATCCTCTTCTGCAAAGCCACTGTATGCTGCCATTGCCTTTAAGATTCTTCTGTCATTGATACGAATCTCAAAGTTCTTGAAGCCAAGATTGCCAAGAGTCGTAGTTGTTGCAAGAATCAACTCGATTTCAGCAAGATTAGAAGCCTCGCCCAAAATATCAATATCACACTGCATGAACTGACGATATCTGCCTCGCTGTGGTCTGTCAGCTCTCCAAACATTACCCATCTGCAATGCCTTAAACGGAGAAGGTAACTCATTTGCATGGTTCGAATAATAACGAACTAACGGCACGGTTAAGTCATAACGCATACCAAAATCAACAACATCATTCTCTTCCTTTGCTGTTTCAAGATTGAGCTTTTCTCCTCTTTTTAATACCTTGAAGATTAACTTCTCATTTTCTCCACCCTGCTTATTGCTAAGATTCTCGATATTCTCCATGCAAGGTGTTTCCATTGGTGTAAAGCCAAACTTACCGTAGGTTTCCTTGATTACGCTCATGACATAATCACGAATCTGCATTTCGTCCGGCATAATATCCTTCATACCATTTACAGGTTTCTTACTCAGTGCCATTCCTTATCCTCATTTCTATATTACAACTTGTTTATCGTTTCGATTTTACACTGTTTTGAATGGTTTTTCAACTTAATTAATCAAACTCATTCTGTATATGCCACAACCCAGATGTGTCGCCGGTATATTCTTCCCACTCTGTATCAGAAGTTTCAATATACCAAGTGTCGCCTTCACACTCCATCCAGCCGTAATAATCACTGCCGGCAATATCTTCATACCAATACTGCCAGAGATTTGGTGAAACGTCCGTATTATACCATAAATAACAGTTGCTATCATAATCATAATAGGAATCTGCTCCGTAATCCCAAGTCAGGTGCTTCTCATATTCATCTGTCGATTCACAAATGACATATGTATGATCGCCAACTTCATCTAAGTAGATGTCATTACCATAAATATCAATATTAGTTACTTCATTATACTCATAGTTATCAGTGTCAGTTCCATAGGATACACTTGTTATCTCGCTAAAAACATCATCCTCAAAATCATCAAAGCTGCTAAAGATAGCAATTGCACCAATGATATTACTTAATATTGCGATTCCAAACACAGCAACAAAATACCCTATGAATACCTTCTTAACGATACTGAAGCTGTTACGTTGTGTACTTTGAGCATTTTGCATACTTTGATAGCTTTCCACCTGAATAATATCATCAATATAGGTAAGCTCTTTGTTCATCTGCGCACCACAGCTTTTACATGTCGGATAGACTCCTTCTTTCCACACTAAATCTGCCTCACTGCCACAATATTCACATACGAAATGCGCTGTATAAGAACCATCCTGATTTTTAAATACTATATCATCTGCATCATAGTATTTACCGTTTTCATCATAATACCCTTGCTTATAAGCGGTTCCATTCGCGCTATCTATCCATGGTTCACTATAATATACATAGGTATGATTTCTACATCTCATAGAAATCGCTTTGGACAAGATATGCGCCGGTGCTCCCGTCGGTTGATTAACTCGTGCACGCTGCGTACTTCTACTTGAAGAGCTTCTATAAGACGAGCTACTACTATGTGATGAACTGCTATGTCTTCTGGAACTACTACTTCTAGAACTGCTTCTACTTCTGGAGCTACTACTTCTACTTCTCGAACTTCTGGAACTTGAACTTCTCCTGCTTGGTGGCATACTTAAATCTCCTCCCCTATTCGTAAATAATTAAAACTATTTCATTCGTTACCGATTTTATTGCACTCGATTAACATAACCAACATTACTATAACTTCTCGCAAAATATAAATCAATAGTTCTTATACTGCTATCTGCAAGAAAAAAGGAAGAAAACACAAAAGCATATCCTTGACATTTTCTTCCTTCCTCTCTCTATTTATTTATAGCTGCACGTAATTCCTTTCCATCAATCATGGTTCTTCCAAACATAGCATTTAGTTTATTTGGACCATACCACTCACAGCCTTCTTCAAGAGCGGTTCCTGCCGGAATGGTAATATAGAAAGTTTCTCCTTTGTAGTTATAATAAAACGTATAATTTACACCTTCCTTATTAAGCAACGATTCCAATACTTTAGAGCTGTATGAATGCCAAAGAGTGGCATCGATTACCATATTATCTCCGGCCTTTGCATTTGCTACCCTTGTTAACAATTCTTTCATGAAAATCTGTTCTTCTGTTTCCTTTGGTTCTTCTTCTATTGGCTCTTCATACTCATCATTCGTATTTTCTGCTTGATTATTATCCGGTGCCGGTGTTGGTGTCTGGGTAGATGGTTGGTATGTAAGGAGATTAACCACTTCCATACGCATACTAACATTTGTTTCAATAGTTCCTACCTTAAAATACTCTCCTTCTCCGACTATGAATGCGTATGAGCCCGATTCGTTTGAAACTGACCCATCTCTACTCTCATCAATCAACCAAACCTTTAATCCATATACCCCACTATTTGGCATAACAATTAAATCCCCTGGCTCTAAAATTGTCCCTTCTGCAAGATTATCTACACTATATGTAGCAGCATGCACACTCATCCCCATCATCATCGCTAACAGCAATGATAATATAATTAATAAACGTCCTTTTTTCATTTTTCGTTTCATTTTGAATCGCCTCCATTTTTACTTACACAAAGTGATGTACTACACCTCTACTATTCTATACTACTCATATACGGTGGTATAAATATCTTCCCCAATGCAATCGAAAGTAACGGCATCGGAGTAAGCGTAATTACCCATCGCATCACGCATCTCATAGACCATAGCATAGCTTCCGTCCGGAAGATGTGTTTCTGCAAATACGGTATCCGCAGTTACCGTAATCGTATCTACGGTATATGCTTCAAAATCATCATCACCGGAGGCTGTAGCCACATACCATATGGTAGTAATCTCGTCGCCCTCCTGCAACAGTCGCATCTCTTTATCCGCCATACCGCTCTCATCAATTCCTTGTCTTGCGCCTAATACGCCCCACTGCTCACTGACGAAGTCATATACTACCTGTAAATTATACTCTTCGCCATTTAATAGTATCGGCACAGAATAAAGGTTGTAATCCTCGCCCTCGAAGCTAAGCTCCATATAAACAAGATTTCCGTCAATGCTTCCCCATACGCCACGGAAGTTGTCGGAGAATATACCATTGTCCCAGTCAGCATTCATATCATTGTCTGTACCGAGTAACATCATCATATCATTTTCCTCATCCACGTAATAAAGAGAAAAACCGATGCCTGCCAGAACATCATATGCTTCCGGTCCAAGTGTAAGGAAGGAAGTACCCTCATCATCCACATCCAGAGGTGCGCCATCCCAACCCATCGTAGTCAGATTCTGTACCTCAGGAAGTTCATCCAGATTCATATCTGCAATGTATTCCATACCGGACTCATCGAGTTCACCGGTAAGCTCATATGCATAAAAATACTTAAAGGCTGTGCCTACGCCAAGTCCTGCATAACCGTTAAAATCATTGATATCACCATTATAAGAATAATAGCAGGAAAGTCCTGTTGCTTCTGTTCGATATGCTCCACCTACCTGATATAAAACACATTCATCCAAGGCATCTAATACGCTCTGTGCAGAACCAAGCATACCAACACTTTGTCGAGCCATATGACCTAAGTCCACCATATTAGTATAGCCCTGCTCCTTGGTGTTTCCACCATAATTCTCACTCTGCGCGGCCACACGGCCAAACTGTGAGAAAAAACCTGGATTTGTACAGGCTGCTGCCAGTGCTTCTGCACCGAAGGTTTCATAAGCCTCCAGCAATGGTCCTATCTTAGAAAGGTCTGTAAGAGAAAGTGTTGTATTGTCCTGTGTTCCTACCTCTTCACAGCCTGCATAGTACGCATCGCAAATGACCTTTCCCAGCTCTTCGCCATCCATAGCCGGATTCTCAGCCAAAGCACCTACCCACTGCGAATAATACCAGCCATTTGCCGGCTCTGTTTCCTCGGAGGCAACGAGATAATGAGCAATATCGCAGAAGGTATATGCTACATCTACCGTAGCCATTAAGCAAGTATCAAATCCAATTAATTCCAAAGGCTGATTCTCCTCTGACGGAGTCCATACATTGCTAAATGCAGCATACATCTCATCCAATGTCAAGGAATCAAAACCGTATAGCTCATCAAATGCCGCACCGGTAACAGAACCGCCACCATGATTCCAGAATACAACCGCTGTCTTTTCCGCAGGATAGTTCGTCTTTGCAAAGCTTAAGAAGTCTGCCAAAGTCTGTGCTTCCCCCATGCTTACAGATGGCTGCTCATCCACTAATGTCAGCCCCTCGCTGTTATACACCCAGCGTTGAAGCTTATCTGCTGCTACAATATCATTATGCCACATGGAGGAACCACCTGTTTCAATTACTACATTTACATTTTCAGGCAGTGTCACTTCCAGAAGCTCACTCATATCCCCTGTAGCAAAGCCACCATTTGATTCCAAATCACTACCACAAAGATACCAGTAAACAGCCCAGCTTCCTTCCTCCGCCGTAACCGTAGCCACTTCCTGATCCTGCTCTTGCGTACCTGCCACAACCGCTGTCGTTTCTTGTTCCTCCGTATCTTCCACCGTCTCCTGTTCTACCACAACTACCGGCTCCTCTTCCTCCACTGCGACTTCCTCGCCACAAGCCACAAGAGAGCAGGTCATTGTCAACACCAAAAGAACAGACAACCATTTCTTTCTCATAAGCATTCTCCCCCCTATATTCCCAGCAACTGACGCTTTTTCGCTGCAAATTCATCCTCTGTAATGATACCTGCATCCAGTAAGCCCTTATATTTCTTAATCTCTTCCACCGCATCCACTGCCGGAGCTGTCTGCACGATCGGAGCTGTCTGAGTTGATCCCGTCATAGCTTCATTTCTACCATTCTGATAATCTTCCGTTGCTCCCGGATACATCAGTTGTATGAGATTCCAAGCTAAGGTATGTAGTTTATCAACCATTTCCTCATAATCTCTTAAGTAATCACCAATTCTAGGGTCATTCTGGTTCATGGAAGGTCCGTCCTGCTCCATACTTATCTCTTCCCAATATGGGTGCTCGAACTTCAATTCTACCCTGAAATGCTGAAATGGTACCGGAACCTCAATATTTGGACGTGAATGGTGGATTGACGAATTCGGTTCATCACGCCCCGTGCTCTCCCGTATCTGTTCTGCCATTCTCTCCATTTGCTCCGCCATCTCATACTGCTTGCGCTGCATCATATACTGTGAAATCAACGGAGCCATTTCATTAATGCGTTTCGGAACGTCACTTTTATAACATTTCAGAATACCATTTGCACTCTCAAATAATGGTGCATTGTCCTCCATAATACGAAACGCTTTCAGATTAGAAGCCTCCATTACAAAAGACGCCTCATATGGTCTTATGCGAAACAGTCTGTTATGTGTATCTAACAAAATGTCATTGCTAAAGAATCCGAAGGAATATCGATAATCCTCTGTAAAAATATTACGTAATGCCTGGTTTCCATCAAAATAAGCGATATATTGTTCAAAATCCGCAAAAGACATGTTATCTAATGCCCCGCTCGGCAAATCCACCTTATCTGCACATTCCTTGCATATAGGCATATCCTCAACCTTCGTTGGAAATAATCTTGGTGTTGGTTCTCCACAAATTGGACATAATTTCTTGTTATTGCTAAATAATCCCATGTTTTTATCCTCCGCTTCTCTTATTTTCTGTTTGCTACATCTGTCTTTTCTTCCACAGCTTCCAAATACTCTCTCTGATGGAATCCGAGTATTCCTGCAATAAGCCTTGTCGGAATCATTCGAATCGTTCTGTTAAGCTTGGTCACAGAATCGTTATAAATGAGCCGACTGGTGCGTACCATCTTTTCATAGCAGGCTACCGCATCCATATATTGGGCATATTCTTTCTCTTCCTTCAATTCCGGGTGTTGCTCTGCTACCATGGCTATGCCCCCTAGTGCTTCTGAAATAACGCCTTCCTGTCCCAACACTTCATTTGGAGTTGAATGTGCTGTAATAACACTCCTTCTTTCCCTCATTGTTTCCATCAGAGTTAAGGACTCTCGACCTGCATATCCCTTTGCCAGCTGAAGTAATGTCGTCGTCGCATCAAAACGTGACGAAATCTGTACTCCTATCTGGCTCATGGCATTATTGACATTTTCAGCTAATATACTTAACTTTCGCTTGGTAGACACTATCCATATGGTAAGCAGGATAATAAGTAAAATAACAATTATCAGGCTTTCCATAAACAACTCCTTTCTACGCATAAAACGGATGCGGATTATTCCGCATCCGTTTCGGGATTTGTTACTATTCGTTATTCTTTTAGTGCTTGTTACTGTACGAAGTAAATTGCGTTTTCTCCGGTCTCATCAGAATAAGCAACCATAACCACCTGGCCATCTATTTCTGCGAAGGAACAAAGGTAGAATAAATCGCCATCCTCTAATTCAAACAATACGCCAACGGTATTATCTTCCGAATAAGCCCATTTTCCTTCCAGAGTTCCTCCACCCTGTACCATCTGAACGCCTTCGCCGTCATCAAATACCAGCTGCAGAGTACCACCATACATCTCTAAGGAAGCTGCTGCTTCTTCCTCTGTCATTTCTACAGAATTAAGAAAGCCTCCTGCAAAATTCCAAGTTGTATTCGCTATATCAAGCTCAATAATCTGTTCACCTTCCGCAACCGTAGTTTCCTCTGTAACCACTTCCTGCTCTGCTGCTCTGAAATATACGCAATTATCCGGGTCTGTAAATGCAAGCATATATATGCCATCAGATTCTGTAAACAGACATACATAGGACAGCTCGGTACCGTTATTATCAAATACTACAGATACACTTTCACTTTCTCCATAGCTATAAGTACCTTGTAAAGTTCCTCCGCCTTGTACCATCTGTGCTCCACCTTTATCATCAAACACAAACTGTAGGGAACCACCATATGCCTGTAATGCCGAATCATAATCCTCCTGTGTCATTTCTACGCCGTCTATGTATGCACCTGCAAACGTCCACACTGTATTACTCATATCTGGCGCTTCTATTTGCGGTATATTATCCCACATATAACCGCTATCCGTAGTTTCTGCCACTGTAGTTTCCAGTTTTTCCTCTGTCTCTGCAACAGCTTCCTGCTTCTCTTCTACCGCTTCTGCTTCTTTCTTTTCTTCTACAACAACCTCTGCTTCTACCTGAACCGGACTCTCATCGGTTACTTCTTCTGTCCCTCCACATGCCACTAAGGACATTACCATCACGGTACTTAACATTGCTACTAATAACTTTTTCATTTTACATCTTCTCCTTTTATCACGTTTTATTTAACAACGGATGCGCTGTAACACGCATCCGCTGATTAAATCTTCCCTATTACTGTGCTACTACAACATCTGCCAAGTTCTTGAAGTAGATACAATTATCTAATGTTTCGTCCTCTGCCGGGAAAGCCAGTAAAACAATCTCATTTGTCTCTGTTGCTGTAAATACACAAGCATAAGTCAGCAGCTCTTCTCCATCCTCAAACACTACAATTGCAGATTCCTCTTCCTCTAAGTAGCCATATGCACCTGCCAGCATAACCTCTCCCTGCTGCATTACTGCATTTCCTTCTGCGTCAAATATAAAATTCAACGCTCCGCCAAACTCTACTAACGTGGCGTCATACTCTTCCTGTGTTAATTCCACACCATCTACACAAGCACCTGTAAAATACCAGATTGTGTTACTTAAATCCGGTGCCTCCACCTGTAAAATATCATCCCACATTGTAGGAACTGCTTCTGCTGCCTGTACCGGTACACAGATTAAAGTTAACGCCAACATCATACTCATCATCATTGCAAAAAATTTCTTCATAGGTCATTTCTCCTTTCACAATTCACAGTTCTTCGACTCCCTGATAGGTGCCTCTCCTGTTTGAATAGAGTATAGCTTAAGCAAATAAAAAATAGGACGTTTCGACATGAATCGCCCTATTTTTGTATCGAATCGACACTCTCTAAATCGACACCCTCAATATAAATTTGTTATCCCTAACCGAGAACTGATAAATCCCCCTATATCGTTCTACCAACATACAAATACTGCGTACTCCTATTCCATGCCCCGGTGCATGTGTAACCGGAATTCCCTCTTCAAAGATTACATCTGACTCACAGGAATTTGTTATTTGAAAAAAAAGCTTTCCATTTTTTTCATACGCCGACACTTCTATTTCTCCGGGCAACCTCTTTTCTCTTCGCTTCTGGCAGGCATGCAGCGCATTCTCTAATGCATTCGACAACAATATACATAAATCACTCTCCGCCACAGATACCATACGTGGTATCTCTGCCCGGATTTTCATTGAAATATCCTGCTCCTTGGCCCGTCCTGCAAAGGCTGAAAAAATAAGATTTGCCGTCTCATTTTCACAATAGTTTATCACCTTATTGCCTTCAATTTCATCACAGATATCATGAATATAAACTTTTGCCTGCTCAAACCGTTCGTTTTCCATACATGTTAAAAGATACTGCAAATGATGACGTAAATCATGGCGATAGGTGCTTGCCTGCTGCTGAGACTCACGTAATAATTCAATCTCCCGCACAGCCTGTACGACCTGCAGATTTAAGTTCTCCTGTTCCTGCTCCAGCTGATAGCGCAACTGATTCTCCTTAGAAGTCCGAAGAACAAATACTAAATAAGCCATACTACACACAAAGGACATAAATTCCACTACAACAGGCGAACCCGTTTTCATCCAATCCGTATAAATCTGAGTCAGATAATCGAACGCATACGCGATAATCGGAATTAAGCCAAACTGCCACTGTACCGAAACAGAATGCAGAGATATCGAGCGTACCGCCGGTGCTGCAAATTTCCATAACAGCAAAAATAACGGCACGGTCACTACAAATTCTACGACATTCTGCATATTAAAATCACCGGCACAAATGGTAACAATCAATAATGCCAGCCAACGTCTTACATGACAGCAAAGATATGCGGTAAACACGGAAATAAATGCCCACAGCTTTTGCTTACTAAGAAAATACATAAGCAAAGCCGTCGGTATATGTGTAATGATAGGATAGAAATATCTTACAGTGTCAAAATCTATTGCAAACCCAATTATACCTTGAACCAGTAAAAGCACTGCTGCGCTACCTGTCAAAATCCATTTCTTTCTTCTCGTCCATTGTATTTCACAAAAAACAGCAGACAACAAGATACCAAATATACCAACAGCACCCTTGTTTATAATCATCATAACATTCACGATAAAAATACCTGCTTTCTGTTAAACGCATACTCCAGATATAAATCCTTTATTTCAGAATACTTTCCATGAGGAATCGGAATCTGTGCCAGACTCGCAAGTGTAATCATCTTCGAAGAAATATTCTGAATGTACTCCATATTTATCAAATAAGATCTGTGAGGACGCATAAAATGTTCAAACTGTGTCAACTGAGAACAAAGCTCATCCATACTTCCGACTCGCTCCAGTACATTTCCATTATCCAGATGAAATAATAACGTTCGACCAATCACTTCACAATACTCTAACTTATTTAGTTCAATTCTTGTAATACCGGTTTTGCACCGCATAATAAGACTAAACTGCCGCTCCTTTTCACACTCACCGATTACAGAATCCATCAATCGGTAAAAGCTTTCCTCCCATATCGGCTTCAACTGATAAAAATATGCCCCTACTGTATAAGACTGCACCGCAAATTCTGCAGAAGACGTCAGAAAAATAATCTTTACGTTCGTGTCATATTGTCGTATTTCCTTCGCCACCTCAATTCCATTCTCTCCGGGCATGACAACATCCAAAAACAGAACATCTAAGCGCATTCCTTTTTCAATTTCAGCCAGTAATTCCAAAGGGCTCTGAAATGCTGTATATTCCATTTCCTGATTACGCTCTACCCGATACCGGTCAATCAGTACACTAAGCTCCTCCAATATAGTCAAATCATCATCACAAAATGCTACTTTTATCATAAGTCCTCTCAATACTTGACATAGAAATTTGTTACTATTATGATTATTCTATATCGTACATCAATGTACGATGCAAGTTTTATTATCTAACAAATGTAAGAGGTTCTTATGGTAAAAACTGACAACAAATTAATGTCTATCGGAGAAGTTGCAAAATCTCTGAATATTACACGAAGAATTATATTAAATTATGAAGACAAAGGACTCCTTCCTCCTGACAAAAAGGACGGCGCAAACGGAAATCGCTATTATACCGCAGATTCTGTATCCAGAATACGCACCATTCGTATTCTGCAAAACCTTGGACTATCCCTTGATGATATCTATACTTATTATAATGGAACAACGGATTTAACTCCAATGATTGAACGCCTTGAAAAGCTTCGTGATGAGCTCAATCTGAATATAGAAAAATTAAAAGAACGTGTTAAAAAAGAAAATGACTATGAAATTAAAACTATTATGATTCCGGCACAAACCATTTACCGCAAAACCATGCGTACAAGTACGATCGAAGAAAAAAAAGAAGTCTTACGCCAAATTTTTACGGTTGCTTTGCGCCGTTACGGTTCCGATACCAGTAAGCGTATGTTCTTCATTGAATATCCGCTTGATGACCCTGAGCTTGTTTCTTACTGTATCGCAATACCACCAGAGAGTCAGGGCGACAACATCCTTACTCTTACTGAGGAAAAAGCACTATGTATTTTCTATCACGGTGGCTACGAATCTATCCCTGCCGTTAGGGAAAAACTCATAGCCTACGCCAACGAACACGGAATCACCCTAAAAGGATCCTGTCGAAATATTTATCTCGAAGGGCCTCCACAGCATAAAGAACCCGAGAAGTTTATCACACAGGTGGCGGTGTTGATTAAATAAATAAGACTTTCTCAAAATTTTAGCCAGAGAAGTTTTTTAACTTTCTCTGGCTACTTATTTCCAAGCTTCTCCTACAAGGAATGTTATACTTTTCATGAACTTTATTTCAAGCCTATTATCGCATGATCATACATTTCTATATTATGCCCTAGCAGCTGGACAATCTTCAGTTCGTCCAATGCATCAAAAAAAGCATTATGTGTTTCTTCATAATTTTTATCTTGTCCCAACATTCGTAAAATTGGCTCTACCCCATATCCTCTCTTCATCCTACCCGAAGCACAGCATTCAACCTCTGTAGGTATCTTAGAATTATATTGACGGTATGCTGCCAATCGCATGATATCACACCATGTATATGATTTAAATTCTGGCAAATGATTTCTATCAAATGCTGCATTATAAGCCAAAAGTCTTTCTACCTTATTATCCTTGAGCCATCTATCAATCATTACTAACACATTTTCTCTGGTATCTATTATCATTTCTTCTATTCCAGACATTTTCAAAGCGCTTGAATACATTCCACCATGTGTATACTCTGGATCAATAAGAAAATACTTTGCTTCTACCACTTCTTTGGTATCTGCATCTGCTATTACAACACCGATAGACATAACGACGTCGTCCCATGTTGTTTCCGTATCTATTACTGCAAAATTCTTTTTATCTTTCATGTTACCTCTTTCATACTTTAGTATTTTCATGCGTTATATTCTCTTTAGGAAAGAGCTCTAATTCATGCCGAAAGCAACTCCTCCAATCTATCCGAATTACAAAAATGGAACACAGTGTGTTCCATTTTTATAATAGCTATACTAGCGATGCATTTATTTACAAAGAAATGTATCAATTTCTTGCTCATCTAATTGATAATCTTCTATGATTATATTCCGGATGGTTTCATTATCTAAACCTAACTTACGATATCTGCTAATACTAATCAAAATATCTTTAGTAATTTGCTCTGTACGTCCTTTTTCCATTAATCCTTGTGCTACTGTACACATCGTAATCACCTTAGTTAGTCTATTTCTGCGAAAAAATCTTTCGCTTCTTCTGCTGTTAATCCATGATTTTTAATAATGAGTTCAATAATTCTGTCCTCATCTACATTTAACTCTTTCAACATATTTATACTATTGATTACGTCTTTTCTAAATTGTTCGGAACTTCCTTCTATGCGTCCTTCTGTACGTCCTTTTTCCATTAATCCCTGTGCTACTGTACACATCGTAATCACCTCGCCTTTCTTTTTACGCTCTAAAATCTCCGGAATCACTTTCTCATAAGAAGAATCTCCGGTGAATACAGAAAGCAGCTCCATCAATTCTTCCGGATGCTTCATCTCTGTGGTATCGTCATTCATTGCGTCAAGTCCCAATCTCTTATTCTTAAAAAATCGAGATACTAATTTAAAATCACTAGTAAACGCATCTATTGTTTCATCTTCCAAATAGGCTATGTCAAATACATTGATTTTATAATCCTGTACAAATCCCTCAAAATCACTTGGTATCTCCAACAGTTCCAACAAGCTCTTTTTTCCAGACCATATCTTGTCTGTAAAATTCAAAACTATCGTAATGACCGGATGAAGCTTTTTCTCATCTACTATCTGTTGGCGATAGCT
>JAFSGY010000018.1 GCA_017440575.1 Lachnospiraceae bacterium | reverse complement strand
TGTCGAGTAGACGTCTCGACTTCACCTCTCTTTCAAAATTTCGTGAGGTTTCGTCTAACACCCCTCACAGAACCCAACGTGCCCTATTAAGGCATTAGGCTCTTCATATAAATCTTACATTAAGTCCATATATCTACATATAGCTTTGGTTGTACTATCGGATGTTTTCTAAGCAGTGATTGATACCTTTTCCAACTAAGATATGCTCTCTGACTTCGTCTTGTAAGTGCTTTATAGAATGCACTCACTATGAAGCGATAGAAATTCAACAAACTTTGATAATTACCGCTTATCCCATAGTACGCATAGTGTCCTATGAGCTTCTTATTCAGCATTCCTATCGTGTTTGATGGCTTTCCGTGTATGTTCATCTTCAGCCATTCCTTTACCGCTTGCTTCTTTGCTTTTAGCTTCTTCTTGCTTGTACGGTATATTATTCTGTATTTTCCTGTTAATGTTTCTCCGTTTATGAATGTGAAACCAAGAAAATCAAAGCTTTCTGTCTTACCATCTTTGCTGTTTTGTTTCGCAAATCTCCCAAATCGCATTATCTTGCTTTTATCCTCTGCAAGTTCTAAGTTGAATTTCTTCAATCTTTCCTTTAATGCCTGATAGAAGCTTATTGCTTCGTTTTCATACTGAAAGAAGCATACAAAATCATCTGCATACCTCACGATATACGCTTCGCCTTTACATCTTTTCTTTACAACCTTATCAAACCACATATCAAGTACATAATGCAGATATACATTTGCAAGCACGGGGGATATTAGTCCACCTTGCGGTGTCCCTTTATCACTCTCGTAGTATTTCATATCTTCAATTATCCCCGATTTGAGAAACCTTACGATATATCTTAGAAAATTCTTGTCCTGTATATCGTTTTCAAGAAATTTCATCAGCCATTTATGGTCTACATTATCAAAGAAGCCTTTGATGTCTGCATCCACTACATAATTGACTTTCCTTGTCATTACAATTTGGTTGATGTCCCTTACTGCCATATGACAGTTTCTCCCTTGTCTGAATCCATATGAAAAGTCATAGAATTTCCACTCATAGATTTGGTCAAGTATTTTTCGCATTACTCCTTGAACTAATTTGTCCTCATATGCAGGTATTCCAAGAGGTCGCATTTTATCACTTCCTGTTTTAGGAATATACGTTCTTCTTACCGCTTGTGGACGATAACTGAATGTTTTCATTCTCGCTATGAGATTTTCAAGATTTTCGTCAAGGTTTTCTGCATACTGTTCCTTACTCACTTTGTCTATCCCTGTTGCTTTTCCCGACTTTTGCATCTTATGTTCTTTTGCAAGATTTTCCTTATTCACATAGTGCATTATGGTTTGTACTTTCTTGTGATTTCTGGACTGCAATGCTATTTTGCTAAAATCATTTTCCACCTTTCATGTCACCTCTTTGTGTAACAAATGTTTCTTTTAGTAAAGCAATTTATACGTTAGTCCCTTCCCTCCGTGCCATTACGCATTTTCATCGGTACTATGAACTAATCCGACTTCTTGCATATCATTTCTGCCATCTCAGACGAAATGCTCCTTGTATGGCAAATACTTTTTTTTCAAAGAATATGCAAGACCTCACAGGTATGCCGTGTGTAACAATCTTAAACTCGCCACGCTCTAAGACCCCGATGGAACTCATTCATTCTTGTCGATAACGAATAAATGTTATTGCCTGCTACTGAGGCGACAGTATCGGCTTCCATTCTATATACTCTAACGAGGCTCAATAACTTCACGCTTTCGCATTGCGGCTCGAATAGTTTTCTGCCTACGCTTAAACCTAACCTCACAGCTTCGGCTCCAAGGCTGAATAACGGCGGTTGACTAAACCCTACCGTGTCGGCTTCCCACCGACTATACACACGACACCGAACTGTCGCACCACCTCGAAATATTATATGCAGTTATTATGCATTTCTGCATAATTTCACACAGCATTCTACATGGCTTGTGTGGTGTCTGTAACAGTATCACATATGGATATTGTTAAACCTTGTATCTGTTAAACCATTCGGCATTTTCCGTATGAACAGGGATAATTCTTTTTGGTTTTACATCTTCTATAAGTTTATCTATTGTCATACTGTCGGCATGACAACTTGTATGCAATATATGAGTCTTTACGCCTTTACTTTCCATAAACTCAATAAACTCTTTTGTCTGTGGTTTTTCTAAATAACCTTTCCACATACCATAAAATAACACTCCATTTTCAAACGATACCAATTCATTCAATTTTGATAAATAGTTCTTCATTGAACTTCTAACACCCATAACAAAAGGCGTTCTTGCAATTTCATTTTTACCTATCTTAATATCAGAATACTTTTGTAACTTTTTATACTGCTTGTCTCCGCCTGTCATAAATACTCTGGTATTTGCT
>JAFSGY010000118.1 GCA_017440575.1 Lachnospiraceae bacterium | reverse complement strand
AGGCGGAAGGAACCTTTGGAATTATAAAAAATGACCGTTGGTATAAAAGAATCGTGAGAAGAGGGATCCGTTCTGTGAAAATGGAACTTTTTCTGGTTTCTATTGGTCATAATTTATATAAATATCATAATAAAAGAATACGTCTCCAGAAAGCAGCTTCATAAAAAAATATGCTGATTTATGGGGAAAGGGGACTTATACACTTTTTTTAGGCTCTACAGAATAGAATGACGAAAAAAGGAGCGTGAAAAAATGATTTCTCATTTTTTCACAGCTCCTTTTTTATGTGCGCCTTGTGGCACACATTTTTGTCATATATTCTTCGGGTACATACAGCCTTCCATATCCGACACCTAAATCCAGTCCCGGCTTGTTAGCTCCATGAAAATCGGAACCACCGCTTGGAAGCAGGTTATATTTCGCAGCAAGAGCCTTTATCTGGCGTTCTTCTTGTGGTGTATAGGTACTGTAAACACATTCAATGCCTATTAATCCATGCTCTACCAAGGTAGCTACTAAAATGTCTAATTGCTCTTTGCCAAGCTTATATAGCGTTGGGTGTGCAAGAATTGGAACACCTCCGGCTTTTAAGGTGACATCAATAACCTCTTGTGGAGTAATCTTTTCACGATGCACAAAATATGGCGTATGGTCGCCAACATAGCGGTCGAAGGCTTCTTTCAGGCTTTTTACATAGCCTTTGGTAAGAAGATACTTAGCATAGTGGGCTCTGGTAATGACGGCATCTGGGAACATTTCTAATAGTGCTTCATAGGTAATATCGATATTGGCACCACGAAGATTGGCACACAGCTTATAGTTTCTGTCAGTTCTGGACTTTTGGAAACGAGCAAGATACTCCAAAAAGATTGGTGCTTTATAATCAATAAAAAGACCAACGATGTGAATATCGCGGTTCAGATATTCTGTGGAATATTCAATGCCCGGAATAACGGTAATTGGTTTATCTTTTGCGGCTTCCAATGCTTCTTCAATGCCATCAATGGTATCGTGGTCGGTAAGAGCAAAAGCCGTAAGTCCTTTTTCAAGTGCATAATTTACTAATTCTGTTGGAGTATAGGTTCCATCTGATTTTGTGGAATGTACATGTAAGTCTACCACAAGTTATTCCTCGTCGCTTCCGTCTTCGATTTCAGCTTCTGCGGTATATACAGTTCTCTTACGAGCCATTTCATCGCTTGCAAGATATTCATCATAAGTAGTAATCTTGTCAACGATAGTACCGTTTGGAAGAATCTCGATAATACGGTTTGCGGTTGTTTGTACAAACTGATGGTCATGGCATGCAAAGATTGCAACACCAGGGAACTTAATCAGACCATTGTTAAGTGCAGTAATGGATTCCATGTCAAGATGGTTGGTAGGCTCATCAAGTACGAGACAATTAGCGCCGCTAATCATCATCTTACTTAATAAACAACGAACCTTCTCACCACCGGAGAGAACCTTTACTTTCTTAACACCGTCTTCGCCTGCAAAGAGCATTCTGCCAAGGAAACCACGAACATATGTGATATCGTCAACAGGAGAGTAGCTCATAAGCCAGTCTGCGATGGTATAGTCATTGTTGAACTCGTTTGTAGGGTCCTTAGGGAAATATGCCTGAGAGGTTGTGATACCCCACTTGTAGTTTCCTTCGTCCGGTTCGATTTCGCCCATAAGAATCTGGAACAGTGTAGTCTTTGCTAATTCGTTTCCACCTACAAAAGCAACCTTATCTTCACGATTTAAGATAAAGGAAACGTCATCAAGAACCTTAACACCGTTTACAGTTTTGGAAAGGTGTTCAACGGTTAATACTTCATTACCGATTTCACGGTCAGGACGGAAGTCGATGTATGGATACTTTCTGCTGGATGGCTTAATGTCATCTAACTCAATCTTTTCCAAAGCACGCTTTCTGGATGTAGCCTGCTTAGACTTGGAAGCGTTAGCAGAGAAACGGGAGATGAATTCCTGTAATTCCTTAATCTTTTCTTCCTTCTTCTTGTTTGCTTCCTTCATCTGTTTTACAAGTAACTGACTGGATTCGTACCAGAAGTCATAGTTACCTGCATATAACTGAATCTTACCATAGTCAATATCAGCAATCTGGGTACATACCTTATTTAAGAAATAACGGTCATGAGATACAACGATAACAGTATTCTCAAAATCAATTAGGAACTCCTCAAGCCATGCAATAGCGTCTAAATCAAGATGGTTAGTAGGCTCGTCGAGAAGCAGAATATCAGGATTACCGAATAAAGCCTTTGCAAGGAGAACCTTAACCTTTTCACTACCATTTAAGTCCTTCATAAGAGAATAATGAATCTCAGTTGGAATACCAAGGCCGTTTAAAAGCTGTGCAGCGTTAGATTCAGCCTCCCAACCGTCCATTTCTGCAAATTCACCTTCAAGCTCACTTGCACGGATACCATCTTCGTCAGAGAAATCTTCCTTGGCATAGATGGCTTCCTTTTCCTTCATAATCTCATAAAGTCTTGCGTTACCCATGATAACAACATCCATTACCGGATATTCATCATATTTAAAGTGGTCCTGCTCCAAAACAGAGAGACGCTGTCCAGGTGTGATTACGATATCACCCTTGGTTGTCTCAAGCTTGCCGGATAAAATCTTTAAGAAGGTAGACTTACCTGCACCATTGGCACCAATAAGACCATAGCAGTTTCCTTCTGTGAACTTAATATTTACATCTTCAAATAAAGCCTTTTTACCTACACGGTAGGTTACGTTATTCGCACTAATCATCACTAAACCTCATTTTCTACTTTTCATACTAATTTTAGGTATCATTGGGCAAAAAAAGCCCAAACAAGGGTATTTTAACATAAGTAGCAGGGGGATTTCAACAGCAGAAGGTAAGATTATTTATTTCTATATGGGGAGAATTTTTGCTGCCATTGGAGTGAAGCAAACAGTAACAAAAATGCGGTAGTAAAGAGGTGAAATTTATGGTAAAATATCTAAAGCGTGTCCCCTTATTCGGAGTGGACATGGGCAGACTGTAAGGTGTAGAAAGGAATAGAAACTTATGGGACAGACAAAAAGGGCGTTTAAGGAACGATTAGAACAGAATAGTAAGAATTATAGTCCAAAGGATTTATTTGACTTAGCGGCAGCAGAGAAGTTTTTGACACAGATGCAGGGAAGCTTTGGACTGGCAACTATGATGACAGACCGCCACGGTGCGATTATTCAGACACACGGAGATTTTGGTGATTTTCAACCTGACGTAGTAAATAAACCAGGAATCAAGATTCGTGTCAAGGGACGTACTGTATGTCACATCTATGTAAAGTACGATAATGTGGCAGAAGAACAGGCAGAAGTCGTAAAAACGCTTCTTGATGCATATATTAAGACATTAGAGGGGTATAGTGGGAAGTCCTATATTAGTAGTGAGCAGGCAGTGTACATAGATGAACTGGAGCAGGAGCTTGAGAAGGAAGCATATCAGCCAAAATATGATGAGCAGAATGATCCATTGACAGGAGTGCTTAATAAGAGCTCATTCATAAAAAATATGGAGCAGTTGAAGGTGCGAGAGGTAGTTCCAACAGCAGTAATCTGTGTAAATATCAATGACTGGTTATTCGTTCATGATAACTATGGAGAAGAAGAAAGTGACCGTTTGATTGTGACTGTTGCAGAAATACTAAAGAATTGTGCAGATGATCAGGCTATTATTGGAAGAATTGGCGGAGATGCATTTCATGTATTGCTTCCGATGACAGAAGAGGATAAAGCAAGGGAATATTGCCATAAGGTACAGGAAGCTTGTTTACAATATGAAGATAAGATTCTGGCGCCTAGCGTAGCCATTGGCTGTGTCATGAAGACAAATGTAGATGAGTTATATAAGGATGTATTTTCCGATGCAGAATATGCGATGTATGAGGATAAGCTGGTTCTGAAAAAGGCGCCGGGATACCGTGAAAGATTGGAAAAAGGCTTAAATCTAAAATAATTATTAAGTCAACCAAATACGAAAAATAAGAGAAAAAGTGAGTAAAAACATTAAAAACGGAAGAAAATGGAAGATATCAAGAGCTGAATCTGTTTGCACAACTGTATGGAAAAAACTATTATAGGTTCTGTTAGCACTCAACACAAAAGAGTGCTAATGAATAACAAATGTCAAACATGCAATAGTTGTAAAAACAGAGAATTGCATCAGGTTATATATCATTTTAAGGAGGCTATTATCATGAAGTTAGTACCATTAGGTGACAGAGTTGTATTAAAGCAGTTAGTTGCAGAGGAAACAACAAAATCTGGTATCGTATTACCAGGACAGAGTAAGGAAAAGCCACAGCAGGCAGAGGTTGTTGCAGTAGGACCTGGCGGAGTTGTAGATGGTAAGGAAGTAAAGATGGAAGTTAAGGTTGGAGATCAGGTAATCTACTCCAAGTATTCAGGAACAGATGTAAAGCTTGACGAAGAAGAGTTTATCGTGGTTAAGCAGTCAGATATCGTGGCAATTATTGAGAACTAGGAGGATATAAATAATGGCAAAGGAAATTAAGTATGGTGCAGAGGCACGTAAGGCTTTAGAGGCTGGTGTAAATAAGTTAGCAGATACCGTAAGTGTTACAATCGGGCCAAAAGGAAGAAATGTAGTATTGGATAAGTCTTTTGGTGCTCCATTAATTACAAACGATGGTGTTACGATTGCAAAGGAAATCGAGTTAGAGGATGCTTTCGAGAACATGGGTGCTCAGCTTGTTAAGGAAGTTGCTACTAAGACAAACGATGTAGCAGGTGATGGTACAACAACAGCTACTGTTCTTGCACAGGCAATGATTAACGAAGGTATGAAGAACCTTGCAGCAGGAGCTAACCCAATCGTTTTAAGAAAGGGTATGAAGAAGGCTACTGATAAGGCTGTTGAAGCGATTCAGGCAATGAGCTCTAAGGTAAACGGAAAAGAGCAGATTGCAAAGGTTGCAACAATTTCTGCTGGTGACGAGACCGTAGGTGAGATGGTAGCAGACGCTATGGAAAAGGTTTCTAACGATGGAGTTATCACAATCGAAGAGTCCAAGACTATGAAGACTGAGCTTGACTTAGTAGAAGGTATGCAGTTTGACAGAGGCTATGTATCTGCATACATGGCAACTGATATGGATAAGATGGAAGCAAACCTTGATGATCCGTATATCTTAATCACAGACAAGAAGATTTCTAACATTCAGGAAATCCTTCCTGTATTAGAGCAGGTTGTACAGTCTGGTGCTAAGTTATTAATCATTGCTGAGGATGTTGAAGGTGAAGCTCTTACAACATTAATCGTTAATAAGTTACGTGGTACATTCAATGTTGTTGCTGTTAAGGCTCCTGGCTATGGTGACAGAAGAAAGGCTATGCTTGAGGATATTGCAATCCTTACAGGTGGTCAGGTAATCAGCGAAGAGCTCGGTCTTGACTTAAAGGAAGCAAGCTTAGAGATGTGCGGACGTGCAAAGTATGTTAAGGTTCAGAAGGAAAATACAATCATCGTTGATGGTGTTGGCGATAAGGCTAAGATTGAAGCAAGAATCGCTCAGATTAAGAAGCAGGTTGAGGAAACAACCTCTGAGTTTGACAAGGAGAAGTTACAGGAAAGACTTGCTAAGCTTGCTGGTGGTGTAGCTGTTATCCGTGTAGGTGCTGCAACAGAAACAGAGATGAAGGAAGCTAAGCTTCGTATGGAAGACGCTTTAAATGCTACAAGAGCTGCTATTGAAGAAGGTATTGTATCTGGTGGTGGTTCTGCATATATCCACGCTTCTAAGGAAGTTGTTAAGCTTGTTGATACTTTAGAAGGTGATGAGAAGACAGGTGCTAAGATTGTATTAAAGGCACTGGAAGCTCCATTATTCAAGATTGCTTCTAATGCTGGTCTTGAAGGAAGCGTTATCATTAATAAGGTTAAGGAATCTGAAACAGGATGTGGCTTCGATGCATACAAGGAAGAGTATGTAAATATGATTGAAGCTGGTATCCTTGATCCTGCTAAGGTTACAAGAAGTGCTTTACAGAATGCATGTAGCGTTGCAAGCACATTATTAACAACAGAATCTGTTGTTGCTACTATTAAGGAAGACGTTCCTGCAATGCCAGCTGGCGGCGGAATGGGCGGAATGATGTAATTCATTTTGGATATGATAATAAGAGGACTGTGTAGAAATGCACAGTCCTTTTGTGATATTTATGATAGAATAGTAATGCAAACATAGTTGTTGAATGATTTTATTGAAAAAAGGGAAGATGGGGTGGGTATGGATAAAAGACTACAAGACAATAAATTGTTTCAAGATATCGAAAAAGAAGAAATTGAAAAAATGCTGATTTGTGCAAAAGCAAAAGAAATAGAATATGAACCGGAGGAATATATTTTCCGGCAGGAACAGAAACCTTCAAAGCTATTTTTATTACTTGAAGGAAGTGTTATGATTACCAAGGATTTTGCTTCAGGGAAACGGGATGTTCTGTTTCTGGTTCATGAAGGCGAGGTTTTTGGTGAAATGTTTCTTTTTTCAGATACAGAAAGCTATTGGTATGATGCGATTGCTCAGGGAAAAGTGAAGCTATTAGAGCTTCCGTGGGAGTTTTTCTATCATTTTTGCAAAAATGCTTGTAAACATCATCAACTGATTACGAGAAATATGTTGGAAATCCAGTCAGAGAAAAACTTCTTTATGACAAGAAAGTTGCATTTGCTTTCAGGAACCACATTGCGTGAAAGAATTGCAATCTGGCTTTTGGAGCAAGAAACAGAGAATGATACCATTATATTGAGAATGAAACGAGAAGCGTTAGCAGATTTTCTAGGAACAACAAGGCCATCACTTTCAAGAGAATTGATGAAGATGCAGCAGGATAAGCTAATAGAGGCAGGAAAAGGCTTCATTAAGATAAAAGATAGGTGTAAATTGGAAGAAGTGTGTGGATAAAATTTTGTATACAAATTCAAAAAAAAGTAACAATTGTTACGGAAATGAAAAACAAAAGACGATATACTAAAATCACAAAAAGGAAATGTCTTTTGAAAGAGGAGGAATTTGATATGATGGAAAATACACAGCAGGTAAATAATTTAGTGAATCTTTTAGATGGATATGCGTCACAAGGAGGACATCATCTGAATGTCAATGTGTTAAACAGAGATATGCTGATGGATGCACAGAAGAATCCTGAAAAATATCCACAGCTGACAATTCGTGTATCTGGTTATGCCGTAAACTTTATTAAGCTGACCAAAGAGCAACAGACAGATGTAATTGCGAGAACTTTTCACGAAACCTTATAAAAAGGTCAGTATATACTTTATAATTTCAGTAAAGCCGCGTCTGAGAAATCAGAGGCGGTTTTTCTGTTATCGGAGATTTACAAATCAAATGTGATTTAGAAATAGGTTATATAATGTTTAAATATAAGAAAATTATTGAGAAATATTAAAAAATAAGAAGAAAATAATTCGAAAGTGTGATAAAATAAAAAAAATATGAAAAATAATTGAAAATACAATATGAGTAGTAGGAAGGGACGGGTGTTATGGAACAAAGAATAATATCTGAACAGGAAAGAAACAATAAAGCGGCAATGATTGCACATGCGATTGAAGTAATGGTTATGACTATTTTCAGTTTAATACTGGTAGCAACAGGGAAAAGAGCCGGAGTGTTGTGTGTATTTGATGTTATTTTAGGATTTGGACCTGTAATTGCAGAACTGTTTTTTTGGAAACGAAATCCTGAGAATGGTGTAATTAAACATTTGGTAGGATACGGATTTGCTGTATTTTATACATATACGCTA
Organism: Lachnospiraceae bacterium; assembly: GCA_017440575.1. Classification (GTDB taxonomy): domain Bacteria; phylum Bacillota; class Clostridia; order Lachnospirales; family Lachnospiraceae; genus COE1. The sequence continues at coordinate 12,267 of JAFSGY010000118.1, read as the reverse complement.
TTTACCTGTGATAATAATATGGTGTTTGCATTTGTTATCCCAATGATTTTGATGGTTTCCATTTTTAATGACACAAAATATTCGATTAAGATTAATGCAGGTACGGTTATTTTAAGCTTGCTTATGGGTATTGTTGGTTCCAAAACAGGAAAAATGGGGTATGATGGAATCGATGATGCTGTGATCATGGTAGTTGTTATGGTACTTGCAGCGGTATTTTCTATTTATTCTTCTAGAGTAGCACATGCGAATAGCGGCCAGAAAATTGATGCAGCAAACGATGCACATAATGAGGCTGAGAAGTTGTTAGAGGAAATGAAAATGATATCACAAAGACTGCATGATGGCATTCGTGATATTTATAATGAATTGGAAAAACTTTCTATGGCATCTCAGACAACCAAGGAATCTATGGCACAGCTGTCAACCGGCGCTTCGGAAACAGCGGAGGCGGTTCAGCAGCAGACTTATCAGACAGAGGCTATTCAGAGTAAGGTAGGAATGGTTACGGATGTAACAGAAAGTATTTCAGAGAGTATGCAACATACCTTACAGGTATTAGAGGAAGGCAATAAGGATGTAGAGATTCTGGTATCGCAGGTGGAGCATTCTGTAAAAAATGGTGCAGAGGTTGCAGAAAAGCTGCAAAATCTGGATTCTTATGTAGAAGAGATGCATTCTATTGTTAATCTGATTAGCGGCATTGCCAATCAAACCAGTATGTTAGCATTGAATGCAAGTATTGAAGCGGCGAGAGCTGGAGAAGCAGGAAGAGGATTTGCAGTGGTTGCTTCGCAGGTAACCGGAATGGCAGCTCAGACTAAGGATGCTACTGTAAAGATTACAGAGCTGATTACAAATGTATCAACAGCAATTAATGAAGTGGTAGAAGTAATTAATCAGATGCTAGAGGGAATCAAAGAAGAAAAGCAGTCTACAGAAAACACGGCAACCAGCTTTGGCAATATTCGTAATAATACATATACAATCCGTGAAAATGTGACGCATTTGGTGCAGAGTATTGATGAGCTTAAGGAAGCAAATCAAATGATTTCGGATTCCATCCAGACAATTTCTGCGGTTACAGAGGAGGTATCAGCACATGCAAATGAAACAAACTCTGCAACGGAAGAAACAGTAGGTTATATTGCAAATATCGATCAGAAGATGCAGGACTTGATTCAGTATATAAGATTATAAGGATATAGAAAAGTGTAGGATATTCCTGCACTTTTCTTGTGTTAAGGAAACGTTTCATTCAATACGAAAATCACTTCATTCACGCAGAATCCATTGTGTGAATGAAAATTATAAAGTATGATAAAAACATCCCAAAAGGAATTGAGAGAAGGAAGGAGGGGAAAAATATGGATGCAATGGTATGGCTTGCGGTGATGATTATATTAATCATCTTAGAGATTATTACCGTTGGATTAACAACGATCTGGTTTGCAGGTGGAGCGTTGGTAGCTATGTTTGTGTCTGCTCTTGGTGGCGGTACGGTATTGCAGATTGTTGCATTCTTAGTCGTATCCTTTGTCTTAGTAATCTTCACACGTCCTTGGGCACTGAAGTACATAAAGACGGGACGTGTAAAAACCAATTATGAAGGTGTGATTGGGAAGATTGTACGAATTACGCAGGATGTAGATAATCTGAACGGAACAGGCTGTGCGGTAGTGAACGGACAGGAATGGACGGTAAGAGCTGCGGAGGACGATAAGAAAATAGCAGCAGGAACGCTTGCAAAGGTAGTTAATATTTCAGGTGTTAAATTAATTGTTGAACAGTATGAGGAGGAGGCAACGTTATGACATTAGTTATTTTAGCATTATTTTTCTTAATTATTATTTTATTGGCAAGTAGTATTCGATTTGTACCACAGGCATATTCGTATGTAGTAGAGAGATTAGGTGGATATTATGCAACATGGGGAGTAGGACCACACTTTAAGATTCCATTCCTTGACAGAGTGGCCAAGAGAGTGAACTTAAAGGAACAGGTAGTAGACTTTCCGCCACAGCCGGTTATTACGAAGGATAACGTAACCATGCAGATTGATACGGTTGTCTTTTTCCAGATTACAGACCCTAAGATGTATGCTTACGGTGTAGATAACCCGATTATGGCAATTGAGAAGCTGACAGCGACTACTCTTCGTAATATCATCGGTGAGATGGAGCTTGACCAGACTCTTACATCAAGAGAAACGATTAATACAAATATGAGATCGGCTCTTGATGTAGCAACTGATCCATGGGGAATCAAGGTAAACCGTGTAGAGCTGAAAAATATTATTCCACCAGAAGCAATCAGAACTGCAATGGAGAAACAGATGAAGGCAGAACGTGAGAGACGTGAGGCAGTTACCATTGCAGAAGGCGAGAAGAAATCAAGTATTTTAGTGGCTGAAGGTAAGAAAGCATCTGCAATTCTTGAGGCAGAGGCTGAGAAACAGGCAGCAATTCTTAGAGCAGAAGCGGAAAAGGAAAAGAGAATCCGTGAGGCGGAAGGTCAGGCAGAGGCTATTCGTATTGTGCAGACAGCAAATGCAGAAGGTATTAAAGCATTGAAGGAAGCAGGAGCAGATGAAGCGGTTCTTACCATCAAGAGTCTGGAAGCATTTGAGAAGGCTGCTGACGGTCAGGCAACCAAGATTATCATTCCATCAGAGATTCAGGGAATGGCAGGTCTTGCAAAATCAATTGGCGAAGTGTTGAAATAGGCATTGAAATAAAGAATAAATTATTGTAAACTAATCGCAAAGAAAAGGGTTAAATCATGGCTATGGTTTAGCCCTTTCGTTATGAGGGGGAGCTTATGACAAGGATATTAGTATTAGAGGATAATAAGGACAGTTTAAAGGCTCTGCAAATCATGATAGAAAAAATATCAGCTGATATTTATGTAACTCCGGTAGGGGATTTATGTGAGGCAGAAAAGGCTTTAGAAGCTGCAAATGAGCCGTTTCATGCCTTTTTACTAGATATTAATCTGAATGAAGCTGACACGGAGGATATTTCCGGTTTGGATTTTGCCATGAGGATTAGGAGCATGAGGCAGTATGCTTTTACACCGATTGTAATGATAACCTCACTTGCCAATCTGGAGCTGCGTGCATATAGAGAATTGCACTGTTATCAGTATATAGTGAAGCCGTATCAGGAGGAAGAGATACAAAAATTGATTCGAAAAGTATTGTTCCAGACGGGAGAGGCAAGTGAACCTTTTGTGCTGGTAAAAAAAGAGGGTATTAACTATAAACTGTTATGCAAAGATATGATAGCTGTGAAGGCTATTCCAAGAGGCGTGGATATTGTACTTACGAAAGAAACGATGAGTGTACATTATTTAACGATTAAGCAATTGCTGGAGAAGCTTCCACAGGAGCTGTTTTTGCAATGTCACAGGATGTTTGTGGTGAATCGTGACCATATAGAATACGTAGATATGGTAAATGGTATTATACACATGAAAAATGGTATGGAGACGGAGATTGGTGTGACTTATAAAGCAAAGGTAAAGGAGGCGCTTCATGGCTGAGTTTGGAAGGAAGTTTTTGTATCGAATCTTTTGTGTTTTGGCTTTGATTGTATCAGTTTATCTGATTGTTGATTTAGCGTTAAGTAAAACACTTGATGTAAAGGTAATGATTCTATTTGGAATTTTGCTTGCAGTGATCGCGTTTGGCTTTTTAGACTGGTTCCAGAATTATATCTTTTATGCGCATCAGGAACGTGAATTGAAAATTTATAAGCTTTATATTAAGCCGCTTGAAGAGTTGACGAAGGATATAAGGGCAAAACAACATGAATTTGATAATCATATGAATGCGATTTTAAATATGCATGTAGTAATTGATAATTATGACGAGCTGGTAAAGGCACAATCTTCCTATGCTAAGGAAATCTACGAGGTGAAGGGGAGAAGTAATCCTGCCTTGCTTCGTATTTCGGATAAGATATTGGCAGGTTTCTTATATAGTAAGATTATTAGTGCTCCAGCCTTTATTGATGTTGACATTCAGGTGTTGAATCAGCAGATTATAACCTCCGTATCAGAGCATTCGCTGGTGGAAATCATAGGGACACTTGTGGATAATGCCTTTGAAGCATGTACAGAAGAATTGAATGATGTGGATATGTTATTGGATGCAAAGGATGACAAACTTATTTTTGCAATCAAGAATAAAGTAAGAGATGTTACTATGGGGGAGATTTCTCTCTTTTTTGAAAAGGGATTTACTACTAAGAAAAATAGGGAAGGGCATGGCTTAGGGCTGTATCAGGCAAATCAGATAGCACAGCATTATGGTGGCAATATTACAGTGGAATTGCAGGAATATGGTGATTATCAGGAGATTTGTTTTCGGGTAGAGATTTAGATTAGGAGAGTCAATAAAAATATTTTACTGTATTTGGAAATTCTTAATGCAATTGTGGCGAAAATTGAGTATAATCATAGCAGTGAAGTAGGGATGGAGGACTATATTACATGTTAGAGCTAAGAGATGTTTCCTATCATGTGGATGATGGAAGCAAAAAAGAGATACTCAATCATATTAATCTAAAGATAGAGGACAGATTTACAGCAATTACAGGACCAAATGGAGGTGGAAAGTCTACCTTGGCAAAGATGATTGCAGGAATTATTCAGCCGACAGAAGGACAGATTTTGATGGATGGCGAGGATATCACCAATATGTCCATTACAGACCGTGCAAAGCTAGGAATCAGCTTTGCTTTTCAGCAACCGGTAAGATTTAAGGGAATCACAGTGTTTGACCTGATTCGTTTAGCATCGGGAAAGAATGTAAGTATAGAGGATGCATGTCAGTATCTGTCAGAGGTAGGACTTTGTGCGCGTGAGTATATCAAACGTGAGGTAAACGGAAGCCTTTCCGGTGGAGAGTTGAAGCGTATTGAGATTGCAACCGTTATGGCAAGAGGAACGAAACTGTCTGTTTTTGATGAACCGGAGGCAGGAATTGACCTGTGGAGCTTCAACAATCTGATACAGGTATTTGAGCAGATGCATGAGAAGACAAATGGCTCGATTGTAATTATCTCTCATCAGGAGAGAATCTTAGATATTGCAGATAAGATTGTAGTGATTGCAAACGGTTCTGTCAGCAAAGTAGGTAAGAAGGAAGATATTCTTCCGGAATTGTTAAATGGCAGCATGAATTGCAGACACAAGGCAGGAGGTTGTATCCATGGATGAGATTCAAAAGAATTTGCTGCTCCAGGTAGCTGATTTACATGAAGTACCAGAGGGAGCATACAATATACGTTCGGATGGAGAAAGTGCCGGAAGAAGAACGACAGAGAACATAGATATTATTACAAAGACAGACAAGCCGGGAATCGATATTATCATTAAGCCGGGAACGAAGAAAGAAAGTCTTCATATTCCTGTTATTTTAGCCAAGGCAGGATTAAAGGAAATTGTATATAATGATTTTCATATTGGTGATGATTGTGATGTAACGATTATTTCGGGCTGTGGTATACACAATTGTGGTGAGCAGGACAGTCAGCATGACGGCATCCATTCCTTCTATATAGGGAAAAATTCCAAAGTGCGTTATGTAGAGAAACACTATGGCGAAGGTGACGGAAAAGGACACAGAATCCTAAATCCGCAGACCATCATCGAACTGGATGAAAACAGCCATATGGAGATGGAGTCTGTGCAAATTAAGGGTGTAGACTCTACGGTTCGTGAGACTAGGGCTACTTTGGCGGCAGGTGCAAGTCTTGTTACGAAGGAAAAGATTATGACTCATGGTACGCAGACCGCAGAAACGAAGTTCTACATTGATATGAATGGAGAAGGTTCCAGTGCAACAGTATCTTCAAGGTCGGTAGCAAAGGGAGAATCGGTTCAGATATTTTATTCTGAGATGAATGGAAATAATCAATGTACCGGACATTCCGAATGTGATGCGATTATTATGGATCAGGCGAAGGTAAAGGCAATTCCGGTTGTTACGGCAAATCATGTGGATGCAAGTCTGATTCATGAGGCTGCAATTGGTAAGATTGCAGGGGAACAGCTGATTAAGCTAATGACATTAGGATTGACAGAGGCTGAGGCAGAAGAGCAGATTGTAAATGGATTTTTGAAATAATAAAATATTGTTATATTTGTTGGAGGTAAAGGGGTATGGCTGCAACAAAAGATATGACCGAAGGTTCCCCAATGAAGTTAATTCTGGGGTTTTCGATACCGTTATTATTTGGTTATTTATTTCAACAGCTCTATAATCTCGTAGATACGATGATTGTAGGACAGTTTTTGGGTGTAGATGCATTGGCGGCAGTTGGTGCGACAGGCTCCATTAACTTTTTGATTATAGGCTTTTGTAATGGCGTTTGTAATGGCTTTGCTTTGCCGGTAGCGCACCGCTTTGGAGCAAAGGATTATAAGAGCTTGAAAAAGCTGTGGGCAAATAGTATATGGCTTGCCAGTGGTTTTGCTGTTATCATGACAATTGCAACTGTTATTTTATGCAGATGGATTCTGAGAATGATGCAGACACCGGAAAATATTATGGAATATTCCTATCAATATATTGTAATTATCTTTATGGGTATTCCAACGACATTTCTCTTTAACCTGACATCAGGTATGATACGTGCGCTTGGTAATTCAAGAACACCGCTTGTTATTTTATTGATTTCATCCGTATTGAATATCATTATGGATCTTGTGTTTATTGTGGATTTTCACTTAGGAGTATCGGGAGCAGCGCTGGCTACTGTTCTTTCACAATTAATAGCAGGTGTTATTTTCGTGGTATATATCATTAAAAAGGTGGATATGCTACATCTGCAAAAGGATGAGTTGCCATTACAGAAACGAGAGATTGTTGAGCTTTTTAATGCGGGTGTACCGATGGGATTGCAGTATTCTATTACGGCAATTGGAAGTGTAATCCTGCAAACAGCAGTAAATTCTCTTGGTTCGGCAGCAGTAGCAAGTGTTACGGCAGCAGGTAAGATTAGTATGTTTATCGTATGTCCGTTTGATTCTATGGGGGCGACAATGGCAACCTATGGTGGTCAGAATGCAGGCGGTTATAAGCTAGACCGCTTACATAAGGGATTAGGAAGCTGTGTTTTATTAGGTGCTATCTATTCAGCGTTTGCGTTTGGCGTGATTTATTTCCTGGGACCAACATTGTTGCATTTGTTTGTAGATGCTGGAGAAACACAGATTTTAGCTAATTCGCAGAGATTTTTATTAACGAATGCTTTATTCTATTTTCCACTTGCATTAGTGAATATTGTTCGTTTTATGATTCAGGGAATGGGCTTTGGTGTATTTGCTATTTTGGCAGGGGTATTTGAGATGATAGCAAGAACCTTAATTGGTATTGTGTTTGTACCGATGTTTGGATTTGGGGCAGCATGCTTTGCAAATCCGTTGGCATGGATATTTGCAGATGCATTTCTGATTCCGGCATATTTCAGTGTCTGGAAGAAAATGAAGAAGCAAGTAGAGGCTCGTTCGATTTAGTTTGTGGGTTATGGGTAATATGCCCGATTATATAATATAAAGGAGGAATATACATGGAAGCTTTACAGTGTATCGAAACAAGAAGAAGTGTAAGAAAGTTCAAGGCTGAGGAAATCAGTCACGAGGTTATGGGGGAAATCGTAAAGGCTGCATCCTTTGCACCATCATGGAAGAATACACAGGTAACAAGATATGTTGTTGTGGAAAATCCTGAGTTAAAGTCCAAGATTGCAAACGATGCTGTATTAGGCTTCACCTACAACACAGGAACTATCGAGAAGGCAGCAGCGCTCGTTGTAGTGACTATGATTCATGGCAGAAGTGGTTTCGAGAAGGACGGTTCTTATTCAACAAGCAAGGAAGACCGTTGGGAAGTATTCGATGCAGGAATCGCAACACAGACCTTCTGTCTGGCAGCACATGAGAAAGGTGTAGGCTCTGTTATCATGGGAATCTTCGATGAGGACAAGGTGGCAGAACTGATTGAACTGGAAGAAGGAAGAAAGGTTGCAGCACTTATTGCTGTTGGTTACCCGGATGAAGAACCGGCAGTGCCAAAGAGAAAAGAAGTTGAGGAATTGGTGAGATTTTTATAACGCAATTATGAAGGTACTGAATAATTACGAATCCTCTTACTATCTCATATGATGGGATGGTAAGGGGATTTTTATGTATAAGATATCATTGACGTTCTATATAACATTTTATATAATTTTAGTTAGGTAGAATGTTATATGGTGAGGTGATATGATGCAGGAATTAATAAAAGGGATTCGCACCTATATGAATATGAGTCAGACAGAGTTTGCAGAACGTATAAACGTTACCTTTGCAACGGTAAATCGCTGGGAGAATGGTCGGGCTATACCAAATAAACTAGCGCAGTCTAAGATGTATGAACTGTGCAAAGAATATAATGTTCCTGTATATGACATCCTGTTAGAAAAGATAAAGGCTGTATCAAAGGGATTGGAATTAGAAGAGGGAAGAGTCATATTGTATCATGGTTCAAAATCCGGGATTGAAGGTAGTATACAACCCAAAAGCCGCAAACAGTGTGATTTTGGAGCAGGTTTTTATATGGGAACAGAGCCAAGCCAGGCACTAACTCTTATATGTGACTATGAGAAATCGAAATTTTATATTGTTTCTATATGCTTGAATGAACTTTCGGTGCTTGATGTACAAGCAGACTTGGACTGGGCAATGATAGTTGCGTTTCATAGAGGAAGAATGGAAAAAGTAAAAGGTACTTCGTTTTATAATAAATATCATGATATGGCGAAGGATAAAGATGTTGTCATTGGCAGTATTGCTGATGACAGGATGTTTTATGTGATTGACAATTTTTTTATTGGAAATATTACAGATAAGGCGTTAGTGAACAGTCTGTCTGCTTTGGAGCTTGGAAAACAGTACGTTGCCACTACACAAAAGGGCTGTGATGCAGTACGTATAGAATGTGAATTGCCAATTTCTTATTTGGAGAGACTTTTTATGAAGGAAATTGCAGAAGAGAACCGAGCAAGGGGTGTTTCACTTGCTGGTGAAGTCTGTAAAAAGTATCGTCGAGAGGGTATGTTTTTTGATGAATTGTTGGATGAAGCATTGGCAGGAGACATAACATGAATGAATTACAATTAAAATTATGTGATATTCAGGGCAGACTATTTGAACTATCTGCTGATAAAAAAATACCGAGTGCCGGTTTTATAAAGATATTTATGACTTCTGAAACAGCCAAGGCGTTAGACTCCACATATAACCGCATGCAGTGGGCTGGTGAGGAATATTTGCTGGAAGAAGTTGTCGAGTCAGCAGGTAATAAACTAGAGGAAAATGGAGAAGTCTATGCCAAGGACATTCTGTATTGGATAGGGTATCTGTATCGTTATTGGCACTATTACACCAAGGAAGATAGTGCAAAGATATTTAAGCAGGCGCCAGTGGAAACGATGAAGCGAAACTATATGATGTTCCATACTATGGCTCCGGAGGTGGCGATAGAGGACTTGAAGGAGATAGGGAGAGAACAAAGTTAAAGTTAGGACATTGTGGGTGAAGAACAAAATATTAATTAAGGAGTATAAGTAATGGTATCAATTGAGGACATTAAGAGACGTTTATGGGATGGAGCAAATGAACTAAGAGGATCTATGGATGCAAGCAGATATAAGGACTATATGTTAGGGCTAATGTTTTATAAATTTTTAAGTGATAGAACTTTGGAAATTTTTAAGTATAATGCCGGACTTGAAGGTGTATCTGAAAGAGAATTAGTTGAAGCGTATAAAGATGCAAAGGAAAAATATGGTGAGCAAATTGAAAAAATGATACAAGGTATATTGGATTATTATGTTTCACCAGAGTATCTCTACCAATCTTGGATTATGGATATTGAAGAAGGTAAATTTGAGTTGCAAAAGGTTACTGATTCCTTAAATCATTTCGAGCGTACGATTGCAGTTTCAGAAGGAACTAGCGATTTTAAAGGATTATTTGCAAACAGTAATATGGATTTGACGGATACAGCTCTAGGTAGCAGTCTAAATGACAGAAGCAATAATATTAAAGCTCTTATCTTATTGTTTGCTGATTTAGATATGGTTGCATTACAGAAAAATGATGTGCTAGGTGATGCATATGAATATTTAATTGGTCAATTTGCAATGGAGTCAGGAAAAAAAGCAGGAGAATTCTATACTCCTAGGCAAGTAAGCGAAATTTTAGCACAAACAGTTGCACAAAAAAAAGAAATTACATCTATTTATGACCCATGTGTAGGTTCGGGTTCATTGCTTTTAACTGTTAAGAAACATTTGAGCGCAGATAAGCAAAGAGAACTTGAATATTATGGGCAGGAAAAGAACACAGCAACATACAATTTAACCCGAATGAATTTATTGCTTCATGGTGTAAAACCGGACAAAATGACTATAAAGAATGGAGATACTTTGGCGGCTGACTGGCCGGAAGATCCTCAGAATCCGGATAAAGCAGTACAATTTGATGCAGTTGTAATGAATCCACCATATTCATTATCGAAATGGAATAAAGCAGGCCTGAGGGTAAGTGATCCACGTTTTGAAGCATATGGATGCTTACCACCGGATTCTAAGGGGGATTATGCCTTTTTGCTTCATGGACTTTATCATCTTGAAACCAATGGAGTAATGTCGATTGTGCTTCCACATGGGGTTTTGTTCAGAGGCGGTACAGAAGGGGAAATTAGAAAGAAATTAATTGATAAAAATAGAATAGATACAATTATTGGATTACCTAATAATTTATTTACAAACACAGGAATACCGGTTATTGTCATGGTGCTCAAGAAGAATAGAAAGAATGATGAACCTGTACTTATTATCGATGCATCAAATAATTATATCAAAGTAGGTAAGCAAAATGTTCTTGAGGAAAAAGACATTGCCAAAATAATTCATACATATAGTGAAAGAAATGTTGTAGAAGGATATAGTTATGCTGCTACAAGAGAGGACATCATAAAAAATGAGTATAACTTAAATATTCCAAGATACGTTGAAGGCATTTCGCAAGATATTCCTCATGATGTTGAGGCGCATTTATATGGTGGTATTCCACAAGAAAATATTGCCGACTTAGTTGCACTCAACTCATTAAGTAAAGCTACGCTTGATAAGCATACAAAAATAATAAGGCCTGGATATGTTGAAATAAATGCGGATTTGGAATCTGTTGAACGAGAGATTTTACTGAGTGATAAGGTTGTTTCGGTTGTGAAATCCGTAAAAAATATGGCAAATGCATTCGCGGATAAGTATATGTCGCTAATTTGTAATCTGGATGAAATTGAGAATATAGGGAAATTGAAAAATGGAATGTATTCAGAAATGCTCAATATATTAAAAGAATATGAATTTATTGATGAATATGATGGTTATCAGATAGTGGCCGATATATGGAACAAAGCCTTGAATCATGACACAGAGATGATTGTAAGTGCTGATTTTTATACGGTTGCCAGAATGCGAGAGCCAAGAATGGTTACCAAGGGAAGTGGTAAAAATAAGCGGGAAGAACAAGATGGCTGGAATGGCGTAATAGTATCTAATGATATTGTGAAAAAACTTTTATATGGAGATACTGTTTTTGCTATTGAAGAAGAAAAAAGAAAATTACAGATGATTGAAGATGAACTTGTGCAATTAGCAGAGTCTGCAATGGAAGAAGATACAATAGAAAATGATGTATTATTCGAAATGCTTAAGAAGAATGACGATGGCGATGCACAGCCTATATTTGAGAGTAAATATATAAAAGCGGAATTAAGGTTATGTGACAAACAAGGGAAAATATACGAAGTACTAAAAAAAGTAGATTTATTAATGACCGAGAAAACATCTTTGGTAAAGAAAATAAGAGAAGATGAAATGGAACTGATAAAAGCTGTTGAGGAAAGAATAGAGATATTAACAGAAGCAGAAATTGATAAATTAATGTATGAGAAGTGGTTTGGTACTTTTGTAGAAGATATTGCTGAGTTGGCAAAGCATAAATTGAAGAACGAACTAGATATATTAAAAATGTTACATAATAGATATAGCCAAACATTGGAAAGTATTGATAGTGAAATTGAAGATTTGATGAAGAGTTTTTCAAGAATGCAGCAAGAATTGGTGGTGATATAATGGAAAGAATAAAAGGGAAGATACCAAAGAGAAGATTTGAGGGATTTACTGATGATTGGGAACAGCGTAAGTT
>JAFSGY010000117.1 GCA_017440575.1 Lachnospiraceae bacterium | reverse complement strand
AGGACTAATCAAACATGCCGAACGCTCCATTTAGGAAATACCAAACAAGCGGGTTTGCATTTGAGGCATATTCATTCGCCGTCTATAGCCTTGAAGGGAGTGCTCACAGCCTAAACTTATCCTCGGCTAAACTTGAATTTAACTATTTGCAACCATTGGTTGACAACATTCCATGTGATAATGGTGGCATTGCAACCAGCATTTAGGCTATAATACCTTTATGAAGAGAAAGGCGGTGTCCATTTTGACAATATCAGAAAGAATACAACAGTTGAGAAAAAAAAAGGAATGTCGCAGGAGGAATTAGCAGATAAAGTAGGAGTGTCCAGGCAGGCTGTATCAAAATGGGAAAGCAACCAAAGCTTACCTGATATCGAAAAAATTATTTTGCTAAGTAATTATTTTGATGTTACGACAGACTCCTATTTCTGTCGCAATCGGACTAGTGATTATGACATTAGGATGTATGATATTTATACTTGGTCAATTGATTGACAAAAATGAAAATAAGAAAATATCCATCTATTATTTCTTAGGTGTTAATATCTGGTTTCTAAGCCTTATTCCTATTTCCTGCATATTTAATTGTGTTCAAGGCACTCTTGGTGGATACTGGTGGACTTTTTCGCCCATTCCTCAACTTGGGAATTCCATTAGTGCCTATATTATATGCTGGTTACTTTATTTTGCAATTTGCTGTTTCACTGATATTTTAATTATAAAACACCTTCGACGATAATTTTGCTTCATAATATCACAAGGGCATACAGCGAAAGCTGTATGCCCTTCTATTTTATTCCATATTTACTTAGAAAATATATACTGCCGCAGTTAATGGTGGAAGTGAGAACGTAATATACTGGTCACGTCCATCGCATTTACCTTTTCTTGCTGTCAATTCCTTCGGAAGCTTATTGCCATTACCACCGAAACGTACCTCATCAGAATTCAGTAACAGCTTATATTTTGTCTTCATTGGAACACCCACTCTGAACTTTGGATATTCTACCGGTGTCAGATTCATGACAAAAAGCATATGCTGCTTGCCATCTTTGGTTCTACGAACAAAGCTATAGATACTTCTCTCCGTATCATCTGCATTCATCCATTCAAATCCTGCCCAATCATCATCAATCTGATGCATACATGGATATTGGCGATAAGCCTTTAACAGCTCTCCTACATATTCATGCATACCCTTATTCAATGGCTCTGCTAACAGATACCAGTCAAGCTCTCTAGCCTCGCTCCATTCTCTTTCCTGAGCAAAATCCTGTCCCATGAATAACAGCTTCTTGCCTTCATGACCGAACATATAAGTATAGCCAACTCTAAGGTTTGCATACTTATCAATCTGATAACCCGGCATCTTATTTACCATAGAACACTTTAAATGTACTACTTCATCATGAGATAACGGTAAGATGTACTTCTCACTACTGTTATAGCTCATGGCAAAGGTCATCTTATAGTGATTATCCTTACGGAAATAAGGATCCAGCTTCATATATTCACAGAAATCATGCATCCAGCCCATATTCCACTTAAAGGTGAAACCAAGTCCACCATCCTCTGGCTTACCTGTTACCTTAGGCCATGCTGTTGATTCCTCTGCAATGGTCATAACTCCTGGATAGGAACCATGTATTACGGAATTAAGATGTTTGAAGAATTCAATCGCATCTAGGTTCTCATTTCCGCCATACTTATTGGCAACCCATTCTCCGTCCTTCTTTCCATAATCCAAATATAACATAGATGCAACCGCATCCACACGAAGTCCATCTATATGGAATTCACGAATCCAAAATAACGCATTGGCAATTAAGAAGTTACGAACCTCATTTTTACTATAATTAAAAATCTTTGTTCCCCAGTCAGGATGCTCACCGAGTCTCTTATCCGGGTGTTCATACAGACAGGTGCCGTCAAATTCACTCAGACCATGGGCATCTCTTGGGAAATGGGCAGGAACCCAGTCCAAAATAACGCCAATGTCATTCTTATGGAATAAATCAATCATGTAACGGAAATCATCCGGTGTTCCATAACGTGAGGTTGGTGCAAAATAGCCAGTTACCTGATAACCCCAGGAACCATCAAACGGATACTCTGCTATACCCATAAGCTCCACATGTGTATATGGCATCTCTTTTACATATTCTACAAAGCGGTCTGCAAACTGACGATATGTATAGAAACCATCCTCTGTACCGTCCGGATGCTTCATCCATGAACCAATATGACACTCATAAACAGAAATCGGTTCCTCAAACAAGTTCTTCTTCTCTCTTGCCTTCATCCACTTAGAATCTGTCCACTTGAAATGATTCAAATCATAGATTCTCGAAGCGGTACCCGGTCTCATCTCTGCATAATTCGCATATGGATCAGCCTTGTACAATCTTGTACCATCTGCAAGTACAATGACATACTTATACATCTGTCCTTCTACTGCATTCTCTACAAAGACTGTATGGATTCCACCCTCTCCAATTCTCTCCATCTTGTCAGAACTCTCGTTCCAACCATTAAATTCACCAATTACATACACTTCATGAGCATTTGGTGCCCAGACAGCGAAAAATACACCATCTTTTCCATCCTTTTTGCAAGGATGTGCACCAAGCTTCTTATAAATCTCATAATGAGTTCCTTGTCCAAATACATACTGATCTGCATCTGAAATAAAAACTGTACTTTCTGTACTCATACTAATAACCTCACCTTCCCGTTAGATGAAGTCTCTCTCCTTTAACACAATCATATCTTCGCTATCATATCTTTTGGAGAACAGCACATCTACGAAATTCTTAATCTTGAATTTTCTGGACTTCCAAATTGCCTCATCTACGATTTCACGTACTTCATCCTTCGTAACGACATGGTTGCCGCTCTGTCCGTTTGCAATCCTCGTATAAAGGGCAAGTGTCCCCAGCTCGTCAATGGAATACTCTAATGCTAAAGCGTAATTCTTAGCATACGCTACCAACGCATCATTATCCATTTCCATCAGATCAATTCGAATATTGAAATAATCTGCTATCATCGCCTGCTTCTCTAAAAGCTTCGTAATCTCTTTTCTGGTATCCTCCATGATGACAATGATTCCAAGCTCTTCTTGGTTCAAAAGACCGGCAAGCTGATACAATGTCTCTTCTGTCAGTCCATTGGCTTTCTCTATAATTATAGCACCATTCTTGAGCTTATCAAATACTTCTCGTAAATCACGGAGATTTAATTTTTCACCAGTTATCTTTGCAACCTTTCCGGAGAAGTTCGCATCCATTGCCTGATACTCACGAATTAGGTTCTTGGCAAGGCGTACCGTTCCAAGTCCGGGCTCTCCTGTTATAAGAACATTCCCAGTATAAGCCGCAAGACTCATGGTATCTAAGGCAAATATAATCTGTTTTCTAATCTTCTTGGTAACAGCAAAGTTCTCAAAAAGCTCCTTTTCTTCCGGAGTAAACTCTCTAAGTTCTTCTCTCTTAACTGCCTTAGTTTCCTTCTTGGTTGCTTCAATAATCTTATCAGGAAGACTGCTAATCTCCTCTGTATTCATGCTGATTTCCTGAGTCTTGAGAATCTGATCCTCTTCTGTCTCATCATACATTTCTTCTGAAACATCCTGCTCATCATATTCTTCAGCTTCTAAATATTCCTCCTCAGAATAACTATCATCTACATACTCTTCCTGCTCATAGTCTTCTTCCATGTCAGATTCTTCTACAAATTCCTCTGTATATTCTTCTTCAATGTAAGCTTCTTCTTCGTAGAACTCTTCCGCTGAAAATTCTTCATCTGCAAGCGCTTCCTCAAAAGTCATTTCTTCAGCATAAGATCCTTCATCCTGCCTATTCATGGCTTGCAAGGCTTCCTCCACCTGTTCCTGTGGAATATCAATGGTATCTCCACCCAACTCCTGCGCAATTACCTGCTCAATTGCAGAGAGCTGTTCCTCTTCCACATCTGAAATCTCTTCAAAGCCTTCCTCTTCCTCATACTGCTCTACAGAATCATCCTCATCATATTCTGCTACAGCTTCAATCTCTTCCAGTTCCTCTGTTTCGTCCTCCTCCAAGAAGGTCTCTGTTCTAACTAAAACCGGCTCTTCAGCAGCAAGCTCACCTAGAATACCTGTCTTTACAGCTTCATCAAAGTTTTGGAAAATCTTACCCGTCTGACGTAAAACATTCTGTTTTACTTCTTCCTTACGCTTCTCCTGAATCTCCTTCTTCCTACGTTCCCATTCACTCAGAACATCTTCCAGATTCATCTGACCTGTCATCGGAGATACTTCCGTCAGCTCCTGTGGAAGAATGTCTTCCGTGAAGACAGCCTCCTGCTCCTCATATACGTTTTCCTGATTCTCTTCGATTCTATCCTGTTCTTGTCTCACGTACTCTTCTGTTACGCTTCGAATCTCCTCTATCTCTGTATCCTGCTTCATCATACGGGCATCATTTCCCGGAAGTATTACCTTACTGATTGCTCCCATGTTCGGCTCAGGCTTTGCCTCTGATACACCTGTTACCATAGCTGCAACACGACCAGTATTGGTACTTCTTACAGGCACTGCAACTGGCACAGCATCCATTTTTTGTTCTAATACGGTTTCCTCCGCATCGGCCTCAATGTCTTCAACTTCCTCTGTTTCTACCATCCCTGATGCTACTTCTTCCTGTGGTTCCTCAGTCTCTACAACAACCGCCTCTACCTCAGACGCAATAGGTTCCTGCTCTGCAGCCATCTCCATCTGAGTAACATCGTCTGCTGATACCTCCGTCCACTCGCTGGAGAAGATATCCTCATCATCAGGAAACAGTTCACGCATGCTCTCTGCAACTACCTTTTGCAGATTGATGGTATTATACTGACTCATATCAAGAGAGCCTGTGGTCTGCTTTTGAACCGGCTCCGCATATGCACTTCCTACATATGGCTCTTCCTGTGCATGCTCATTGACATATGTATTTCCTTCATAATAGGTATATTCGTTATTATCCTCATCAGCATATACATATTGAGCTTCTTCGGTATACTTCTCCTGCTCATACGCAGTTTGTGCATACATTTCATCAACGTATTCTTCCTGCGCATACATCTCATCTGCGTACTCTGTCTGCTCATATCCTTCTGTATACGTTTCCTCAGAATACTCCTCATTATATGCTTCCTGATTCTCATCTTCATAATAAGACTGTTCTTCTTCTACCGTCTCTCCCTGAAGCTGTCGCTGTACCAGATCATATTTCTTCTGTTGAATTGCCGTTAATGGCGCATGAAGCATTTTAAGCTCCATTGCTTTTGTTACATATGGACCGTCACCGAACCAGAGAATCAAGTCATCACACTCTTCCACACACTTGGTTCCCAATCCTACTCTATGATACAGGTAAGCCAGCTCATACGCCCATTCTTCCTGATAATCTCTCTTTTTCAGTTCCTCTAACACGCCAATTCTTTCTTCGAGATTGGCTTCCTGTGCCTCCAAAATCCGATAGCGCAACGTATAGACACCATTGTCCCTTGGTGCCAATTTTACAAATTCCTTATAATATTCGATTGCTGCTACTACGTCATCTAACTCAATTGATACTTCACACAGGGAATAAACAACCGAACGGTTAGTAGGATAACGGTCATAAGCGAGCAGCAGAACAGCTCTACTGTCCTCATTCCGTCTATTGACTCTATAAAGGGCCGCAACTCTAAGAAGCATGGAGATACTTTTCACACGTCTCCAGTCTATGGTATCTGCAATATGAGCGGCCTCAACATAACTTTCTTCCTCTATCAGCTTCAAAATTTCCTCTGAACGAAGCTTGTATTCATATTTATCCAAGTAAAATCACCTCTGTAAGCCATTACCCCTTTGACTACAACTATTGTCTGAAAATTGTAAACTTTTCGATTTTTCAGACTACTCTACAAAATAAAGTTTATCATAACGTTTTTCTTATGTCAACGCTACAAGATATAGTGTTACACAATTTATCCACAATTCTAAATTTTTATCTCTTTTTTATCCACAATGTAGCCACAATAACTATGACATTATAATTATCCGCAGATAGCCAATCAGGTTTTGTTGATATCACAACAAAACCTGACTAACTTATTTTATAATCTTGTACTTATTTTTTATAGCTTTCTCCTTCTAAAGAAGACTCCTGCTGCCGATGCTACAACAATTAAAACTGCAACGCAAACAGTTCCGGCAACTGCCTTTTTGTTATTAATGTAACGAATCCATGCATTGGTTGTAATCATAAAGCTTGTTGCAACCGCTTCATCCGGCATGGTTGTAATATCATTTCCTGCTACGTCTAATGCATAATACTGAATAGACATCTTTTTATTACTACTTGGAAGTGTAATAGTTACAATATCGCCTTCTTCTTCGGCTAATTCCATGTAGTTATAGGTTTGTAATGCATTTCCGTCTTCGTCTACCAGTTCAAAATATGCCTCCTGGAGCTTAAAGTTATCGGACACATAGACATTTACATCCTTAGTTTCTTCCGTGTAAAGCTCTCCTGGCTCTACGCCCTCTACCACAACCATTGGGGCAGAATTATCTACAACGAAGGTAATCTCTGCTTTCTTATCTGTTAAAGTATTGTTTACCTCATTTCCTGCTTTATCACGAGAATAGAACATAATGTTGTAAATACCCTCTTGCTGGAAGGATTCTCTGTATATGGTATACTCATACTCATAACCAATGTCATCGTTTCCTTCTACATTCGTTGCATAGTAAATAGCATCCTGCACACTTTCCTGAGGTCTAGCCCCTCTTTCTATACTATTAACTGCCTTACCATTTCTGGTAACGATAATATTAAACTCTTCTACCGTGTTTACGTTCATTTCATATATTTGCAGATCTTCTATATTCATGTATCTTACATATGCCTTATCTACCAAAGCAGACATCTGACTTAAATCATATACCGAACCATTTCGATTCAGAGAGAAACGATAAGTAAGCTCACTCTGATTTCCTGACATATCTGTCGCAATAACGGTTAATGTATAAATCTCATCCGGCTGTTCATTCACATTCATAAGTGTATAGCTATAACCGCCTTCTAATGTTGCTACTGTATGAGCTACTGCTATTTGCTGTCCTTTGCTGTTTTGTAGCGTTATTTGAACACCCTCGATATCATAATTCTGGTCACTTACTAACACAACCGGAATCACATCACCTGCATTTGCAGAACGATCCTCTACTCCGCTTATCTGTATAACCGGGCTGTTCATATCAATATAGAAATTTTCCTCTGCAAAAGCATCCATCATATTGCCTGCAAGATCTGTGTAATTTACGTAATAGGTATAGTGCTGCTCCTGATCAAAATAGATGCTCACTCTGTGTACATCTTCATTATGTGTCCAACTTCCCATTACAGCACCTGGTGTAATGATTGCTTCAAAATCATTTGGATTAAAGTTATGCTCTGTTACAGTAATGGTAGCTGTTCTAGCCTGACTGTAATAATTTTCCTTCCATGCATTGTTATTGTCATAAGAAACCTCTACAACAGGCTTGGTCTTATCAATGGTAAAAGTCTCTGACACTACCTTTTCTGCCTCATTTCCAGCAAGATCCGTACAAGTAACCTCAAAAGAATAATCACCATCCTCTGCAAAGGTAATATAAGTAGAATGGACATTTCCCTCTGTTGTATTCCAGCTGGTAACAGCAGGTATTAATGCAGGCTCTTCTGCTCCATCCTTATAAATAACAAGTCCTACCTGACTCGGATCAAAGTTCAGTTCCTTAATATCAATTCTTGCTACACGATTATTCTTGTAATAGGTTTCATTTAACGCATCATTTTGTTCAAAGATAATCTCAATCTGTGGATTAGTTACATCAATCTGCAGCTCCTTTGTTACCGTGCTGACGTTACCTGCATAATCGGTTGCTGTAACCTCAATAAAGGCATGATTACTTTCATTTTGGGCTGCATTAATAACAATACTGTCAGTTTCAAAGTCATGATTATTTTTAATCTCTTCCCAGGAAAGAGCCGCTGTCTGACTGTCAAAAACAGTAACATCACTTTCTGTATTCTGATTATCTCTTCCCAAAGTATAGGTTACATTTTTCAATCCT
This sequence comes from Lachnospiraceae bacterium, assembly GCA_017440575.1. Lineage (GTDB taxonomy): Bacteria > Bacillota > Clostridia > Lachnospirales > Lachnospiraceae > COE1. The sequence continues at coordinate 13,842 of JAFSGY010000117.1, read as the reverse complement.
GAATAATGATCGTTAGCAGGTGCATCTGCAACATTCAAGGTTACTTCAACATCCTTGTTAAAGAACTCCGCACTATTCATGCCTTCCATGACAATCGAAATCTCTTGCTGGCTTCCGCCTGTTGGTGCCTGATTATCTACAACAATACCATCTGTCCATGCTTCTGACTGATTACCCGCACCATCCACAGCACACAGATATACATAGCCTCTGGTACATGGTTCGATATTTAGAGAATCTCTGATATTTCCACCGGAAAGCGATTCCTTTCCACCCTTATCCTGTGTCACTGCCATATAGAAGTTCTGCTTTTCACTAATACCATATTCCGCTTCTGCATCTACGGATAACGCGCTCTGTGAAAACTTCGAATAAAGTGCACCTGATGCATCGTTTTTATGAATCTTAATATCTGTTCCTCCTGCTGTCGCAGATAAAATATCAGGAACTATAAAATCTGCCCTATATTCGTATTCCAAAATCTCTGACTGGTTTCCTGCTGCATCCTCTACATGAACAGAAAGTGTATTGATACTGTCCTTATCAATGGTAATGATACCTGCCGTAAGGTCATCATCCTGAACATTTTCTATCACACCATTCTCTGTCAGCTCTGCAAAAATACCCTTGAAGAATCTTCTGGTCTCACTGTTTGCTTCACCATCCTGATTTGTTTTTGTTGCAAGAGTATATACAATTCCTATTGCCGGTGCACAGTTTTCTTCATCATATACTGGATATTCAAAGGAAATACTTACTTCTCCTGTTTTCACGTTATACCAGCCTGTACTGGAATCAGGCTTGATACTTTCTGTAATCTTAGCCGGTTCTAACTCCTCTTGCCAGATTCTGATTTCTTTCTTCTGTTTCAGAATGTCTTCTTCTGTTGTAGTTAATCCTGCATTAGACTGTGCTCTGAAATAAAGTGTTCCGTTTTTCTGAGCATAATGCTCTTTATCACCTGCTATTGTACCAAAAATAACCTCTAACTCATTTTTATCAATCTTCGTCCACTCGGTTATTTCTTCCGGCTGTGTTCCTGTTCCTCTCAGTACAAATGCCCATTCATACTGATAAATTCCTGACACCTGTGGTTTCTCTAATAAATCAACGGCATAACGAAGCTGCTGATTCGTCCATGTTCCATCGTAATGAACAGTATTTCCGGTCTCATCAACGTTTACTGCCACTACAACCGGAATCACATCATCCACACAAACAACCTTTGTATATTCTGCTACTTCACTTTCATGTCCCAGATAATCTACGGTCTTAAGCTTAATGCTTCCGTAATTTTTATTCTCACTTAATATCAGCTCATAACGATTGCTATATCTGTCTTCAAACGCTATTTCTTCCCACACACCGGAATTGCCATACTGTACTAATACCTTTTCAATACCAGAGCCTGCATCTACCTTTTTATCACTGGTAAGGGTTGACCCTGCATATCCGGTAATCGTAATTCCTGTTGGGAAATAACTTATTACATTATTGGAATGCTCACTTGGAGTCCGGTCTACAACCAATGCTGTATTCCATGATGGATTGGTCTGGTCTACGCCAATATCAGATAATGTCATATTAGGCTTAACCTCATTACTATAAATACCTATCTCTGTATCACAGAAATAGTATTCATAGCTTGTTGGCATGCTCTCACTAATCACAAAATTTTCAATCTGCTCGGTATGCCATTTCTCTTCTTTGTCTGTTTTATAACAAATCTGTGTATACAGATTATCCTCTCCAAAGGTAAAGATAATATCATCCTTGTACCATTTCTCTTCACCATCTTCTGTCGGAACGCTTACTGCACTCTGCAAAAATGCTTCCGGTGTCTTTCCATTGATTGTGTAGTCTGTATTGCTTGGAGAAGTAATGGTAATATCCATCTCTATCTTTGCTTCATTATGAGCATCATACTCAGATGTGTCATCCACAGTAAGTACAACATGCGCTGTTCCTGCCTTTAATATCTTATACTCAAAGCCCTCGTTATCAATATGAGTAATCTCGATATTCTTATCTCCTCCAACAACTGCTGTACTTCCTACCGGATATTCCTCGAAGTTCTCACCACTAATTTCATAACTTATTTTCTTGCATTCCTTGCTGTATTCCAAACTACGGCTTGTTTCTTCATCCCATGTTATGGTAAGATCACTTTTTTCTACCTTCACGGAATCACGGGCAACAGTGAAATCCTCAAAATAATTTACACCATAGCCTGCCGTTGCCTCTATCTTATAATCACCCTTTGCCGCCAGCTTATGAGCAAAGTCCTTTTCAATCTCATAATGGAAACAGTATTCCTGCTTATCCTTGTCATAGGATACCACCGGTTTCTTATGTTCCATTACCATGGAATCCGCATCATCTGTATTTGAGATAGCCTTCAATTCAAAGGAAATGGCATCTACACCTTCCTGCGTTAAGTTATCATACTGCGCTGATATAAATACATCTACATACATCTTTCTGGTCTTGAAGAAGATACCGTTTTCCAGCTCCTGTACATCAATATTTCTATTTAAATTAATTTTTACAACATTAAAGTCAAAGGTCTTATGATTTGCAAGGTATACTCCATCCTCTGCATGTGCAACTGTTACATAAAACGGCTTACCCTCTGGTGATAGATTCTGTCCACTTACCAAAAAGCTACCATTTTCTCCCTCTTTAATCATTAGATCATTGCTTCCATCCAGTCTGTTTCCTTCTGCATCGGACTGATAACAGCTGATTCCTCCTGCTTCTGCTCCTCTGTCATAAAATAAGGTAACAACTTCACCATACTCATAAATCTTATCGCTAGAGCTTAGTGTATATGCAATATCATTTTCTTGTCTTGCATAATCCAGCGCAAAAGTCTGTGTATCTACCTGATAATCCTCATTTCCTCCAAATGCAAAAGTAATATAATGTGTTGCACTTGTCTCATAGTTTTGACTATCACTGTTGTCTGCTGTAACGATAAACTGATTATCTTCCCTTGTAATATGTAAGATTCCGTCTGTAATTGGCTCTCCATTTGCATCTGACTCATAAAACTCTATGTTTTCTGCTTCTACATACTCACTGGTAAATGTGTATACAATCTGATCGTCATAGCGATAAGTCTGCTTCTTCAAATCCGGCTGATAACCAATCTTTGGGTTTTCTCTTACGCAGTGCAGCTTAATAGTCTTGGATGCACTGGAATATACCTGATTGCCGGTATATTCAAAGGTCATATAAAAGAATGCTTCATCTACCTGATTCTTATTATACATTTTTACTGTAAATACATTATTATTACCTGCTTTTTTCTTTATAACCAGATTCTTGTCTTCATCATCCGGTAATTTCTCACCCTTCTCATTTGACTCATAATAGGTAACTTCGCCTACACTATTTAAAATTTCGAATTCTATTGACTTCTTGCTAAATGGGAAGGTACCTGTTCCATAAGAAGGATTCGAAGTAAACTGAATATCTTGTTTCAGCTTACTGTATTCTAAGGTCTTTTCCTGCTTATCTGTTGTATAAATGCTATCTCCCAAATATTCAAATACAACCGTATGTGTTGATGTTTCCACATTGTCATCATTTGTGTGGTAGAGAATAACCTGATTATTTTTTACTTCAATATTCAAATCACCATTCTCTATTTTTGTTCCGTCTGCATCTACCTCATAGCATAAAACCTTGCTACTATCAATATGATCAGGAATGGTATATGTAATCTCCTTCTGATACTGCTGAACAGAATTTGTGAAGTTTTGCTCATATATGATTTCTGTCACCGTTCTCTTAAAAGTCAAATCAATACTTTTACTTGCTGACTCGTAGATATCATTTCCACTATGAGAAAAGGTTATGGTATAAGTCTTGTCCTCATTACAAGCCAGATTAGTCGCATGAACCAAATATTGATTTCCTGACTGCGTAACAGTTACTTCACTTGCTGCAATCTCATTTCCAGCTTCATCTGTCACAACAGGAACAACTTCTCCTGCATAGATGCTGTCTGGTGACAACCAGCATGTAATATCCTTTTGGAATTCATATGGATTCCCTGCGTTATCCTGTGACTGGTAATCCAAACTCTGCACTAGCTTTTCAATAGTAATTTCAACACTTTCTGCCTCTATACTATTTACCTTGGCATAGATATTATGAACTCCAGCTGTCTTTACCTTTACTGTTGCTTCCTCTTTATAGAATACTTTACTACCATTAGATGTAATCAAAGCTTCTGACAATTCTGTTGCATCTAAAGATACTTCTTCACCAAACGTATTATCGACACTAAAATAAGCCCTATATTGTGAAAGCTTCTCTTTGATTTCCTGTGCTCTCTGGCTTGTGGACACTTCTCCATCAAGTCCTGTAAGACTGATAGCAAAGTCTACACTGCATGGAATATGAAAAGTCGTACAAATACCTGTTTCAGGATATTGTTTTTCCTCTGAAACACTAAGAACCGGATTCTCTATCACTACACCAATTGCAGAAGGTATTGCTATACTCTCTGTAAATGATTGTGACGTCTGCTCATTACCATATGCATCTGTCACAACGGTATAAAATGTATAATCTCCCGTTTCCTTCATTTCAAACGTACCGGAAACAGAAGCAGTGAATTCTAATTCGCCATTTGCTTCCACACTTCCTGCTATGGTCTGATATACTCCATTTGGTCCTTCCATAACTACTACAATCGAAGTATCTTCTGCTAAACCTTCACCAATTTCTATAACTTCTTCCGTATTTTCTGAAGCTGTTACTTTTATGTTGGCTGAACCATTCACACCTATCGTAAAATATCTACTTACCGCAGCTCCACTCTGATATTGATAGGTCGTTCCTCCATCAGAAACATTTACATTACTGACAGTAAGTTCTATCGTATCTACCGGGTCTACCTGAGTAGTTGGCTCTGCGGTATGTTCCTCTGTTGTTGGCTCTGTGGTATATTCCTCTGTTGTTAGTTCTGTGGTATGTTCCTCTGTTGTTGGCTCTGTGGTATGTTCCTCCGTTGTTGACTCTGTGGTATGTTCCTCCGTTATTGACTCCGTGGTATGTTCCTCTGTTGTTGACTCTGTGGTATGTTCCTCTGTTGTTGACTCTGTGGTATGTTCCTCCGTTGTTGACTCTGTAGTCTGTTCCTCCATTATTGACTCTGTGCTTGAATCCATTGTTATTGGCTTTACCATCGAATCTCCTGGTATCGGTTCTGCTACCACACTTTGTTGTGTAGAAGAATTTCCATCCTGTTCTCCATCTATTACTACAGTTACTCCCTCTTGTTCTGCAGCAGCAATTGGAAGTGGACATGCCCCTACTGTCAAGGCACATATTGTGACCAGACAAATCAATCTTTTTACTGCTACACGAATTCTCTTTTTCATTTCCTAATATACCTTTCTTTCATATGCTCCCTACAGCGTTATTTCTGTATGAATAAAGGTAATATCCATAACAATATCTGTACTGTTGTCCTGTTTCTGTGAAAGTATTGTTGTTTCTGCCACAGTTTCAGCTAATACTGTTGTTTCGCCTTCGTTGTCCGTTAATATTGTCGTCGGATCATAACCTTCTATATGATTATCTATACTCTCACTTGTATGTAACAATGCCGTTGCTTCCATTCCCATTTCCGACAGATTATCCATCATGGCTTGCCGAGTCTGCGCTGTTACCTCTTTTATTGTTGATTCTCTATTGATATATTTATTAGCCTTATTATTCTTATGCTCTGCCTTGACAGACTCCTTTTTTCTTGAATGTGCAGGTACTCTTTTCCCTGTTAGCATACACCACGCTTTTCTTACATCCAAACTAAAAAAAACTACAATAGCTGCAATCAAAAAGAAAATCATCATGCCTAGAAACACCTTAGAGAGCAACATCATCCCATTCACTGTCATACTATTTCTCCTCCTTATAGCTAGAGCGAATCATCATATCAGCCTGTTTCATTAATGCTCTAAGGCCTTCTATTTCTTCGTATACCTTTTCTGTTGCATTCTCCTCCATAGAATCCATATCTGCTGTAATACCTTCATATACAGCAGTAATCTCTTCTTTTGTAATACCGTCCTCCCTTAAATACTTGGCATATTCCATAGAACGGGTAACAATTTCTTCATATAATCTCAACGTAATAAGTTCTCTATCCGGAGACATATCATTTAATGTTTTCAGCTCTATCAGATTATTCCAATAGGATCCGTACATACCCGCATCAGTTCCTTCTATCTGAGCTGTTACTATCTTTTTATAAAAATTGCCTATTTCTATGTATATGTTACAGCGCTTATATTCCTGTTCCATGGAAGCCACATTTTCATAATAAGAAGCCGCTGTTGTAAACCATGGAACCGCTGTGGACTGTCTACTCTCTGAATGGGAATAGTAAAACCAATAGGCATTTCCTATTTTGAAGCACAAATCAGCATAAGCAATAGCATTTGTCTGCTCCAGATTCTGAAAATATTTATTGGTACTTACATTCAATCGAACTAGTGACTTTTCTTCCTCATCAGAAAAGATACCATCTTCAATGAAGTGTTCCACTAATCCTTCATATGCATCTATCTTTGTACTGTCTGTTTCAATAGCTTCTATATAGTAAGCCATCTTATCTTCCTTGCTGCTTGCCTTCTGTGCAGCATCTACCAGATACGTATACTCACTTTTCTGCTGATTCTTAGCACTTAACATACTTCCTAACGACAATCCTCCACTGACAATTGCCATAATCATTAAAAAACCAAACCAACCAATAGTTTTCTTATATCTTCGTATCATTGGAAGATCCAAGTCCTTATAATTTTGCAACGCATACATCAGCTCTTCCGCTGACTGATATCTGTCCTCAGGGTTTTTTTGCGTACATTTCTGAATGATTCCCTCCAGTCCACTTGAAAGAGAAGGATTCCAATAAGTAATCGGATACATCTCATACGGCGGTTCTGATGGATTATGCCCTGTCAACAGATGATACATGGTGGCACCCAGACAATAAATATCGGTTCTTGCATCTGTCTGTCCCTGACCTCCAAACTGTTCTGGTGCTGCATACCCCTGCGTTCCAAGACAAGTAGTATCTCCTACTGCCCTTTCCTTATATTCTCTTGCTGTTCCAAAATCAATCAGCACAACACTTCCATCGTATCTGAGCATAACATTGGACGGTTTCATATCACGATAAACAATTGACGGTTCCCTGGTATGCAGATATTGCAAAACATCACACAGCTGAATTGCCCAGCTGACCACATCCTCCTGCTCCTGAGGTCCATTCTCACTTACTATCTTATCCAGTGTAATTCCTTCTATATAATCCATAACAATAAGAAAGTTTTCATCCTGGTCAATAATATCAATAATACTTGGCAGATTTGGATGCGACAGCTTCTTTAACAAATCTGTCTCTATTAACAGACTCTGTTTTACAACCTCAAAATTCTGCACACCATCCTTGCGGACTTCCTTAATTGCCCATGGTTTATTTGCTTTTTCATTAATCGCAAGGTAGACCGTACTCATTCCACCCTGTCCAACCTTACTCAATATTCTGTATTTCCCGTCAAAAATAGTTCCTATCTCTAGCATTCTTCTTTTCCTACCTGTAACAATATTGACGATATGTTATCACGCTCACCACGCTGTTTATTTCGCTCTGTCAGCTTCTCAAGCTGTACCTGCATTGCTTCCTGTGTCTTGCACTTTCTAGGACTACAAAAGAAATAAATCTCCTCTTGCTCTATCGCATGCCTAAATCCATCGGAGCATAATAAATAACACGCTCCCGGCTTTATATCCTCAACCAGAAAATCAATCTGCAAGTTCTTCGTTACTCCAATACACTGTAACAACACATTTCTCCTACCGTCCATTCTGGCATCGTCTTCCGATATACTTCCTTTATCCAGCTCCTGCTCTATCAATGTATGATCCTTGGTAATCTGCCTGATATCGTCATCTATTTCATACAAACGACAATCGCCCACATGAACCACATAATATTTATCCTGCAAAAACAAAACAGCCGTCAGAGTCGTTCCTAATTCTACACCCTGCCTTTTTGCGTAATCCTGAATCCTTGTATTTATGGAATAGACAAGCTCTTCCCATGCCCTCTGAATACTTTCCTTCGTCCAGTCCTCTGTAGCACTCAGAAAAGCATTTTTAAACCATTGGTCAAAGGCAAGAACAACATTACCACTTGCCACTTCTCCCTGAGACAATCCTCCCAATCCATCACAAATAACTGCCATACACACATCTCCCCATCGGGAATGTGCTACCTTTAGTGTGAGGCTGTCCTGATTCACCTTTTTTACAATTCCAACATCTGTGACTGCTGCTCCAATAAATCTCATAACCTGTCTAATCTCTTTTCTTTCATTTTATAGTAAATTAGTCCTAGTCGTTAACCCAAAAAAATTGCATAAACTACATATGTAATTTATGCAACCCAAAAAATAAATCTTTCGACTTATTAAATTTACACTTTTATTTTACTTCCCCTATATAGTTGCTCTCCCAGAGAATATTGTATACGTTAACCCCTAAAAAATCAACGTTTCTTTCCAAATTGTTACAATAAAATCGTTTTAATGCGTTTTAGGAAGAAATACACTTATGATACCTTATTTCTAACCAACAAAATATCTGACAGCAATGCAAATTGTTCCAACGTCAATGCTTCTCCTCGTATTGTTGCAGGAAGTCCCATCTGCTCTAAGGCAGCCAGTACATTATCCTTCGTAACCTTTAATTCTGCCGCATTCGTAAGCCCGTTTACCAAAGTCTTTCTTCTCTGATTAAAGGAGGCTCTGATAAGATTAAACATAAAGTGCTCATCCTTTGCCACAACTGGTGGATTCTGGTATCTGGTAAGACGGATTACTGCACTGTCTACATTCGGTCTTGGCATGAAACAGCTTGCCGGAACTGTCAGCATAACCTTTGGTTTTGCATAATATTGAACCGCAAGAGAAAGCGCTCCATAATCCTTTGTACCAGGTCCTACCTGCATACGGTCTGCCACCTCTTTTTGCACCATAATCGTAATACTATCTAATGGTACATGGCTCTCAAAGAGTCCCATAATAATCGGTGTAGTAATATAGTAAGGGAGATTTGCCACCACCTTAATTGGCTTTCCTCCATTCTTCTCCTGAACGATTTTATTAATATCCACCTTCAAGATATCTTCATTGATGATTGTAATATTATCATATGCCGCAAGAGTATCATTTTCCAAAATAGGGATTAGGTTTTTATCGATTTCTACCGCTACTACTTCTCTTGCATTCTCACACAGATACTGTGTCATAGTTCCAATTCCCGGTCCAATCTCTAACACACAGTCATCCTTGGTAACCTCAGCGGCATCAATAATGTTTTGTAAAATATTTGCATCAATCAGGAAGTTCTGACCGAATTTCTTCTGAAAATTGAAATTATATTTTTGCAAAATCGCAATAGTATTTGTTGGATTTCCTAAGCTTGCCATATGTTTCCTTTCCACTTAAAACACTAAATATGAAATAAGGTTCTCGCATTTTGATTGGTTCTTGCTACTACTTCCTCATAGGACATGTTCTTAATCTCTGCAATCTGCTTAGCAATATAAGGCAGATTCAAGGAAGAATTACGTTTGCCACGATTAGGCTCCGGCGCCAGATAAGGACTGTCTGTTTCGATTAAAATCTTTTCTATTGGAACTGCCTCTACCACTTCCTTCATCTTTTTTCCATTCTTAAAGGTCACTACGCCACCAATTCCAATATAAAATCCCATTTTTACATACTCTAACGCCATTTCTGCACTATAGGAATAGCAATGCACCACTCCACCTATTTCTTCTGCCTTGTGAGCGCACATAATATCATAGGTATCCTTTGCCGCCTCTCTGGAATGAATGATAACAGGCTTTTGTATCTCTTTCGCAAGCTTTAACTGTCGCTCGAACCAGATTTTCTGAATATCATGCTCTGGCTCTTCCCAGTAATAATCAAGTCCTATCTCACCAACTGCAACAATTTTAGGCTGTCTGCACTGCTCCACAAGCCACTTAAAATTCTCTTCATTCAATTCAGCCGTTTCACTTGGATGCACACCTGCAGCCCCATAAACAAACGGATAACGCTTTGTCAACTCCACCGTTGAAGCGGTACTTTTTAAGCTCGCTCCCACATTGATTACATATTCTATTCCATTTTCCTGCAAAGAGGACAGAAGCAGTTCTCTGTCCTCATCAAATGCATCGTCATCATAATGTGCATGACTTTCAAATATCATAATTCTTTATACCCTTTCTAAAAGCTCTTGATATGGATATTTTTCAAGAAGCTCATCAAACTCTTCTAATGGCATTGGTCTTGCATAAAAATAGCCCTGTACAATATCACAACCAATACTACCAAGGAAATCAGCCTGATCCTTTGTTTCTACACCTTCTGCAATAACCGGCATCTCGAGTTTCTTTGCCATTTCTACAACCATTTGCAAAATATTAGCACTTCTCTCCGGATCTTCTGCCTGTCCCATAAACTTCATGTCGAGCTTCAAAATATCAACCGGTATGTCTTTTAAAGTATTTAATGAAGAATAGCCACTTCCAAAGTCATCCATTTCAATCATAAAGCCTTCTGCCTGTAGCTTACGAATCAAAGTAACCTGCTTTGGCACATCCAGCATAACCGCACTCTCAGTAATCTCCAGCTTAAGTCGGGATGGCTCAATATCGAACTCCTTGACCAATCCCATAAATTCTTTATATAAATCCAGATAATAAAAATCTTTTACGGAAATATTTACTGACAGTGATATTTTCCTGCCTTTTTTCTCATAATGCTTTAATACTTCACATGCCTTGCGCCATATATATTGATCCAATCTGCTGACAAGACCATTATTCTCAATAAGAGGAATAAACACATCCGGAGGAATCACACCTTTATCAGGATTTATCCAACGCACTAATATTTCAGCACCAACAATTGCCCGCATACTATGACTAACCTGCGGCTGTAAATATACAGTAAACTCGCCCTTTTCAAAGGCTGGAAGTAAGTCTCGCATAATAGCCTTTTCCTGCAACATCTTTTCACGAATTGTGTTATCGTAATAAGCAATTCCCTTCTGCATGTCATTCTTAATAGAATCGATAGCAAGCAGAGCTCTGTCACACATAGCCGCTATAGAAATAGACATATCTTTTACTTCATAGATGCCCATATGATTCATAATGGGATAGTTTACATTTTTGACATGCATGGTATTTCCGTTTTCAAAATAAGGTGCCATTGCTTCAAACTTTTCCTTCGCAATACATAAGGCAAAGCTGTCACCTGCAATTCTACCATATACTCTGTCGTTATGATCATCCTGAATCAGCTGCTCAGCAATGATTTTCAATACTCTGTCTCCGGTCTCCGTTCCAAAAATATCATTTACTGCATTAAACTGTCTGATGTCAGAACAGATAATGAGATATTTCTCATTCGGATTCGCTTTCATAAACTCTTCTGCTTTTTCAAAGAAATAAGTTCTGTTATACAATCCTGTCAGGGAATCGTGTGTTGCAAGATAACGGTACTTCTCCTGTAGCTCCCTCTCCTTAGTTATATCATGCATAACAAAAAAGCAGCCCATATATTTTCCTTTTTCATCAGATAACGACTCATATTCTCTTACAAAATACTGTTTCGTACCATCCTTTTCCAGAACTGCCATGCTCTGACTTTCATCCACATACTCCCATGCCTTTTCATAGCTTTCCTTACTGATGCCACCATTATCTGTTAAAAACAGAGACGCATTTCCATTCCTATAGATACAATTATCCTCATTATCAAACATAATAATCATATCCTGCTGCTTATTCTGCGCCTGTATCTGCATAAAGCGCTCCAGATACTGCGGAATATAATAGAATGTAAAGTAATCAATCAGCAATGCTGCAATCGCATAAGAGAACACCGTAATATTGACACATGGTTTAAAAATAAGAATACATGCATCAGCCAATACCAGCATAATCAAAATGATTAATACCATATAGTATTTTCTCTTATAAATCCTGGGGGCTGTTATAATCTTCTTCACAAACAAATATAACACAACACTAAACATCAGATAACACAGCAGCAAATGCACATAGTATGCCGGCTGTTGAATATATCTAAGATAACGTTCTTCATGATAATAAACCACATGGTATTTAGCAGCATGTTCAAAAGCCACATTACATAGCATAGAAATCGAATCAACAACCAAAACAGCCTTTATGATATGCGGAACACGTTTATGAAAGGATATAAACTTCTTTCCTTTATGTCTTGTATACTCAACCGCATAACGCATCATGGTATAGCATACCCAGTCCATAGATAAAAAGAAAAGACTATAACCTAATGACAGATATGTATATTCCTCTGTATAAAAAATCACACTATAACAAGCAATCGCAAAAGCACCCGCAAGCAAAAAAGCAGCAATACTCTTACCTAGACGGTCACGTCCTCTTCTGCATCTGTATGCACATATGATTAATATGATAAACACGACTATTGATAGTCCGGCAAAAAATGTCTTAGACATAGTAAATCAATTCTCCTGATTTTCATATTTTACAAAAAAACCCATAGATAGTGTTATTTTATCATATTAACGTGAAAAAACATATATTATACTAAAAATTCTTTTGCTAATCCATATCCGTTAAATACCACTCCTCTGGTATTTGTTTACAATCAATAAAACAATTACGCTCCTGCTTCAGGATTCTTCCCGTTACCTCATAAAGCTTCTTTGCATCACACAGGATACACTTAGCATCTCCAAACTCTACTTTTACAGCCGCTTCTGTCCGAAAATAACCCTCAAGCATCTTATCGTATTCCTCAGATATATGATCCGTATAAGGATTGTAGTGGCGATGCACAGGCGCAGGCTTTACGCTTCCATCCGACAGCTTAATCTGAAAGAGAACGGGCTCTGCAGTCAGACGTTCCGGCACATCCCACATTTCTTCAATGCTATGAATAAAAGTATTTCTAGCATGTGTAACACCAATCAACAATATCTTTGCCTCTTCCTCCAAAAGTCTCCCCCAACAACCATTTGGCGCACATGGCGTCGTTACGTATTCTTCTCCCCGAATATATTCTGCTGCCCTTTTTCCATATGCAGCAATGCTGTGTGTCGGATGAAGAGAGCGTACAACTCCTTTTCTTTTCATAAAGAGATTTGGAAGAATTCCAACGCATGCCGGCTCTGTCTGCGGGTCAAATACACAATATTCCTCGCTCATCTGATTCCATGTATGAGTCGGAAGCAGTAATAAGCCCTCCTGAAAATATTCCATCAGAGTATCAATTACGATTTCTGCCCCTCCCTCTACCTCTCCGATAGATTTCATGGAAGAATGTATCATAATGGTCTCTGTTCCTACAAAGCCCATTTGTTGTAAATGTTGTTTTAAATCTTCTTTTGTATACATGGTGACTCCTTTTACAATTTTTGTCTGTTTCCTCTACATTATATAGCATGTATTTTATGCCTTTAAAGAACTTTTTTTATTTTTTTAGAAATTTCTAAAAAAAATTGTTGACACGTTCCTTTTTGAGTGATATGATAATGCTTGTTCGGTAAACGAATAAATAATATGCACCTCTAGCTCAGTTGGTAGAGCACCTGACTCTTAATCAGGGTGTCCAGGGTTCGAGCCCCTGGAGGTGCACTAGAGCATAAATAATGCTTTTACAATTTTTGTCTGTTTCCTCTACATTATATAGCATGTATTTTATGCCTTTAAAGAACTTTTTTTATTTTTTT
>JAFSGY010000116.1 GCA_017440575.1 Lachnospiraceae bacterium | reverse complement strand
TAGCTGGTAACTGGAAAATGAACATGACTCCAAGCGAGGCTGTTAAGTTAGTAGCTGAATTAAAGGATTTAGTTAAGTCTGATGAAGTAGATGTAGTATATTGTGTACCTGCAATTGACATTGTACCTGTAGTAGAAGCTGTTAAGGGTACTAATGTTGAAGTTGGTGCAGAGAATATGTATGTAGAAGAGAAGGGCGCTTACACAGGTGAAATCGCACCTGCTATGTTAGTAGATGCTGGTGTTAAGTATGTTATCATCGGACATTCTGAGCGTCGTGATTACTTCAATGAGACAGATGCTTTCTTAAACAAGAAGGTATTAAAGGCATTAGAGCATGGTCTTACTCCAATTCTTTGCTGTGGTGAATCTTTAGAGCAGAGAGAAATGGGTGTAACTATGGATTGGATTAGATTACAGATTAAGTCTGACCTTGTAGGTGTAACAGCTGATCAGGTTAAGGGTATGGTAATCGCTTATGAGCCAATCTGGGCTATCGGAACAGGTAAGACAGCTACAACTGAGCAGGCTCAGGAAGTATGTAAGGGAATCCGTGACTGTATCGCAGAAATCTATGATGCAGCTACAGCAGAAGCTGTTCGTATTCAGTATGGTGGATCTGTAAATGCTGGAAATGCAGCAGAGTTATTTGCTCAGCCTGATATTGATGGTGGTCTTGTTGGTGGTGCTTCTCTCAAGGCTGAATTCGGTAAGATTGTAAATTATAAATAAGATATAAATTAGAAAATCCCATTCCTACTTCCGAAAAGTAAGAATGGGATTTTTTTAAAGCTTATAAATCAAATCGTGATTAATCTGTTTTGCATTTCTGATAATGTCTTTTTCCTGACCTTTCAGGTAAAGCTGTAATTGGGCAAGTTCACCCTCGTCAAAGCCTTTAGAATTCAAAACCTTTCTGCTTGGTAGCTGAATTTCGGCATAGTCGGTTCCGTTATCTGTTTTTCTTTCAAATGAAACATGAATCACTTTGCCCTTTTTACCCGGAAGCAGTCCGGTATAAGTCATTGTTAATTTATTCGGATCACGAAATGTATAATTCATAATGACAAACCTCCACATATTTTCTCCCCCAATAGAATAGATAGTTGTATATTACTATTTTACATGAAATTGCATAAAAATAATAGAATAATCTGAAAATTTTTGAAAAACGAAAAAAACTTCCTTAATGGTCTACCGTATGCTAAAATTTACATAAAATCAGTGGTGTTTGATAAGAAGAGGGAGAAAGAATAAAAGATGCGAAGGATAAGTAGATATAAAATAAATTTAGCAGGCATGTTGGCGTTTGTTGTAGTTGTTATTATATTGCTTGCAGTTAATTGGAATCATTATAAGGATTCTATGCAAGAGAATGAGAAGACCAGTAAAGCGCAGACAGAGATATTACAGTTAGGGCAGGAATTAAAGAAAACTACAGATGAATTAACATACATGGCACGTAACTATGCGGTGACGAAGGATATTACTTATTTTAAGGAGTATTGGAATCAGGTTCTAAATGGAAACGGAAGAATACCTATTCTTGATAAGATAGAAGCATATGAGTTGGGAGAAGAAGAACAGGTATGGATCCAGGAGATGCGTAGTAATTGTGTAGAACTTCAAAATAGAGAAGTATATGCAATGCAAGTTTTGCTACAGGGAGATGATTTGGCTGAAATAACAGCGGATAAGGATGTTTGGGAATATATAAGCTATGTAGAAGATTATCCAAGAAGTAATCCTGAATGGAATGCACAGGCAAATCCTCAGATGTGTTATCTGATAGATGAAGAATATAAGACGTGTTACACTTGGTTGATGAGGAATACAGATGCGTTTATACAAAGCGTACAGGGGAATCTGATTGAGTTAACAACACAGATGAATGAAAATTCTAAAAGAGCAGTGTGGGCACAGATAATCTGCATTTTAATGGTAGGTTCATGTATGGTGCTGCTTCTGATTCAAAATAGAAAAGTATATAAGCTTCGTAATATGAATGAAATCATTGCAGCAGCTGTGACAGAGGAATATCTTAATTTTGGACTTGTTGATTTGAGCAACTGTAAGGTGGCAAAGCTAAAACGAATTGATGGTGAGATACAAAGCATAGAGAGTAATCAGAATTTCGTTGAAATGATGGAAGAATATATGAATGAGCAGGTCAATGCAGCATATCAAGAAAACTTTATTCGTATGGTGCAGCCGGGATATATATTGAGTAAGCTGGGAAATGACCAACAGGTGGTATCCTGTGTATACAAGAATATAGATGATAAGTGGTTGATGTTGGATTTTACAAAGTCGCGAGAATATACAGAGGATAATCCGATGGTGGTTTATACCTTTAAGAATGCGGGAGAAATTATCCAGCAACAGAAGGAGCAACGTCAGAGAGATGAGATGCTGATGTATTTTAGTAGGGATTTCTTTGAGGTTTATGTTGTTGATTTGAATCAAGGTTCGTATGAGATTATTCGATCGGCAGAACGATATGGTAATTATATTAAAAATCTGACAGGGGATTTTGCTCAGCTTATGCAGCTTGCGATTGTGTCGTGGACGACGCCACCTTATCGTGGAATGTTTAAGCAGTTAATGGATGTACAGGATATAAAGGGACGATTTGCAAGTGGTGCCAAGAAGATAGAATTCATTTATAAATCATATGATGAGAAATGGAAGAATCTACAGTGCTTCCCGGTACCGGATTATGGTATTGGAAATGAGAGA
The DNA here is from genome assembly GCA_017440575.1 of Lachnospiraceae bacterium. GTDB lineage: Bacteria > Bacillota > Clostridia > Lachnospirales > Lachnospiraceae > COE1. Next base: position 3,949 of record JAFSGY010000116.1, on the reverse strand, counting down.
ATGATTTTTGCTTTGCGAGATTATACAGAGGAAATGCAGATTCGTACCAATGAGGTACTTGCCTCTGAGGCAATGAACAATATTTATAGCCTAGTTGCTTTTCGTGATATTGAGGCGAATAAATATGAGTGTATTCATCGTTCAGAAAATATGTATGATTTTCAGGAAAAAGGAAGCTATGAAGCGCTTGTACAGGAAATGTTGTCAGTGATTCATGAGGAAGATAGAGAGAAATATTTAAGAGAATTGTCTGATGAGCGTTTTGAACGAGATGGGCGCGCGGAATGTGAATTTCGTATGCGTGATAAGGAAGGCTTTTATCATTATTATCATGAGTATATTACTAAAGTTGAGGTGCCTTCCGGTACACGTATGGCGATTCTGGTAAAGAACATTGATGAATCGAAAATGCATGAAATTTGGGAGGCAGAGCAGTTACAGAAGGAGTTGGAGGCAAAGGCGAAGGAGCTTGAGATGGCAAAGCTTCTTGCTGAAAAGAGTAAAGACCTTGAAAAGGCGTTAAAGCAGGCTGAGAGTGCAAATGATGCAAAGAGTCGTTTTATGTCGAATATGTCTCATGACCTTCGTACTCCTATGAATGCGATTTTGGGTATGACTTATCTTGCGAAGAAGCATATTAATGATGAAGAACAGATGAATAAGTGTCTGAACACGATTTTATCTTCTTCTGAAAATATGGTTGCCCTAATTAATGATGTTTTGGATATGAACAAAATTGAAAGCGGTATTATTGAATTACATGAGAAACCGGCGAATTTGGAGAAATTGATTTATGATATTGAGCTGTTTTTCCGAAATAAGTGCGAAAATAATCAGCAGGAATTTATTATTGATTGTGATAGGGTAATTCACAAGAATCTTCTTATGGACGAGCTTCGCGTAAAACAGATTTTAACGAATCTTGTTTCAAATGCAGTCAAATATACGCAGTCATTTGGAAAAATATCCCTAGAGGTAATAGAGGACAGTTGCGATGAAAATGGTAACTGTTATATTCGATTTATCGTTACAGATGATGGAATTGGAATGAGTGAGGAATTTGTAAAAAAAGTATTCCAACCATTTGAGCGTGAGGAAACGGTTCTTTCGGAGAAAATTGAAGGAACTGGACTTGGTATGGCGATTGTAAAGAACTTTGTTGAGGTTATGCATGGAATTATTACGATTGACAGTATGGTTAATTTTGGAACAAAGGTAGTTGTTACGATTCCATTAAAGATTTGTGATGAGGCAGAAACTGTATTTGAGAAGGATTTCTCGACGGTGCAGCATAAATATCCAGGCAAGCATATTTTGATTGTTGAGGATAAGCGTATTAATATGGAGATTGTAAAGGGTTTCTTGGAGGATACGGAGTTGATTATCGATGAGGCAAGAAATGGTAAAGATGCTGTAGAAAAGTTTAAGGGATCCGAAGAAGGAACATATGACATCATTTTCATGGATATTCGTATGCCTGTTATGAAAGGTGATGAAGCAACGGCGACAATACGTGCGTTGGAACGTGAGGATAGTAAGAAGATTCCAATTATTGCAATGACGGCAAATGCATTAGAAAGTGATGTAGAGAATTCGTTCCGTTGTGGTATGAATGGTCATATTTCTAAGCCGATTGAGCCAGATGAAGTGTATCGATGTCTGAATAAATGGCTGCTTGGAGACAAGCAGGAGGATGCGTCATGATAAGGTTGGAAAAGTGTTTGCTATGTCCTAGACAGTGTGGTGCGAATCGTCTGATGGGGCAGACAGGCTATTGTGGAATGACAGCAGAGGTGACGATTGCGAGAGCATCTCTTCATATGTGGGAGGAACCATGTATCAGTGGAACCAATGGTTCAGGAACAGTTTTTTTTACGGGGTGTCCTTTACGGTGCGTATTTTGCCAGAATAGACAGATTGCAATAGGAAATACAGGTACGAGGATTACAGTAGAACGATTGTCAGAGATATTTCTAGAACTTCAGCATAAAGGTGCCCATAATATTAATTTGGTAACACCGACGCATTATGTGCCGCAGATTGTAGAGGCGTTAAAGCGCGCAAAAAAGAATGGATTATCTGTTCCGATTGTCTATAATACGGGGAGCTATGAGAAGGTAGATACAATACGAATGTTAGAAGGACTTATTGATATTTGGCTGCCGGATTGTAAATATTATGGCAAAGAGTTGGCAACGAGGTATTCTAATGCACCGGATTATTTTGAAGTAGCAAACGCGGCAATTGCAGAGATGGTAAGGCAGGCAGGTTCTCCTGTTTTTGAAGGGGAACTTATGAAGCGTGGTGTAATTGTGCGACATATGATTCTACCGGGGCATACGAAGGATTCGCGAATGGTAATAGAGAAACTGCATAAGTGTTATGGAGATAAAATATATATCAGTATTATGAATCAATATACGCCACTTACGCAGATGGAAAGCTTTCCGGAGATTAACCGTAGAATAACGGCTAGAGAGTATGATAAGGTAGTAGATTACGCTATTTCTATAAATGTAGAAAATGCATTTATACAGGAGGGAGAGACTGCAAAGGAGAGTTTTATCCCTGATTTTGTGAGCGGTATAGGAATTGAAAAACAGGAGGAATTGTGATGTATCAGAACTATATTTTTGACTTGTATGGAACACTGATTGACATTCATACAGATGAATATAGCAAGAATTTTTTCAAGAAATATGTCAAATGGCTTCGTAAGCAGGGGTATTCCTTTGAGTGGAAGCAATTTTATGACTGGTATGTGAGGATTGAAAAATGGCATAGAAGCCAACCGAGCAGCCATACTAAGCCGGAGATTCAGATAGAGGATGTGTTCCGTGAGGTTTTTGCAGGAAAGGGTTATGTTTTATCGGATAAAGAGGTATGGTATTTGTGTGAGAATTTTAGAAGGACTTCATTAATCTATCTTAGTCTTTTTCCTGATACCATAGCATGCTTGGGAGGTTTGAAGAAGGCAGGAAAAAAGATATATTTATTATCGAATGCGCAGAGAAGCTTTACATGGCAGGAGCTTGAACAGACTGGGCTTATACCATATTTTGATGGAATATTAATATCCTCTGATGAAGGCTGTATGAAGCCGGATCCTGATTTTTATAATATTTTATGTGACAGATATCAGCTGAAAAAGGAAGAATCTGTTATGATAGGAAATGAATTGAAGTCCGATATGGCTGGTGCTAAGGCGGCTGGAATCGATGGATTTTATATTAACCGTTACCCGTTATTCAAGAAGGAAGAGAATCCTGCATATAAATATGTAGCCGAGACAGGTTCGTTAATGGATGTATTAACAAAAACAGGTGTATAAAAGAATGTGCTAGAGCACATTCTTTATCATTCTTTATAAAGAAAGGAAGGAGAATATGCTGACAAGAGCAGATTTGTTATCGCTCAATTTTGTGAAAAAGGAAGATTATACGGGAAGCTATCAAGGCTTGCGTTATATGCTTCATCAGGCGACGGTGGAAGATGAGAAGAAGCTACAGGTATATATTTGGCCAGAACCGTTTGGGTTTGAAGCAACGCCGGAGGAAAAGAAGCTTTCGGAATTATTTCCGTTTAGCGAAGATGGAATGACGCAGGCGATTGACTGGATGAATGAGAGATATGAGTTAGTTAGATTCAGAGAATAAAAAGAATATGAATAAAAAAACAACCCACATGACGGTATGGGTTGTTTTTTATACTCTATATATTCAAGACTATGCCATCTGGTTAACAGCTTTGGATAAACGAGAAACTTTTCTAGAAGCATAATTCTTATGGTACACGCCCTTAGATGTAGCCTTATCGATTACGCTTGTAGCGTTTAATAAAGCAGCAGCTGCAGCTTCCTTATCGTTAGCTTCGATTGCTGTGTAGACTTTCTTAATAGCAGTCTTCACACCAGACTTAATAGCTTTATTTCTATCAGCCTTTGTTCTGT
>JAFSGY010000115.1 GCA_017440575.1 Lachnospiraceae bacterium | reverse complement strand
TAGTAGCTACACCTGATATGATGGGTGTTGTTGGTCGTCTTGGTAAGGTTTTAGGACCTAAGGGCTTAATGCCAAACCCTAAGGCTGGTACAGTAACAATGGATGTTACAAAGGCTATCAACGATATCAAGGCTGGTAAGATTGAGTACAGACTTGATAAGACAAACATCATTCACTGTCCAGTTGGAAAGGCTTCTTTCACAGAAGAGCAGTTAGGACAGAATATCAATGCTCTGTTAGATGCTATCGTTAAGGCTAAGCCTTCAACCTTAAAGGGACAGTACTTAAGAAGTATCACACTTACATCAACAATGGGACCTGGAGTAAAGGTTAGTGTTGCAAAGTTCTAATCTATGATATTGAGACCTCGGTTATGCCGAGGTCTTTTTATATAATAGGAAATTGCTGTTACGTAGTGGTAGTTAAGTAATTGCCGCTGGGCAATCACTTTTTTATACTATAAAGAGAATGGGATGTTGCTATGGACGGAGTGAATAGCAACAATGGGAGTAAATGAAGAGGGATAGTAAAAACAGGAAGGAAATGAAAAACTTCAGATTGTTTATTAGGGTATTGGTCACTGTGTTTTGCGTTGGGATGATAGGCATGCTGGGATATGTTGGAGTATTGAGAATTAGGAGTCATACTCTAAAGCCTGATGATGAGATTCAGACGGTTTTTTCAGAGGATATATTTCAGTCATTTGAAAGTCTTTTTGTAGAGGAAGAGGTATCGCAGGTACAAACAGAAGATATATCTGAAAATGAGATGCTTTTGCAAAGTGCACTGGAAGCTGGAGAAAATGCAAGAATTGTAGCGTGCGAGGATGAAGAGGAAGTTAGATTGTTATTTGCAGGAGATATTCTTTTGGATGAACAATATGCAGTGATGGCGAATCTGCGTGACCGGGGTGGGAATGTGGAAGAAGCATTTTCAGCGGGGCTTTTGGAAATGATGCGTTCGGCAGATGTCTTTATGTTGAATAATGAATTTACCTTTACCAATCGGGGAACGCCGACGCCGGGAAAGCAATTTACTTTTCGGGCTAATCCGGAAAAGGTAAGCTTATTGCAGGATATAGGAGTGGATGTGGTGTCAGTAGCGAATAACCATATCTATGATTATGGAGAGATTTCGCTTCTGGATACGCTTGATACGTTGAAAGGAGCAGGAATTGCTTATACTGGAGCGGGAGAGAATCTGGAAGAAGCAATGAAGCCGATTTATTTGATTGCAAATGGTATGAAAATAGGTATTATCAGTGCCACACAGATAGAACGAAACGGAACACCGGATACGAAGGAAGCGACTGCGACCACACCAGGAGTATTACGTTGTATGGACATGACAAATCTTTTACGGGTAATAGAGCAAATGGAAGAGGCTTGTGATTACACCATACTTTATATTCACTGGGGAACAGAGAGTCAGGAAGAAATCGACTGGCTACAAGAGGAACAGGCACCTGTTTATGCACAGGCGGGCGTTGATTTGATTATTGGGGATCATCCGCACTGCTTGCAAAAGATAGATACTGTAGCTGGTGTACCTGTCATTTATAGTCTTGGAAACTTCTGGTTCAATTCTAAGACTCAGAATTCCTGTGTGGTTGAAGTAATACTAAAAGAAGAGACACTGTATACTTTTCGTTTTATACCATGCAAGCAGGAGGATAGTAGAACGAGACTGCTTGAAGGGGCAGAAAAGCAAGGTGTCTTGAATTATATGCGAGGCATTTCGACTAATGTAATGATAGATGAAGAAGGTTATGTAAACTTTAATTAAAAAACACTTGGAAATATTGAAAAAAATATAAAAATATCTGTTGACACAAAATAAAAGATTGTGATAATATATCTAAGGTTTATGAAACCATGCCGAAGACAGTAGGTGCTGACAGTAATCGAAGCGTAAGTATATCGCCTACCGAGGAAGAAGAGTTTTGTTGATTATGATTCTATTTCTCTGTCTTCCTGAAGACAGAGTTTTTTTATACATTTTAATTGTAATAGAACTCCAATTCGGCAGGAGGAAGGCGTGAGTCTGAATCCACTAGAATCTATAAGGAGGTAAGAAAATGGCAAAGATCGAATTAAAACAGCCTATAGTAGAAGAGATTTCTGCTAACATTAAGGATGCTGCTTCTGTTGTTATCGTTGACTATCGTGGAATCACAGTAGCAGAAGATACCAATCTTCGTAAGCAGCTTCGTGAAGCAGGTGTTGTTTATAAGGTTTACAAGAACACAATGATGACACGTGCATTTGCTGGTACTGAATTCGAAGGCTTAACAGCAAGCCTTGAAGGTACAAATGCAATTGCTATC
>JAFSGY010000114.1 GCA_017440575.1 Lachnospiraceae bacterium | reverse complement strand
CTTCTGTGCTTCCACGTCTATAATTAGTTGTATCCATTCATCTCGCTCCGGTATCAGTGCACGAAAACGAATATCGTAAGTTATCTTCCCTTCATACGGGATAGTATTCTCCACATTATCACCAGTAATCTCCGGCATATTACTCTCACCCCGATTCACTGCCACCTTAGAAACCTGTGGTGTTCCTTCTATGAACTCCACAACATCTTTCGGCCTCATTCCTGAATATTCCTTCACAGCATAAACCAAAATATGCGCCAGTATAGTAATTATTCAGTACCTTCATAATTACTATGCAAAAATCCATTTAAAATCGCTTTCAGCGATAGGATTTTTGCTTACTGTATCATTTTCTTACGGTCTCAGCAGTAAATGCTTCGACCTACCTGAATAGTTACCCAGTATAATCTTTTACTCAGAAGATACTTTACATTCTCATCATATTGCGCTTTCTTATCCGTTATATCAATCTTCCTCGATACATCATTCTTCTGTATATTCATTGAGTTAATCCATTACTCCTTCACTCCATACTTCAAAGCTTTGTGTAACGAATATTATATAAACAGAACAAATGTTTGTCAATTATTATTAATATATTTTATATACTTCTTCTATCGACTTATGATATTCGCTCTCCCTCAAGTACTCTATTGTGCTTTCAGGTAGCATGCTTTCTACTAGCTCTCTATCCCCCTCTTACGGCTGATGCACTAATCGTTTGTCCCCCATCGACCGTAGCTCTTGGTATCTCTACTACCTCAATACCATATTCCGGCAGAATAGTTTTCATTGTCTCGTTATATTTTCTCGTAACCTTATCAAACGGTTCTTCTCCCACAAAACGGACAGATATTCCCAGCTCTTTAGCCACTACCTCACCAAATATCCGCACATCATAATCCATATCATCGACCTGTTCTACATTATCTTTTTCAAAATATTGTGAAAAGGTTTCCTTTGATATAATATACTTCCCTGATGGCAACACTTTTACCTTGTCAAAATCAGCCGTACCTCTTCGAACCATCTCTATTCTATCCTCGAACTTAAAAGTCGACTTATCCTCTTCCACTACAAATATGTATAATAAATCAACCTGCCCTGCTGCCTGCTCTATCAGATATCGATGTCCCTTTGTGAAAGGGTTACAGTTCATGACAATTGCACCACACTTCATCGTTTCATCTTTTATCAACTGGTATTTATTGCAATAATTCCTAAAATACTTTACCGCATCCCATGAAATATAACAATCCTGTAACGCTATTCGTGGAAATACCGGGCTCTTATCTCGTGTAAGACTCTTCTCTATGTCTCTGAATAATCGTTCCGCTATCTTTTGATTTACCACATGATTGCAATGACTAAAAGAATTAAATATGTTATCAATAGGATTCTCCAGTTCCAGATGTGCTTCATCACAAATTCCCTTGATATTTCTTTTCTTAGCTTCTTGATACAAATCCAATTCCTTAAACCTATGTACAATGATGACAATATCTTCGAAAGCAATTTTCTCTGCTGCTATTCTTCCGTTCACGTATTATACCTATTCACTTAATATTCTATATTGAAAAGTAAATGACTATAATCTGGTCTATATGTAACAATCTGCTCCCGTTCTAGTCCCAGATTTAAAAGCTGCTTATACACGCTTTCCACATCTTTTGTTATGGAAATGACAAATACTGCATCTGTAAATTGCTTAGCTGCCTTGGATGGTTCCAATATAGAAACACCTTGCAAGCATGTTCCATCCAACTCTTCCTGATTATCACAATATGCTACTACTTTACCCGGATATCGATTTTCGCATAATGCATGAAAAAACTTTCCGTACTTTCCGGCTCCGAAGATTACAATCTGCTTATCTCCAACACTCTTCAAGCATTCTTTTAATCTATTCATCTTATCCTCAAAAGCTTCTATGCATTTCCAATACAACTGTTCAGAGCTTTCCTTCCATATTAACAACAAACTCCAATTACGCTCACCCAGCAGCTGCTCCGTCACATAGCCATTCTGCATTCCAACAAGGAGCCAACCTCGCAATACCTCTATCTCTTCTGCATAGTCAGCCCAATACTTTCCACTTAATGCCATATTGTAAAAGCGACTGATACATTGCTCTGCCATCTTCTTATATATGTATGGCAGCCAGTTCTTAGCAGGTGTTTCATCTAATATGAGCTTATACTCATCAAACAGATACTTAAATGCCTTTGGATTATAACCTGATGCATTCATATTATCCTGTCGATAATGATATACCAGCTTATTCAAATACAATGCTTTCGTTGAACGATTTAAAACTTGATATATAAAACCGATGTCCTGATATGCTGCTCCAGGTGTCTCGTTTAATCGAATCTTCTTAATAAATTCCGCTTTATATAAGCCAAGCCATAAAAATCTGTCCGTAGGAAAAAGCTGGGGATGTATGCTTGCATTCATTTCTATACGATCACCGATAACACTTTTTATATCAAAGGTGATTTCTATGTCCTTCGATATATCTCTAAATGCACGTGCTGTTCCCTTTACATAATCATAGCCTCCTGACACAGCATTTTCAAATAGCACTTCATACATATCCTCTTCGATATAATCATCTGTTTCGACTACTCCTATGTACTTTCCCCGTGCAAGAGAAATCCCCAGATTCACCTGATAACCATAGCTTTTCTTATCTGAATGGATTAATTGAATACGAGAATCCCTAGATGCATATTCCTGCATAATCTCTAAGGTTCCATCTGTAGAACCAGCATCAATAAAAAGAATCTCCAAATCAGTAAAGGACTGATTTATGACACTCTCTATACAAGGTCTTATGTACTTTGCAACATTTAATGCTGGCATAATTACGGTAATTTCCGGCATAATTTTTACTCCCCTATTAAACTTGATATAAATTGTGCTGCTCGCTCGCTGGCATGGCCATCCTCATGAACTCCATACTTATCTAAAAACAATGTTACATTCTGCTCATAAACTTCCTTGTCAAAATTTTCTATATTTCTAACCAACTCGTCATTCGTTTCCGCTATTGGAAATGGAAGTGTATCATAATCAATCAGTAATTCAAATTCATTAGCAATATACTCTTTCATATCAGTGGCAAACAAGCATACCGGTTTCAATGCAAATGCAGGCTCAAACATAATACTAGAATAGTCTGATACCGTAATATCCGCTGCAGCTACCAATTCTTGACTATCCACATATTCACTAGCATCTATTATAAAATCAGGAAGCTTCATGTTTCTAATTTCCTTTCGAACTGACGGATGAAGTCTCAACAATATATTCCAATCACCGCCAAATCTATGTTGCAATGCCATTCTTACCCTTTCAAAATCCATTTCTATATTTTTTGATTGATGTACACTGTTCTCTTTCTCAGCATCAAAACAATAAGTTGGAGCATATAACAATATTTTGCATGTGCTTGCCAATTTAAACTGTTCACATACCTTACTCCTACATGCTTCTAGCTGAAACATCGCATCTGAACGTGGTGAACCAACCTCTACAAAGCCATCATTTTTTCCGAATCCACGTCTGCAAGATTCCTTATCAAATTCGGAACCCACTAAGATATAATCTATCATTCGCTGTTCACGTTTCCATAAAGCCAGTTTTTTAGGTTCATTATCAAAAGCTCTTGTATCCATATAAAACTTTTTTAATGTTATACTCGCCCAATGTTTTGTTTGTATATAAATTTGTCCTATGCGCTTTTCAATATATTCGAAAATTGGTAAATCAGATACCCATATCTTCGCAGTTACCATTTCATAGATAACCTGTTTTCTATTCCCTGCATATACCAAACGCACCCCTTGCAGAACCATCGTATGAGCATCTGATACTAACCACACAATATCTAACTCATCCGTTTGCTTTATCAAAGCTTCTGTTATATACTTCTCATGATCTGCATAATTGGCATACGTTCGAAATACTATTTTTCGCTCTGCTATGGGATATTTCATACATTGTTTCATATATTTTTTATATTGATCATCATCCACACAAATTGCTTCTTCCGATTTCTTCTGCCTCTTGCCCTTTACAAAAGATAAAGACAATGCAACTTTTTGAGTTCCACTTCATAACGATGTTTTGAATACGCTCTGTTTGCTCACAGATATATTGGATTTCTCTTTGGTTGGAAACCGTTCGAATAAAACAAACAGGATTTTGAACATATTGATAAAATCTTTCAATTCTTCTGCGATAATTCTATATCACACCGTCAATCTCTGCTTGAAAATCATCTTGAATCTCATGAGGATATATACACTGGTGCTTTTCATCAATAAACGTATTCTTATGTATTGGAACACCTTACAATGAGGAAATAAACTAATCAAAAGACCCTGACACTTCTCTAAAACCACACTGCTTCATCGACTTTGCAGTTGTACATTGACAGCCCAAGGAAATAAATTTATCAAACACCAAGTTCTCATCCAGTTTCATATTTGTCATACTCCTCCTCTACTTCACACCGACTCTTGCAAGGATTTGGTGGTAATATGCTTCCTCTTCCCAATCCCCTACATAGGCAGTCGGCAATTGTGACACATACTTATTAGGATTCGAAATTCTATATTCAGCCCCTGCTAGATACCACTCATAATCCATATCCAATTGTCCAATATCTACCACTTGATACCCCTCTTGTATCAAGTCATATCCTAGTACCTTCCCTGCAGGTCCTAACGCAACTAATATCAACTTATCTTTACTCAACTTACGAACTTCTTGTAACAAATCTTGATAATAAGCAAAAGCTTCTGTAGTCGGTCCCAAAATTCTTTCTACACCCAATGCATTATCCAGTAAATCATTGCCACAACCAGTTCTTGTCATATCTCCTTCAATTAATACAACCTGTCGCTTATCCCATATCTTTTTTACCAGGTCATACCGTTGTCTTGCCAATGTCTTATCGCGATACGGAAAATACCCTTTAAAAAGATACGCATCATAATAAGTCCTATCAGATAATACTGCCTGATGCTGACCACGAACTTCTTCCGACATATATCTCCTAATGCCATCTGCCACATCGTCCGTATATTCTGCCAAAGATCCATAATTATTGGCAATCGCAATTAGGATTCTATCATCCTCTGTCATAATTGCTTCCCGTAATCTTGCCGATAGTAGCTCATTACAAGACTGAAAAACTGCTCTATTCTTCCCTGCAATAATCTCAAACTCACCATCCCCAAAGCGTAATAAAGATTTCTTTTCATTAACAATCTTATTTACAGCTTCTTCCGCTTCTCGTACCACAGGCAATTGATACTTTCCACCATTCCACCTGTCTATAATCTCATATCCCATATTGCGCATTCGAATATCCATAGTCTTTTCTAATTGCTCAAGTTTGTATTCTAATAAATCTATCTTCCATGCTTTGCCTTTGAAAATATGCCCTTTATTATTATTACAATCTTCCATATTATAATAGGAAATTACCCTATCCAATCCCACCGATTCTCTTTTTAACTGATATGCAATCGGTTCATATTTCACTGCTGTAATCACAATATAATCATACTCCGGTTTTATTTGTGAATAGGAAAGCACCGAAATCTGTTCGATTCTATTTCCAATTAGCTTGGGATTATTATCGATAATTCCCATAATATGTACTTTCTTCTTTTTCACATTTTTCAGAACTTTTTTACAGCCTTTCCCAGCCCCCCACAAATAGATATGCTTCATCTTATCCCCCTAATTTCGCACAAATAATACCTGCGACTCGTTCACTTGCATGACCATCTTCATCTACACCATATTGCCTAAAAAACGACTCTACACGCCGTTCATATTCCAAGGTATCAAAATTCCTAATCTTATCGCATAATACATCACTATTCTGCGCAATATCAAATGGCAACTGGTGATAAGGAATCAATAATTCATATTCATTTTCAAGATAATCCTTCAAATCAGTCGCATATAAAAATACCGGTTTACGAACAAACGCAGGTTCAAACATCAGACTCGAATAATCTGATATCGTAACTGCAAACGCTGCGACTAGCTCTTCACTATCCTCATAATCACTTACATCTATCACATCATTAGATAACTGCATATCTTTCACTGCCAATCGTACGGAAGGATGTAACCGAAGTGCTATCATCCACTTCCCACCAAATCGTACTTCCAATGCCTTTTGCAACTTATCATACGCTAATGCAATCTCTCGAGACTGGTGTACACTCTTACCCTGCTCCTTGCTAAATCGATAAGTTGGCGCATACATACAAACCTTTACCCCTTCGTCCAGATGATAATACCGATATACTTTCTCTTTATTTTCTTTACGAAACAAACCATCCGAACGTGGCGAACCAGCCAGAATAAATTCCTTATCAAAGGCAAATCCTCTTTTGCAGGATTCTCTATCAAATTCGCTCCCTATTACAATGCAATCTATGATTTCACTTTCCCTTTTCCAATGTTGAAGCTTATCCTGCTCTGTATCAAACGTATTTGCATCCAAATAAAATTTTTTCAAAGTCACACTTGCCCAGTGCTTTGTCTGGATATAGATTTGTTCTGTCCTCTTCTTCCACATCATAGGAACCGCTACATCTGCTATCCACATCTTGGCAGTTTCTACTTCATGTAGCACTTGTTTCCAGTTGGATTTTAATACTTTTCTCGTCCCTAACGGTAATTGAACCTGATTATCATTGACAAGCCATACCAAATCCAACTCTAGATTTTTCTGCTGCAACGCTTCTGAAATATATTTTTCATGGTCAGCATAATTGGCATAACAATAAAAAATTATTTTATTCTGTTGAATCGGTTCTTCACAATATGCTATTGCACACCTTTGCTGTTCCTGCTCTAAGCTGTCTTTATCACTTAGTGCCAGTCCCACATCCTGTATAGAATAAATCTGCTCAAATCCATTCCTTTGTAATTCCTGTACGATTTCCGTATATCTCTTTGCACTAGCTACGACAAATACGGTTTCTTCTTTATCGTATTGTGTAATATAAGTCGAGTTGCGGATACATATCTTACCTATTTCCCTTTGATAAGCCTCCGCTTTGTATGCTCCCAGTAACATTCCGGCTTTTCGCTCATCGTTATCTATGACACCCACAAGAGTGACACGCTCATCGATACGACTTAAAAAGTTACCGCTTCCTGCTCCTAATCCATATAGTACAACTTGCTTTCCACTACATTCCTGTAACCAGTCATTCCATTGCATATCTCTTAACCCTTCCCATATTTTGCTACCACTCTACTGGTTGTAACATATAATAGGACTTATTGTATTCATAACCTTCTTTTTCCAAGGTGGCCATCACATCCTGCATTCCATTGATGACTCCCACAAAGATAATCGCACGCTCTCTTTCCTCACAAATCTCTGCAAAGGAGCAAATACGAATCCCCTCCATTTGTCCTGTTTTATAGCTATCTATAAAACCTGCACATTCCCAATCCGGCAATAACTGCTTTAGCGTTGTCCAATATATTGTTCCATACTTTCCAGTCCCCCAGATATAATATTTTGTTATCTCCGATTGCTTACTCATGATATTTTCATAAATATGTTTTATTTTCCACAAACTCTTTTTAGCAAATTGGGGATTGTCAAAGTATTCTTGGTTCTCTTTGTACCACTGATACCAACGTTTATATTCTTGTCGAAAATCTTCTATCCCATAAGACTTTGCGACTTTGCTGTCATGATAATGATTTATGATATCTTCATAGCATGCAAGTAAGCTGTTCGTAACTGCTTCCTGTGTATGGTGTGCCATATAGGTGTTCCATGCCTCTTCTGAGATTATCTTGCTCCTTCCACACTTGATATCTTCGATACAATCACACAAGCTCTCATAAAAGTCTTGTGCCTCGTATCCCTTAGTTAGATATCCATTATACTTATTTATAATAATCTCCGGAACGCCTGCAACCGGTGTAGATACAATCAATAATGCACTGGCCAATGCCTCCGATATTACATTCGGATAAGATTCCATTCGACTTCCACAAATCAAAACATCATAATTCTGATAAACCGCTTGCATATCTTCACAAAACCCTTTTAATTGCACATACTCCTGCAAGGTATTATCCTTGATATACTCCTCACATCTCTCTCCATACTCCTTTGCGATATTACCGTACAAATCCAAAGTTGCAAAGCTTCCTGCAGCTATTAATTTATGAAAAGCTTTGATTACTTCCAACTGATTCTTTCTTTCACATACATTCCCCACTACCACAATGCGAAGGGGCTTCTTTCCCGCCAGTTCTTTCTCCCTAAGTACCTTATCCGTTGCAAAGTCTACCACCGTTCTAACGCAATACGAATGTGTATTTATCAATTCCTTCCATATATTGGCATAATATTGTGAATCACAAATATGATACTTCGGAAATACGTCTTCATAGGAAAACCTCCAAAAATAATTTTCAATATAATAAATATTCATCGCATGCGGAATGCCCAGCCTCCTGCTCACCAATTCCAACGTAGGATTAAGCTGCACAGAATGCAGGATATCCGGCTGTTGTTCAGCCACAAATGCCTCTAATGTCTCATAATGTTCCCATATCCCACACACATCGATGCCTTCTGGCTGATTGCTAACAGAAAAAGTTTGTATATGAATCGGAATCTGATACTTTTCACAGATACGTATATAGTCTTTACATACCTCTCGCACATAATCAGACACAACGACTTCTACTTGCAGTCCAGCTTTTTTCATCAAAATAGCCTGCCGTAATGTCGTATGCGCCGCACCACCAAGCTTAGTATAATTGTCCATAAAATATAATATCTTTTTCCCACATAACTGCATATCCTCGTTACCTCTTCGCTTCAAGCTCCTTTAAACTTACGATTTGTTCCAGCAATGTATCGTAGGGTACACATTGCGATGCTTTGATTCCTCGTTGCAACAATGCTTCTTGAATATCTGATTCATGCCCCTTAGGGGTAATGATAATCGCTTCATCCTGCACCAAATCATCTGTTTTGTCTACCCGATATTTACCGCAATACGTTCCATACAACTTGGCATCTACCACTTGAACTACTTCTATCTCCAACGCTTCGAATATATCGATACATTTTCGTCCTCGTAATCCAGCTCCCCATATTACATAGCGTGGCTTCAAGTGATGATTCTTATATTGGTATGGTTGTTGTATCATCTCTTCAATGACTTCCATAGCTTGCATCCTATTTATATTTTTTGCATAGTGTGCTGTCACCTTTGCCAACAACTCCGGATTGTCCAATGTCTGTACAAGTGCTATCGCAGCCTGCGCCTGCTCTCTATATGCTTCTTGTTTCTTTTGATTGCTGATACCTCCCACACTAAAATACGTATAATAGTCCTCTACACATAAGACCTTACATCCCTTGGCACAGCATCGCATCACCCAGTCTGTATCTGCTGCAATCTTATATCTGGTATCGAATCCTCCCAATTTATCATAGACAGCTTTTCGAGCAAATAATGCCGGATGTTGATACAATACCCGATAGTAGATATCTTCTGCATGCGCTCTGTCTACAATAATCGGTTTTATCTCCTCCGCATCCACCCGATATAGATTACCACTAATCATATCCACATCATTTGTTTGAAAATACTCTCTTACAGACCGCAGAACCCCTTCTGCATACCAGTCATCACTATTTAAAAAGGCAAATACCTCGCCGGTTATCCGCTGTAATCCCTTATTCATCGCATCATAGATTCCCTGGTCAGGTTCTGATATCAGCACATCAATATATCCTCTATATTGCTGTAATATCTCCAGTGTACCATCTGTCGAACCACCGTCTACGACAATATATTCCAACTTCTCATACTTTTGCGCTATCACACTTTGAATGGTTCTTTCTATGGTTTTGGCACTGTTGTAACAAACCGTTATAATAGATATTTTCATCCTGTTCTCCCAGCGATATTCTATTTACATCATTCTAATCTTCTGTTCAATTGAACCTTTTCGATAATTTCTTAAATACTGTTCTTGCTTATATTTTCCATGCACATATTCCAAGAAATGTTTTTCCATATTTGTGTAGATTTTATGATTTTCACTTTCAATTCCCAATTCCTTCAGAAAATCAACTAAAGATTTCTCCTCCTTCAAATAAATAATATATTTACTATATAATTGCATATACGCACGCCAAAGTGCATATTCGTATGGAATCGGAAAATCAAAAATCCATTCATAATCAAAACAGTATATCTTCCCATTCTGCGCCATTCTAAGATTAGAAAATGCCAAATCAATATTGGTGCATCTTAGCGATACCGCATTCTTCGGATATTCTTCTCCAAATATCTCTACAAATTCCTTTGTACATACAAATGCGCTCGTTTCCTCTTGTGGCGCAGTTAGGTATTTATCAACAAAAGCTCTTATCTGACCAATAAATCTGTCTGTGTGCAACCTGTCATCATACAAATACGCATCTACATCCATTCCTTCTACATATTCCGAGTAGTAACAATCTCCTTTTGTCATTCCCACCACACATTCCAGATTCGGCAGAATCCTTTTCCATACATCTTCCTTGTATTTCATCTTCAGAACATGATCTTTTGCGCTTTCGTGTAAAGGTTTTTTTATAACCCACTTTTTCCCTTCTTGCTTCTCTATATAGGTTGCAATCCTAAATTGCGCCCTTCTTTCTCTACAATATTTTGCAAAAGCCACCCCTTCCTGTACCTTGCCTGCAACTACTAAAAAAGAATTTGCAAAATACGGAAACATATTATCTCTTATGATTTGGTCATACGCAACTGCCTCATAAAAATTGTACATTCTAGGATTATCATAATTATCCTTATAACACCTCACCTTGCTAACAGTCGGTTGTAGCAAATCGCTATAAACAGTACTAGGTAACTTATAATCAGGTACCGGATAATAAAATTGATACTTTTCAAAACCACTTTCTTGTAAGATGTTTTCTATTTCAGGTTTAGAAAAGGTTCTCACATTTTTCTTACCTTCTACATAATCATTAATTCCACTATAACAGACCCCTGTATGGTCTTCTGCTGCCCCATTCCAATATTTCAATCCCATTTTATTTTCTATAGCAATCAATACTTTTCCATCGGGTTTCAGATATTTTTGAATAATACTCAGCATTTCATGATATGGTTTATTGCTTTTTACATAAAGCTTTGAATATTCCCATACACCGATCAATGTCACAATATCAAATTTCTTATCCACTACAATGTCTTGAAAATTGCCAACCATGATTCTTATATTGGATTTTTCTTTATTTCGATACGCATTAATCATCGACCGTCTTTTGGATAGTTCTATGCAGGTAACGGATTTTGCCTTTTCACTCAACACGCCTGTTACCCCACCACATCCGGAACCGATCTCTAATACATCTGCCCCTTGCATCGGATACCATTCCAACAAATTATGTCTAACATCGGATAAATGATACAAAATAGGCCACTTTTGATTCCACTTTACGCATTCTCTCCAATTATCCTCCTGTACCAAATCTAATAATTCATCTTCAATATCTCCATCTGAATATAAATCCTTACCTTTATAATACGTATAATCCAATATCACATTCCCTATTTTCTCTTGCTTTTCCAATTCCATACAAATCCTCCCCTTTTCTTATATGTACTCGCGGAATTTATTTTAAAAATCTACCAATCTTTCCAGTTTCTAACGCCTTCTTGGTTTGCTTAATCGACCATACGATTCTACATCGCGTTGTCTTGTCCAAAAGTAGCTTATTGGCTACATGTGTCGAATCTATCCCATACCTTTTAGCAATCTCTTCTTTTAAAATATATCCATCTTTCCTACCGCATTCCAAAACCCGCTTATAATGTCTCCAATAGTATCGAAAAGCTTCTATTACATTTTTAGATACCTCTACCTGATAATTACCCGATAAACTATTTGGATGTATTCTATATAGTAAAAGAGGTTCAAACATAAAATCAATCGTGCCATAATAAGAAGCCATATATGCAATAAACGTATCGTGTGATACAAGTTCTTTTGGAATATTCAAATATTCCTGAAAATGCTCCCCATTACGTATTGCCATGCAATTAGCTGCAAATATCGCCCTCATATTTACAACCTCATCAAACAACATCATAGTCTTACGATAACCACTATACTCATAAACCGAGGACAATAACAAATTACACCTTTCATTTACAACACTTCTATCACATAAACATATTTGACACTCTGGATGTTGTTTCAAATAATTGACTTGCTTTTCTACCTTTTGTTCTAACCAAACATCATCCTGATCCGCCAAGAAAACATATTTCCCCTTAATCTTGGTTCTCATATTCGCGATATTCTGAGATAATCCCACATTTTCTTCACGAATCAAATGTACGATTTGTAAATCATCTGACTCATTCTTAGATTTCCATTGCTCGCATAATCCAACTGAACGATCACTAGAAGCATCATCTCCAATAATAATCTGCATCGGTCGATAATTTTGTCGTTCAATGGAATCCAACATATCTATTATAAATTTTTCTCCATTATACACTGGTAATAATACCGTCACTAAATCGTTTTTTACCATTCTCGTATTTCTCCAATCAACCGCCAATCATAATCTTTTCACCAAGCTTCCAATCCCAATCCTCAGGTTTTAACTTACCAAATCCACTATCTGTATAAAATGTATATTCAGAAAATTTTACCTGTCCATTCACAACATAAAAATCAATTCTTATAAAAGAATATCCAGCTGAAAGCCTTGTAGCCAACTGAATCATCTCCTCTAATTGCTCTGGTTTATTGGCTATTCCACTACTATTGGGATATATTTGTTGTAATTCTAACTTATTCCACTCTAAGTCATAAAAATCAACACACTCATCTGACTGTTTATCGTTTTGAATCAATTGTACGAGCTCTGGTTTTCCAGAAAAACAAAAAAACTTATATACTGGTAATACTTCATACTCACAATCAGCCAGATATTGTTCTATCATGATTCTTGGTATTACATTCTTATACGGCCACTCTCTTCCAACCCAGTAAAAATTTCTTTTTAAAGCTCTCTCTATTTTCTGTCTTGCTCCATGCCAGTCAAAATCAGTTTTATCCTTGCACACAATTACACTACCTGAATCATGTGTACATTTTATTACAAATTGTTGCGGTAACTGATTCACATCAATACTGTCAAAATCATTCAAAACTGCTATCGTAGGAATGATATATTCTTCTCCTATCAAATTCGCTACATAATCTTTTACCTCATATTTATCTACCATGGTGGTATAAATTGCTTTTCTATCGTACAATTTAAGCCATTGTAATTTCTCATTCAATGTCTTTGGCTCATCCAAATTCAATTGGTATCCTACTCTATATGCAAATTGCCGTTTGAGAAAAATGGTATCATCTACTATATTTTGATACTTTGTATGTACATATGTATTTTTCGTCTCTAGTACACTTTCACATACCTCATGTAATAATATATAGTCCAAAATAATGATATTGGTAAAACCTGCATTCTTTAATTGTAGCTCTAATCTCCACTTATTCTTTTCTGATGCAGCAACCCAAATCAATATATGATCTTGATAAGATAACATTTCCTCAAAGGATATCGTGCTAATATCATGAAGAATTACTCGATTAGCGGGAATATGATTATCGTAATAAAAATCCACTTCAAAACCTGCTGCCGTCACCAAATCATAACCCCACGTTTTCCCTATCATTCCTGCTCCAACGATACATACTTTACCCTTCCATTGCATCGCTAGTTCTTCCAACTCTTGATAATGCATCGCTTCTCTTGCCATTCCTTCCCAATTAATACATTTACAGTCTTTGGATTATTAACTATCCTTCACCCTTGCATATAAAATCGTCTCTGATGCACCACTTGCATAATGTCGTAAGAAGAATTCATACTCACCACATAAGCTATGAATATAAAGTGGTATCTCAACAATATCTTCTAATTTGTGATATACCGAAATCGCTAACTTAGGTTTATACTGCCTAATCGTATTGGCAGCTCCTTTTAACGCACTTAATTCTGCACCTTCTATATCCATTTTGATAAAGGTACATCTCTCACCTTGTAAAATACTGTCGATGCTTCTAGCTTTGATGACTTCTTCGCCTTCATCTGCTACTCTACCAGTAGTCATCTTTCCTCTTGTCTTTTCCTGACTTGCAAATCTAAGCTCACCATCTTCTGACCATGCAGCTGCTTCAATCAACTGAATATCTTGTATTCTATTCTTCCTATTTAGATAATTACTACAATTTTTATCATTGGCTTCCAAAGCATAAATCTTCGAATACTTACCTTCACACCATTTACAAAAAAACTCACTTGTCGTTCCATCAAAAAAGCCTGCGTCTACAAACACTTCTCCCTCTGTTGCCTTCATAAGCTCTTTGTCAAAATATTGCTCTTCAATATTAAAATAAAAATCCGTATTGTCTCCCGTATAATTATTTTCATAACATGGAATCGGTATGAAAAAAATACTATGATTGCAAGCCCATGCTCTTACTTTTTCTAACACCGTCTTATCTGAAAGTGTCTGATAGACTACACACCCTTTGTATTTCTCCACCAGTGTCTGTGGTGCAATCACCTTATACTCATGGAAAATATATTGCATCTGTTCTGCTCTCTGATCACAAAAAAGGATATTGTCACGATTAACAGCATACTTAGATAAATACCTTATCAAGACTTCTCCATTATTACCACACCCATAGATAATCACCACTTGCTCGCTTGTCCTTTGTGCAATCATCTTCGCAACCTGTTCTCTTACCGCTTCTAAAGCACAATCTTTCCACTGCATATACTTATGTACTGTTTCCAAATCGTCTTCTACTAATACGCTTTCCTTTTTCCCAAGAACTTCCTCACAGAATCCAGCTATTACTTTTAATTCCTCTGGGACATTACAACACTTCCACAAATCCCTAAAAAAGTCTCCATCTCTCGTCAAATACGTATGCGTCCATCTGCTTAGTATTTGCTTCGAAAGCATATCACTTTCCCGAAATAGTTCCATTACTTTCCTCGTTTTCTCTAGTCTATCCATATATGCTGCATCCATCTGCTCATTCCCCTTTTTCAAACTTATGACTTGTTATGATATCGCTTGATTGTCTCTTCATAAACAGCAATCATTTTTTCATATACCTTTTCAGGTGCTAATTCGATTACTCGCTCTTTGGCTTTCGCCTCGATACATGACATCTCTTCATTTGATAAATCCATCACATATCTTATACGCGCAAACAATTCATCTCCATCATCTATTTGTGTTAAAAATCCATTATATCCATCTGTAATAATCTGCTCCACACTTGTTTTATCTGAACTAATCACAATCTTCCCTAACGCCATCGCTTCTATCACAGCATTAGGAAAATTATCCACTCGCGTAGGTAAAATACAAAATTTTGCATTTTTTACTAATTCAAATAAATACGGTCTATCCGAAATTTCTCCAGTAAAAATAAAACGGTCTCTATTCTTTACAATATATTTTTCGAATAGCTTAGATGCTCTCATATATTCTCCATCGCATACATTTTCCCTATCTTTTCCCACCATTACGTATTTCATATCTGGATAGCAATCTAATAACTGATCTATGATTTGTGCAAGCATATAAATGCTTTTTCTATGCGTCATGCCGCCAAAAGTAATCCAGTATTTTCCTGAAGTAATTCCTAAGCTCTCGTTGTATTTCACATCCCTAATCTGTGCTGCATCTATGGATACAGGACTTTCCACTACACCTATTTCCTTGTGGATTCTCTTTCCAACGATTTCACTAATTAACTTACTTGGTGCAATTACCCTATTAGCCCTCTTCAAAGCAATGAGTTGCATCTCTTCATCTAAACGGTGAGAACGCAGGCACTTTTGCATATCATATTCTTGTTGTCTGGCGCCTCCCCATAACGGCCCATAGTCTGATATTCGAACCAAATAAGGCATTTTTTTACTTCTCAAGATTCCAATTCCATACGAATTAACACATTGTACCAAATCAACCTTATCCAATCTATGTAGTTCTTCCACTTTCTTATTGTAATAATAAGTCCTTAAAAGATTCTTATACACCTTCTGAGAAACCGTCATTTTACGACCAGTATCCTTCATATTACCAGTGGCCCTAATCTGATACACCTTCACCCGATTCCACTGGTACTCTTTCTCCTCTTTTCCCTCAGTAATCACAGTTACTCTGTGCCCATGTTCTATTAATGCCTGTGCCATATTGGCCACATAATTCGATACTCCACTTGGGCATACTCCTTCCCCCAGAAACGTATGCGCCAAAAAAACAACGTACATATCTCAATCCCCCATAATTAATTCATATACCTACAATACCACTGTTGAAATGTAAAATACGGCCATACAATCTTGGAGAAATTTTTTCCACTCCACTTACCTGTATCTCCATTTTGCAAATACTGCTCCACCACATTTTTGGTTTCTTCCGGTTTGAAAATACCTTGGTTACGCAAGAAATTCAAATCCACATAATCCAATAATTGATTTTTCAAAGCTCCCCTTAACCATTGGTCAATCGGTGGTCCAAAACCTTTCTTTGGTCTGTCAAGTAATTCCTTAGGAATATAATCATGCGCGATATCCTTTAAAATTCTCTTGGTATGTCCATGATCATTCTTATAATCTGCTGGAATTCGATATGTATATTCCACCACATTCTTATCCAATAACGGACACCTACATTCTAATGCATATTTCATAGATGCTCTGTCTACTTTTACTAAGATATAATCCACTAATCTCGTCTCAGTATCTAATAACATACGTGTAACATCATATCTGGATTCCTGATATTTCGACTCATATTCATAGTAAAAATTATCTACAGGCTGCAATAATATTCTATTGATATGATCTACATACCATAAAATACCTGCCTGTGTCTTATTCTCTGGTCGTACGTCTTCTGTCAATACACGATATTCTACTGATTTTGGATTTATGGTAGTATAATCAACTCCGCTCTCCTTGAATGCCTGCGCCTTTTGCAAAATTGTATAAATATCATATCCACCAAATAATTCATCTCCGCCATCCCCAGTTAGTACAACGGAAACATTTTTTTTAGCCAATTCACATACAAACATGGTTGGTAATAAAGATGGATCTGCAAACGGTTCGTCATAATATACAGGAATACTATCTACCAGATTCAATACGTCCTGCTCTGTGATATACATCTCTGTATGATTAGAACCAATATGTTGCGCAATTTTTCTTGCATAGATAGCTTCATCATACGCTTCATTTTCAAAACCAATGCAAAACGTACTAAGCGGTTTATTCATTTGACTTTGTGCAAGCGCACATACTGCCGATGAATCATATCCTCCACTAATAAAAGCGCCAACTGGAACATCTGCGATTAAACGAGTTGAAATCGCCTTATGAATTTCATTTTCTAATCCTTTCTTAGCTTCTTCATAACTTATAATCTGTTGGGTCTTATACGCACTGTATTGCTCAACGACACTCCAATACTTATGCGTCGTAATCATTCCCTCATGAAATCTCAAAAAAGAACCTGGTTCTAATTTTTGAATTTCTCGATACATAGTGTCAGGTGCTACAACATACCTTCTACTCAAATATCTGCCTACTACTTGGGTATTTACTTCTTTTTTTATATCAGGAAACTGCAAAATTGCTTTGATTTCAGAGCCAAATACTAGATTGCCCATTGTATCTGTATGATAAAACAATGGTTTTTTCCCTATTCTATCCCGATACAAATAAACAGCATTCTCTTCCCGATCTAGTAGTGCTATTGCAAACATGCCGTTTAGCTTATTGATAAATTGACTACCCCACTTTACATACGCAGCTAGAATAACTTCTGTATCGCACTTTGTCCGAAACGGATAATCTCTTAGCATCTCCTTTATCTCTTCAAAATTATAGATTTCTCCATTAAAAATCACACTAATTTTGCCATCTATCGAATGCATAGGCTGATGTCCTCTTTCTGATAAATCCATAATAGAGAGCCTTCTATGACCAAATCCTACCTGCCATTCATTTTTTATCGCATAGATCTCTTCTCCACAATCATCAGGTCCTCTATGTATTAACGTATGATTCATTGCCTTTAATACATTAATATCTATTCTTTTTTTGGTCACAAATCCACAAATCCCACACATCGATATTCTCCCCTATATAAATTCACTTCGTTCTCTTTTACTAATCTCCCATTCATGATCTGTTGTAATATGCTCTCTATCACAATAAGCGCACATAGGAATCGGTTTAATCAGATATTCTAAAATCTCCTGGCCACTCTTTGCTTCATAAATATTGATTCCATTTTTAGCACTAAGCGGTATATTTTCACCAAAATACTCATTTAGCAAATGTATATGCGCTGCCCTATGACAGGTATAAATCACACCATGCTTTAATGTAATGCAATAATTAGGTCGATAGCAATCATAGAAATTCTTCTTAGCATTTTGCTTACCACTCAAATCAATTGGTTCATGAATCAACGTTTTTATATTATCTTCCATATTAAATACTTCTAGTGGTACCTGATACTTTTTAGCCTGCTCATTTATTTTCTCCACATCAAGCGCAATCGGATATTTGGTATAATACACGATGGTATTCGTATCCTGACAAACTTTCCAAAATTCATCTTTCATCCTCGGCAATAGAGTACCATTGGTCAGTATTTTAATTGTCCCGATCGGAAAATATTTTCTAGTCAAATAAATAAACTCATTTATCTGTGGATGTAACAAAGGCTCCCCGCCAAGTAACTTTATCTGTTGCATTTCTCCACCAAATAATTCCGATAATCTTTTGACATCACGCTCATATTCTTCCACATCCAAAAATGTATTCTTAGCTAGTGGCGAAAAATGATTACAATACTTACAATTCAAATTACAATGCTCTGTAATATGTATTTCGAATTTTAATTTTTTTCTTACTTCTATCGTTCTAGATTGTTCTAGATTTAATTTTCTTCTTTCCGCCTCTACCTGCAAATCATATGCTAACCCCATCTTATTCCTCCATTTTACACCCACTCAGAAATATCCTTTTTACTACGCTCCCATTCATGCCATCTGTCTATACCACTACAATATCTGCAATATGGTCTTGGCTTAGCAGAGAACTCAAAAAGTTCCTGCATATCCTTCACTTGATAAATATCTAAATAATCTTTCTCTGTCATGCGCAGATTTTTACCAAATTTTTGATTGAAAATACGATAGGACTGACAGGAAAATGGGCAACCATAAAATTTTCCTTCCATTACAAAGTTTCCGTAATTAGAAATATAGCACTGTGCAAAGCTTTTCACGGGATCATTCGTTCCATCTAATGTAATGGTTTTTTTAGAACTCGTTTTAACAGTATCATCTCCCGTACCTTCAAAATATTGGAACTTAACTCCTTGCTCCTTTGCTACTTCTTTCATTTTTGCATAATCTAGCTGAATTGGATATTTTGTATTCACTATCGTAATATCATACTCACGACAAGTTTTCCAAAATTCTTCGTTTTGTTGTAATAATAATAATCCATTTGTTGTCAGTCTAATAATCGCATATGGAAAATGCTTTCTTACATCCTTTAATATCTCCAATAACTCCGGATGCAACAACGGTTCTCCTCCCATAACAGCGATTTTCATTACATTATCTCCATGTAATATCTCTGACATTCTTACAATATCCTTATGAAGTCTTTCATGCGGAATAATATATTCATCTGCTACACATGCGAAATGGTCACATCCTTTACACCTCAAATTGCAATGGTCCAAGATATTAAACACCAAATACTCCATATACGGCTTTGGTACAAATTTTAGCATCTGATCACGCATTTTATTGATTAAAAATTCAGTATCTTCACCACGTCTTCTGTTTTTCAACCTTTTTAAAGCAAAAAACTTGAAATTCTCCTCCAAGAATTCCACTTTCTTAATCTCTTTTTTCTCCAACTGAGCAACCATTTCGTCTTGTCTAGTATTACAGGTCAATAATACACAAGCATCTTGTTCTAGATGTTCTATACTTTTTACTTCATATCCTCGTATCTCACAATCCATAAACGTGCCCGAAGTCACACAAGCCTTCAGTTTATATCCCTCTCCACTTTGGACTAATAAATCAATGGTTCCTTCACAAACATCATCCACATACACAAAATATATCTTTTCATTTTCCCTTACCACTTTTTGAAAATCTGCCATATTCTTAATCATGTTTTTCGTCCCCCTAATGCTTCTATACGCTTCTTAATGCTTCTTCTAAACGCTCCAACAAAACCTGCATTTTATCTTCTGTCATATCTTTTTGATTAATTACTTTAATCTTATTTTTTTCTATACCTTTTCTTTCGATTTGTTCCACTAGTTGTTTTTGTGCATCCTGACTTAATACAGCAATCACCGCATAATCAATATCTACTTCCTGTAAGACTTTCATCGATTGCACCGGTAATCCTTGTTCTGCATATAATTCCCATCCATTGTCTACCCATGCTTCTATCCTGCACAGTCCAAACTCTTGCATTCGGTGATAAACTCTTTTACCAAATGCTCCTGCACCAACAAGTGCTATTTTCCTCCCTTTTTTCACACCATACGGAAATAATTCATCATCCTCTTTACTAAGAAATACCTCATACGCAGACCATAGTATTGTATAGAAGATACATTGTCTTATTTGTTCCTGTACTGCTACCTTCTGCCTTTCATTTTTCTGCGCCATTTCATGTAATCTTTGCGACAAGTATAGCAGTCCTTCCAGGTTCTTCTTGGTACCTGTCCCTCTAGCCGAGTTCATGACCTGTCTGTAATGATAAAAAGGCTTCTTAATCAAGGCTACCGAATTAGCCTCTAAATAGCAGGATAAGGCAAACATCATATCTTCGCCTCTTCGTATACGTGTATCGATTTGTTCAAAACATTTTTTCATTAATTCTCGTCTATATATGTGCTGCCATCCATGCATGGGTATATTCCATTGAAAAAAGTGATTGGTATCGATAATATTAGACAATATATAGGTCTCAAACGCTTCACCTTTATATACTCCCTCTTGCAATCGTATATACTCACACTGTTTTCTTCCATCTGCATATTCACGAACATCTTCTATAGAAACAATATCTACCGCTTCCTCCATACACATGCGAGCCATAGACTCATACATGCAATCCTCTATCCAATCATCTCCATCCACAAAACCAATATAATCTCCTGTTGCTACTTCAATGCCTGCTTTTCTAGCACTAACTGCTCCACCATTGCTTTTATGCAACACTTTAATTCGTGCGTCTTCTTTTGCGTATGCTTCACACATTTTTCCCGAATTATCTTGTGAACCATCATTTACCAAAATAATTTCCAGATTGGAATAAGTTTGTGCAACGATGCTTTTTACACACTTGTCTAGATATTTTTCTAAGTTATACACAGTCACAATCACACTAATCAACGGTTTGTCCATTATCCTTCTTTCCATTAGTTAGTTCTCCTTTATATCAGGCTATGAATATTCGCTTATTTTAGCCATTTTTTAGAATATCCCCTATGTACAGTAAGAATTCTCTATTCTCATCATAATCTCATCTTGCAAGCTTCTACTCAAATCTACAAAATATGCACTATATCCAGATACCCGCACCATCAAATCTGCATATTCTTCCGGATGCTGTTGCGCTTTCACTAAGGTTGCTTTATCTACTACATTAAATTGAATTTCCATGCCCCCCCGTTGAAAATAGGTTAATATACTTTGCTTCAATCCTTCTATATTTCTCGCATCTTCAAAAAAAGAAGGCAAAAATTTTGCATCTAATACTGTACCATTGGCAAAACAATTCATCTTAATCTTATTGGCAGAATTTAATACTGCCAAATAGCCGTTTTTATCTTTACCTGCTGCTGGAGAAAGTGATGCCGACATTGGTTCCGCAGCTCGTCTTCCATCTGCAGATGCTCCTGTTAGCTGTCCCATCGTCGCATGAAAATGTGATGTATAAAATCCAGCCTGATATTTTCCTGTGACATGTTGTGGTTGTATTTCTTCTAAGGTTTTACAAAATAAAGCGATTAATTCTGCTGCTTTTTGATCTACCGCATCTTCGTTATTGCCATATTTTTTACACAATATACAAGCTTGTCGAATACTCTCATACTCTCCCTCAAAATTATGTTTGAGTGCCTTCGCCAATTGAGACAATCTGATTTTCTTTTGTTCGAATACCAATTCTTCTATCACTTGCAACGCATCGATTGTACTGGCAATCCCGACGCAATTCATGGTTAAATTATTATATTTTGTGCCATTATTAGTGACATCACACCCTTTTTCCAGACATTGATTCATAAAAATACTAGTAAAAGGAACTGGCCATTGCAACGAATACGCTATGCAGGCCTCATCTATGAAATATGCTATTTTTTTCGTTAACTCCACAAGTTCTTTTTTATACCATTCATAAAATATCTCAAAAGATTCTATGGTATCTAATGCATCTTCTTCATACACTTGCTGTAACACAACTTTTTTTTTCGTCAACAGACATTGCCCATTGTGTAGCATCAGCTCTAACAACTTAAGCCAATTAATGCGTATTCCTTCTGCATGTGAATATTCATTACCACCTGAAGTAATTTCTACACAACCAACTATTCCATAATTCCATGCATCTTCTTCTGATACTCCAACGCTTTGCTTTGCACTTACAGCCACATCATCGTTATAAAATGCTGGAAATCCCATTCCTGTTTTCACAAGTTGCAAAGCTTCATTCCATACCCTTTCTGACATGTTATCATGCACACGCAATGAAATCTGTGGCTGGTCTTTCTTTACAATTGCAGAAGCCTTTAAACACATTATCGTAAGTTCGTTACATAAATCAGTTCCATCTTTTGCTTTGCCACCTAATGTAATGTTTTGCCATCCTCCTGCATGCTCTGCAATCTTTTCAAAGAAGGCTACTACAATTGCCTGTGCTTCTGCCTGTTGTAATCTGCCATTCTCTATATCTTCCTTGTAATATGGATATAGATACTGGTCGATCCTTCCAAAGGATATGCTACCCGAACCTGCTTCATCTACTATACACTCATGTGTAAAGCTTACTAATTGCACCGCTTCAAAAAAAGTTCTCGGTTTCTTTTTCTTAATATGATTACACGCTTCCACAATACGCAGTAATTGTAATTTTTCTTTACCTGTGGCTTGTTTCATTTCTTCTTGCGCCTGCTTGCCGTAACGATTAATCAATTGTTGAAAGCTTTTTAGTAAAATATACGCTGTTTTATAATACTCTTTCTTTGCATCATGCAAACTACTTCGATAAAGCTCTTTTATGCTATCTAATCTCGTTTGAATTCCTTCCTGTAAGAGCACATCATACGCTGGAATCAAATGCGCACCTGGCGCTCTATTAAGCAATCCAATTGCTTGGGCAATCTTTATATTCGCTTTTTCTTCTTCCTCCATCTGCGTAATCAATTTCAACTCTTCATCCAAGGTTGGATACATATTTATCGTAATCTGTCTGCTTCTGCTTCCATATATCATTTTACTTTTTTGTTGACTGATGTTTTTAATATGCATATGTAACGCCATAGAATACGCTTTTTTCTCTACATGATTAGCATTCTCTACATGATTCAAATAATATATAGTATCTAATCTTTCTGTAGACAATGCCTCCTGTCTATTCATATTCTAATTCCCCCACATACGTATTAATCTTCTGCAGTGCATCTTCCAATGCGAATATATTTGTCGCTCTATCTTCAAATATATCTACAATAAACATTTCTCTCATTTTAGAATAAATTGCACTTCTAATCTCGTAAAATACTTTTCTGTTATCGCTACAAATCAAAAAGACCACCTCGTGATTTTTCTGTTCTGCTGCTTCATCTAACGTTAGAATACTTTTCCCATCACTTTTATAATTATCAATTCTATATTCCGGCAAAAGATGATACTCTTCTCTTAATATCTTCTCCGTATATTTTCCCAAATCACCATAGGTATAGATTACAAATTTATTTCTACCTAAGTTTATACACTTCTCAATCGCTTGTATAATGCACTTACGATTTTCTTCGTTTTTTATATTATTCATATTGTATGTCCTGTATTATCAACTTACTAACCGGATGCACCTTTCGCTTTTCTGGTGACGGTAATTCCATATAGTTACCAAACTTGAAGGATAAATATGCATCATATTCCTTAATTCCATCAAATAATATGCCTTCAAACATCACTTTTTGGCTATATTGATACCATCTCTTAACATAGCCATACGACCGATTCGGCGTTGGAAACATCAGTATTCTAACCCACTTTGTTTCTTTTTGATTTGTTCTTTTTACCATACGATGATAATACTTCCAAATTACTTTTTCCGGAATAAGAGCCAATAGCTTATAGCACATCTGCAGCGAGATATTTCGTTCTGCCACTTGCCCTACTTTAGACCATAAGACTTTTCGAACGCAAAAACATTCAAAATTCTGTAGACATCGTAGCAGATAGTTGTCTGACACATGATCTAGTGGAAAAATATCAATAAATATTCCTTGTTGATAAGGCATGTGCTCCTGATGTTCTCGCAAAAATAGGGTATTCTTATATCGTAATTTGCCATATCCCCAACGATATCCTCTTGTACTACGATGATCTTGAAAATAAAACCTAGTTGTATCTAATTCCGTCTTAACTGCCTTGCGAAATTTTTCATATTCCGGTCTTAATAAAGCAACATCTGCATCATCATCCCAAGGAATATATCCGCCATGGCGAATTGCACCTAATAACGTTCCAGCAATAATGTTGTATTTTATTCCACACTTTTTGCAAATCCTATCTACTTCTATCAGCATTTCCAATTGTATCAATTGAAGCTGTCGCAGCATCTTATCATCTAACTTAACCATTACCAAAACCTTCTTACATTTTTTAGTACGCTTTATGAGCCATAGTCCTATCTTTTTAAATATTTATAGTAGTACTTCCTTCTCGTTAGTATATATTCTACACATTTCATGTATCTTAGTATTTCTAAAAAAAGAAATGAACCCCATCCATGTTCTGACTGTATACCCCTCCAAAACTTTCTTAGGCAAGTCCATTTGTCATCAGAACGGATGAATCGCCGTAGCTCCACAACCTCCCTTTAGCTTATACATGCAATCTGACACCTTACTATCCAATATAGCAAGTTCGGATTTTACTTCCATGTTTTATTTTTTCTATAGACTTTGCATAGAAGCTTGAATACACTATCTGTGTATCCCCTTCTCGCCACCAACTCTACTATCTTTTCTTCCATTCCAGGATATGGATATACTCTGTTTTTGAGTTCTATATTAAGTTTCATACCTTGGTTCAATCTATTGTCGACTAAATCAAAGACTTCCTCCATAGTCGGTATCTGCTGCGTCGAATTATCATCTGCATAGATGTGTAATCTTTTTAGTTATGACAATGTATAATCCCTTACATAACCTATACCTTCTGTAGTACAATCCATTCTTTCATCATGTATAACCACTAGTCGACCATCCTTTTTAAGCTGTATATCAAGCTCTATGCCTGTCAGCTTTTCTATCTGTATTGCCTTTTCAAATTCCAGCAAGGCATTCTACGGATGCCTTTGGCTCCACCCTCTATGTGCCCAAATTTTCATTTTATTATCCTTTGCCTTCTTTATTAAGAAATGCTTCCATTACTCCAGCCATTGCAACACTTTCTTTTCTTGTCAATTTGAATTCACTTTTATTATTTCCATTAATCTGGTTCAGCATATCGCTAATCTCATATCGAAGTCCATCACCTAGGAATCTATCGGAATACTTTTCCACTCTTGTTGTATCCTCAAAATGCACTTCAAAATATGTTGTTTTCCACCACGGAGCATCTACTACGATATATCCCTTCGTGCCTGCTATTAATAGCCTGCCTTCGCTCTTTACACCCAAACCACAAGTAACCGTTGCCAGACCTTTCTCGAACTTGAAGGATGCTTTGGTAAAAAGATCAATCTTTCCCGTACCATAGATACTTTCAAAATCAACATCCTCATATTCCCAACCAAAAAGTTTGAACACCGGCAGTAGGCAATAGCTTCCAAGTTCCAGAAAACTTCCACCATACATCGTATCAGTAAGTTCTCTTGTATTTTTATTTTCCAGCTTAGTAAAGCAGACATCAATATAACGTATATTACCAATCAAACCACTGCAGGCAATATCAATAAGCTTGTTAAATCCCGGACAATACGCTGTCTTAATACCCTCAAACAGAATACGATTTCTTTCCTTTGCAATCGCAAAAAGCTCTTCTGCCTGTTCTTTTTGTAGTGTAAAAGGCTTTTCACAAAGCACATGCTTGTCATGTAGAAGCGCTTCCTTTACATACTCATAATGTGTCTCATGCGGTGATGCCACATAAATGACATCTGTATTTTCAAAAAATCGCTCTTTTGTTTCATATACTTCAATACCATATTTCTTTGCAAAGCGTTTTGCACTCTCCACATGAGGATTATATACCCCTTGCACACTTACGCCGCTAACACTCTTAGACTCCATAAGAAATCTTCCAGTGATTCGTCCTGTTCCTATGATACCAATCCTCTGAATCTTAAAGTTCTGATTGCGAAGCATCGTACTGGAGACATCCTTGGTTCTTTCCAGATACACCACCTTACAGTACTCTGCCATATAGTCAAAGTGGCCTATCCAGTCAGAGCCTACCGTAAAGATATCTACCTTATACTTTTTGACATCACTTACCTTTTGTCCTATGGATTCCTCTATGATAACTTCATCGGCAAAGCCAGTTTTCTTCACATTTTCAATTCTTGTCATTAAGGAATCTACTACATTAAGTTTTCCTCTCGCCTGGTCATAGTTCTCTGTCGTAACACCTACAATTAAATAATCTCCGAGTGCCTTCGCCCTTTGTAGAAGGCGGTAATGTCCTTCATGAAACAAATCAAAGGTTCCATATGTTATCACTTTTGTCATTACACATTCTCCATTACAAAGCGGTATACCTTCTCACCGCAATTCCCATTAATACTTGCATTTATCTTTGAAAAAGCTTCTATCTGTTTTTTCTCATCATACGAAGCTCCTGTAATATTATCATCCAAGAAATCCTTCAACGTACGGAACGCATTCTCATTACAGCAATACTGCATCCACTGAGACTGTTCTGCAAAGCTGGCCGCATTCACTTCCATATCCTTCTTATCAAATGCAACCTCTACTTCCTGCCATTCCTTTGTTTCGATATTGATATCATACATCTTTCTGAATGCACTATCATAATACCTGTATACCACTTCATCTATCTGCTCCACAAAATATCCTACACTCCTTATTGGTACATAACCATTCTCGCTTTGCATTTTCAATACAAATGGTGGTACCCATTCCTCTGCTCTACCACTTTCTTTATCAAAGCACACCATCTTATTGCCCCAACAAGGTGTTAATATAAGTTTTTTATCGCACATAGCCGGCATTCCAAATGGTCTCGACATACATTTCATTCCCAACGGTCTTTGGGTACACTCCAAACCTTCCACCATAGCATCATATTTTTCCATTTTTCCTGTTGTTACATCCCAGCAACCAATCGTAGTACCTTCATATGGTAACAGCCATATTTTATCCTTATCCAGTTTGACAGCTAAGATACCACCCTCAAAATCAACATCTACAATGTCCACTTTCAAAGTAACCGCATCTATCATTAGCAGCTTCTTCCCATCCGCAGATCCAAGTACTAATTTATCTCCCCATACATCAGATCCACCAATGCGTCTTTCACCTGCTGCCATAGTTACATAAATATCTCTGATACCCGATAAATAATGAATCTCTTGCGTTTTCATATTCAGCCGAACCAAAAACGGATATCGGTCCGGAAGCACGAATAAACATTCTCCAATTTGCCAAGTATTAAAAAACGCTCCCACCTGTTCCACATGCTTATTCAGCTCAATCTTCTTAATACTCTTATCCTTCGACACGATTAAAATGTCCTGTGCATTCTGCGGGCATACATATACTTTATCTTCAAACTCTATCGCTTTGCCATAGTACCCACCACCCGCATATTCACACAAATCGCAGAAATACTCATAATGAAAATCATTATCGGGAGAGTAATACAACTTATTCCCCTGTGTCACATACCACTGGTTATTCCCATCCGGGTAAAAACCTCTGATTATTTCCCCTCTCCAGTCATTCTCCTGTGGTAATGCATGAATATTGTTATTCAAAATAAATATCGGTTTACCTGCAACTCCAAATAACGAAGTTACACTCGTTCCTGCATCTCCGATATATGCGTCGCAGAGTGCTATGGTACTTTCAATGTCTG
The DNA here is from genome assembly GCA_017440575.1 of Lachnospiraceae bacterium. Lineage (GTDB taxonomy): Bacteria > Bacillota > Clostridia > Lachnospirales > Lachnospiraceae > COE1. Next base: position 18,640 of record JAFSGY010000114.1, on the reverse strand, counting down.
GGGTCATATCTAAGATACCAATTTTCTCCTCTACAAATCGTCTCTTCAATGCTTCATACATAGGCTTATACTGCTTTCTCATAGAATCAAAGGTTGATTCCAAAAGCGGATGTGGTCTCCATAGTAAACAAGCATCCTCTCTTCCCTGAAAAGTATTGAATACATACTCCATCTTTTTCAGGAAATTCTCCGTATGTTGCAACATTCCTGCTATACTGGTGTTATAGAAGTATACCTTCTTTCCCTGCATTTTCTCTTTCCACTCTTCGGGTGGTTCCGGTGGATTCTGACACTTATGAATCACACTGTCGAATTTCGGAGAGCCAAATGCTAGAAACTTCTTATCCGGTATTCTTGGATCATAATATTTTCTATATTTTTCTGACTGAATTACAATATAGTCCGCATGAATATACGCCGGGCAAAGAGACTGTCCCTCACTCATACCTCCTGCTGTTGCAAAGTAAGGAATATATACCAGACAGTCTGTAAACTGTTTCAGATTCTTCGAAAAGAAAAATGGATGTACACTGGTTACTGTGTTCCAGTCATCGTATGGATTATGAATAAAAATCACATCGGGTTTTCTTTTCTCAAAATCATATTGGTCATATCTTGTAATCGGCACATCTGCCGGATATTGATTCCCTTCCCAATGCTCCTGCTTAAAGCTGCCGTCGAGATTCTTATCATAATATGGAATCGGTATTACATAGGCATCGCAGTTTTCGTCTGCATCTGCTGCCTTCCAAACACTTTCCAAAGAATCCCACATAGAGGCTTTATATGGTAAAAAAACCATTTCCAATTTCACTGGAATATCATTTTTAATGCTGCTTTCCACCTGAATCAGATATTTACGCAATACCTTATATATTTTGTTAGCATTGCCATTCTGTTCTTTTTCCAATTCTTCAAAATACTGGTAAGCTCTTTCGCAATACTCCTCAATGTATCCAACGGTTACAAAGCCCTCTCCCTCTGTTTCCTCAATGGAATTTCCTAACTGTATCATTCCCTGCTGGCACTCTGTTAACAGATTTTGCGCATAAGCTATTTCTCTATTTTCGATTGCTTTCTTTATCTTTTCATGTGTCTGATGTAATATCTGTACGATTTCTAACGCCAGTTGTTTTCCCTGTTTTCTCATATATTCCCCTCTTAATTGAAACAAAGAATGTGTTTACGCTTTCCTTGAAAGCAAAAAGTGCCCCATTTTCACAGGTCACTTCCATTTATATATCCAGTCGTATTACACTTACTATTGTATAACAAAAACACGCTGCCTTTACAGCTGATGCAATTCATATAAAGTCTTCTCTGCCGAGGCTTTCTATTATGCCTTTTACACTATACAAACATTTAACAGCAGTATTCCTTTACACTTATCTAATAAGTATTACTCCCCAGTATATTGGATGATGCACTATCATCCGGAACCTTCCCTGTGTGCCTGCTTCTATATTATGCAAGCCTTTTATGTTTACATATAGTGTAACACAGTTTTGTATGAATTGCTATAGAATTTGTGAGTTTTTTTATTTTTTTCTGATTATTTACCTTGTCCTACACAACTGCCTCCACCAGCGTCTTGTCTTCATACTTCACTTCTCTTACCCCAACTTCTTTGTCTTTATTGAAGCAAAAACTGAGTAAATATCCTCTATCCAAATGATACGCATCCATATACTCCAGCAATTGTTGCTCTCCCTGCTCATTATATGCATTACCCCGCCAGATTTTGAGTTCCACAATATACTGTTTTCCACAGTAATCAATAATCACATCTGTTCTCTGCATATTTCTGGTTCTGGCTTCGATATAATAATTACCTGTTCCGTTGATAATTGGCTTTAAATATAATAAGAAAAGTCTTCTTCCATTTTCTTCTATGAATTTCTCTTCTTCATCTGCATATACTTCACTAAAGTGTTCTACGAACTTCTTCATTACTAAGTTCATATTCAATTTACCATCTTGAACAAACTGATTCTTTCCAATCAGTGCTGCTTCATAGGTATCACTATTCAACATTTCTTCTGACAAAAACATATTATAAAGGCGTGTTTCATAGATGCGGTTTGCAATCACAGCATTTCCATTTTCCTCTTTGATAAATCCAAACATTCTGCCTTTATCAATCTGTTCACTATCCGGATTGTATGCATACGTTTTTCCAAGAAAAAGAATTTCATATAACATCTTTTTCAGCTTCTCATCATCCACAATCTTTTTACGCATATCATCAAACAGTGTATTGGCTTCCTTCAGAAGTTCCTTGACAGCAGTTTTCACGCCTGCATCAGTCCAATTCGCCTGCTCACCTAATTCTTCATCCATAATTTTACAGATACGTGATACGAGAAACGGATAACCCGATGTATAATCATAGATTAAGGTAGCTATCTTTGAAATATCCATTCCTGTTTTATGCTCACCTTCATACTCCGAAAGCATTTCCTTAATATCTTCTATTCCAAAGCTCATATCTGTTTTTAAATCCACTGCTACATTCCAAGGACTATTTAATCGATTTCCTTTTTCTTCTCCTCTAATCTTGCTTTTTAAGTTTTTAACATCATATACCCCTGCAAGAATTACCGACTGAAATGTGGTTTTCACACGTTTTTGCAAGTACATATCACGTAACTGAGAAAGAAAATCCAAAAAGACCTCATTATTTGATGCACTATCTACTTCATCAATAACAAGTACAACTTTCTTTTCGGCTTTATAGCATAAATCACTCAAATCTTCGAAAAGCTCTCTTAGATTGTAATTTTCCTTTGCAGCATGCATTTCCAACTCCATCAGAACCGGCTCAGGCAATCCTGTAATCTGCATATTTCTATTGCGAACCACCTTCAAAAAATCCTTCATAAATGCTTTTGAAAAAGTATATTCATCCCGAAAAATCGCAGTACTCATCCTTTGAAAGTCCATAAGTACTACTGCATATTCTTCTTGCAAATAAGCATGAAGCGCCCAAAGTGTTGTAGTTTTTCCATACTGTCTTGCACGATTAATGGTTATATATTTTCCTTGTTCCACCATAGTTTTAATGGCTTGTAATCGCTTATCCAGTTTTACCATATAATGTTCATCCGGATAACATGCTCCGGTCACATTAAAATATCTTACCATCTACTTCTCCCACTCCTCTATCACGCACTCATGCTCCTTCGTCGCCTTATCATAATTAATTCCAACGAGCAGAATATTTCCTTCATAGTCTTCGAGACTTTTTACATACTGTTTCTTCTTTATCTGGTCTATGGCACCTTCTGCTGAATGATTCCACTTTAATTCCACGACAAGTGCGGGCTTATCTGAGAATTTCTTTCTTGGCAGATATACCATATCTGCAAAACCTTTTCCAGTTGGCAGTTCTCGATATACGGTATAAAAATTGCGTGCGGCAAAAAGAGCTAATGATATGGTATAGCTCAATGCATTTTCATCATGATACTGTATATGAGAGGTCTCAAAATGAGCCTGTTCTATGCCAAGCGATACTTGATTGGGACTGTTCTGCCAGATAGCTTGCAGTGTTTCTGCTGAATTTTTCAGTGCTTTTGATACTTCGCCCCAGTCAGATACCGCTACACAATTAATAAATACCTGCCTTACTTCATTATTCGGTATATATACTTCTTTTGCATCTTAATTTTAGTATATCACATTTTCCTTCCTTTGCATCATGGTTTTCGCATTACGATTCACTCCGTTTTTCTTTCCTCCCTCCTGCCTTTACACGAAATCGGTAACCAATTCCCCACTTTGTCTCAATATGTCCCTCTGCTCCTACCTTTTCCAGTCGTTTTCTTATCTTATGCATATGAGTTGCCACGCTGTTTTCTCCTGAAACATAACGTGCCTTCCATGCCTTTTCATAGATTTCCTGTTTGGTAAAAACACGCTCCGGATGTTCCATGAGAACCTGCAGAACCTCCATCTCCATCTTATTCAGCATGACTCTTTCACCATTTACTTCTACACAGCAGTTCCAAATATCAAGTACGAAGTCCTCAATAATAATTTTATCTTCTTCCTTACCTCTCTGGCGATTACCTCCATACACCAACTGACTGCGCATAATCGTTGTATTGCACCGCGCAGCCAGCTGTATAGCTGACACATCTGAACGTATGTAATCGGTAATTCCGGCACGAAATGCACCGATTACACTGATATCATCCTTGTCATTTCCTAACAGATACAGCAAGACATTTTTACGATTCAGAATTTCAACCGATATGGTATAGCCAGACTTATCACCCAGATAGTCATCTACGACAATCATGTCATAATCTTCTTCAATTGCTTTTTTTAAGCCTTTTTGAGATGCATGTTCGATGACAGCATCCATTTTCCACATTCTGCATGCATTTTCATACTTCAAATCTCTGCCATCATCCTTGATGATGAAGAGTATACTGCCATTGGCAGTATCATTTAGTCCATTCATAACATCAACCACAATAACACCTCTCTTTTACTTCTCTCATATCAGCGGCGGGAACCTGTCGATATGAAGCTTCTTTACTATTATTTTTTCATGCCTATGTAGCTTTTACTGTATGTTTTTACTAGTCTGATACTATACCTATTGTTCCGTAATTATTCAGTTCCTGTAACTATTCAGTACCTTCATAGTTACGATCCCAGCAGTAAATGCTTCGACCTACCTAAATATATTTTATTTCAGCTTTCTTGTTACTGCTGTCTGTCTATCTGTTTCTTGCTTAACCGCTCCTTTCTTCTTGCGTTTCTGCATAAGTTCTCTTATAAGAAACATAATGATTGCCCCTAACAAAAATGCCCACAGAACGCTCCACTGCTTTGCTGTCTGTTTCTTTGCCATCTCCTCATCCTCTGTAGGAAGTTTATCAGAAAGGCTTACCTTCTCTTCATCAATAATGACCTGCGTACGAATCATAGAAAGCAATCTTTCTAATTCTTCCTCTGACAGATTCAAGAATCCTTTTCGATACAAGTCTCTTATTTCTGCTTCGGTAAGGCTTTTTAAGGCTTCTGCCATTCTGAGTAGCTCTGCTTCTGTTAGAGCTTTTCTCAATTCTTCTGTCATTTCCTCGGTACTGTTTTCATCCGATTCCTTATCAGAAAGACTAATCGGTTCTTTCTTCGTATTTTCCTTCTTATCATCTTCTTGAGCATCCTTATCTGAATTGTTTTCTTCCTTGTCTTCTTGCGATGAGCTATCTGTTTTTCCATCGTCTTCAACATTTCCACTTGCCGGGTAGGTAACTACAAGCTCGTGTCCACACTCAGCACAGCGATAAACAGCCTTTCCCTCTTCTGTTGCTGTTGGCTGCTCAAAAGATATCAGCTCATAATTATGCTTGTGAGTCTGTGATACTTCTGGTTTTGTAACATTTCCTGTGCCACCTGATGAACCACCATTATGATTTCCATTGTTGCTTCCGCCTTCGTTTCCATCTGTATTCTGCTTTGCTTCCTCTATGATTACTTCTGCCATTCCGTTTTCATACTGTTCTATTCCACCAGCAACCTTCGTTACCACAATATAATAAATCGGATACTTTCCAACCGCTGTGTATTCATACGGAATTACCGTTCCTGCCATGTGATAATTGTCTTTTGTCAATTCTACATTATCCGAAAAATAGATTGTGGCATTTTCCTCATCCTCATTCACGATCTGCAATCCATGCGGTTTTCCATCATATTTACCATGATAACCGGAAATGCTGTATTTCACATGTGTTCCCAGAATATTGAACATAGCAGGTATCTTCGTTGCCACATCATGATAATTGATTGTTTCCTGTGTTACGGCATGCACATAGTAGGTGCCTACTGCCGAAGGAGCGCCGCCTTCTGTTAAAGCACCACAGCTTGCATCTGTTTTTTTCGTGCAAGCTTCATCCATAAAGTACACATACGCAACCAGCATCTCCATTTCCTTATCATTCACGTCATATACCTTTGCATAATCTATACTCTGTATCTGCCCGTTGTAAGCAGTATTCTTACTCGGCAAATATACACTTGGCTCTGCCTTATCAATCGTCATGCTGATACTTCCTGAAAACTCTGCAAAGTCCGTTCCTGTCACATAGATATAATTGGTATATTCTCCTGCATCCGTATAGCTATTTGGCTCTGTCTTTCCTTTTGTCTGGTAATTCTGTGCTGTCAAAGGCTCTTCACTATAGTAAATGGTATATGGGTTGCTACTGTTAATAGCCACCTTTAATGCCTTAGGTGTGGCATCATAAATAGAATATGCTGTTTCCAATTCTACCTGCTCCATACCTATTATGCCTTTTTCTACTAACAATTGAGCTGGTATGGTATATTCTGTGACTGCTTGTCCATTCAGTACATTTGTCGCTGTTATAAGGCAATAAAAATAATACTCTCCCGGCTGAAATCCCTGTGGAATAATCAGCTTTCTTGCATCTGCTGCCTCAATCAGTACATCATCACCTACTTGATTATCATGACTCATATACCACTGATATGCTACGGAATAGCCTGTTGGTTGACATAATTCAACTTCTGTACTGAGTATAACTCCTGCATAGCCTGCAATTACTTCTTTATTTTCAGGATTCACCACTTGCACAATTGGTTGTACCCAATGCGCATATAGAGTAGTCTCTTCCTCTATTTCTGACACTCCTACACCTTTTCCCTCGGCTGAATATACCTTTGTTCCTGTTCCATTCTGTCCTGTAAAATATCCTTCAAATACAGAGCCTTCCTTTAGCGGTATTACAATGTCAGGTAGCACAGTATGGTATGTCGCCATAATTCCTGTTGTTCCCGGATTCTCTGCATCCGCACTATCAAGCACAACGGTATAGCTCTTTCCCACACATTCATATGCTGCGATATAATTTCTGTCTCCATTCATTGCTGCAGCAACAGTCTGGGCATCTGTATAAGCTTCTATTACATCTGTTGCCATATCATCCCAACCCAAAAAGGTATAGTCATATTTTGTATCACTTGTCCTTTCCGGTCTTGCTGAAAGTATAGGAAAGCTCACTGTTGTTCCAGTCAATCCTGCTGCCTCTCCTAAGGATGTCATATTGTAGTTGTAATAGGTGATTACATCTGCTTCCAAAGAATACAACGAAACAAGGCACTTACCATTTCCTGTATGCACCAGATTTTCCACTACGCTGTCTGTTGCTTGATACACTTTTCCACCGTTTGTTATTTCTGAGACTACCTTGGAGGTTCCAGCGTATCCGGCTTTTCCACCATAGTAGCCACCACCACCACCGCCTCTGACTGTTCTGATGCTATAGGTTCCATGAGTAGGATAACTATCTCCCCAGCCCCAATCTCCGGCATTCACATCCGTGCTATAAGCTTCTCCTAGCCCTAATATCTGGTTGCTGTTTACTGAATTATATGCACTGATAGAGTTATATCCTGGTCCTCCGGTTGAATAGGAGCCATTATAGCTATACCATACACCGCCTTCATGACCATTACCACCTCCCCCTCCGGCAACAATCAATCTTCCATCAAGTTCAGTCCCTACACGTACGTCTGTTGCTCCGCACCCTGGATCTGAATAAATATTCTGATGAAAGCTACCTTCACTATTGGACGCAGAATGCCATACAGCACCACCTGCTCCACCTCCATTAAAGGTATTGTTCTGACCACCTACATAAATGTATACTGTTTCATCCTTTTCCAGCCCTATTGTTCCCTTGGCAAAGCTTCCCTTGCTGGTACTGATTCCTGCTCCATAGCACTCAAAAATATACTGCCCCGAAACAGGCGCAGTAAAGCTTTGGACATCTCCTGTAAAGTTATAAGTCCAGTTCTTATTTCCTGTATATTCAACCTTGGTAATCAGAATATATGTTGAAAAAGCATCTGCCTCAAAGCTGACCTCATTCTCCGTTACATCCGTAATCTCTATCTTCTCCACATTTTCGTTATCATCAATATGGAAAACCTCCATTTGGTCAGCATTCTGCAGTTCTTGTGCATCAGCAAAAGAAAAGGTTACCTCCATCTTCTCATCAAAAAGGTATGGTTCATATTCCACATCCTGATAGCATATCGAAATATCATAGCTATAACAGGTGTTCTCTTCTGAATCCAGTTCTTCATGAGAATCAATCATATCTGACTCCGTAGCAATTCTCATCTGTTCTTCCTCAGATAGCACTTCTGCTCTTACTTCTAGTGTTGCCTCCTTTGGCATCTGTCCTTCTACCGCAATCGAAACACCATTTACACTTTGTTGAAGCGTTCGCTTTGTCAGCTCAATCTCTTCAAGCGCAAGTTGTTCATATCCTGCATACAATACATAGGTACTTCCTGCCTCCCAGACAATATCGCCCTCATCATATGCAATGGTACATGCTTCATCCATATACCAACCGTTAAAACGATAACCTGCTTTCTGAGGGGTAGGCATAACTAGATTCATATTCTCAGGCGTAAGCTCTATCATGGAAATATCACATTTTCCACCATTGGCATGAAATTGCAGATAAACACTTGCAAACAGAGCTTCTTCACCTATTATTTCCTTTGTTAACACTTCCTCTAGTGTACTTTCTTCTGCCACAGTTTCTTCCGGCTCTGTTTCCATTTCTGTACTTATTTCTACTACTGTATCTTCGTTTGTTAATCCTTCTGTCTGTATCTCTGCTTCCGGCTCAAGCGAACTATCTCCCTCTGTCTGTCCTTGTTCCGTCGAGACTTCCTCTGAGATGATTTCTTCTCTAACCACCACTTCGCACTCCGCCTTCAACTCATGTTCTCCTACCGGTTCTATCTCGGCCGCTCGCACTACCAACCCGGTCCCTGATAGCTGACTCATAACAATCGCTGCCGCAAGGATTCCTGTCAAAGAACGATTGATTGCTACAAGTCCACTTTTCTCTATTCTTCCTTTCATCATTTCTCCTCAAAACGTAACTATTTAGTGCCTTCATAGTTACTTGCAAATATATTACTAACTATAAACTTCATTCTCTGACCGATTCCCGCCGCTCAGACAGCCAGAATCTTATAGTACTTTTGAACCACACGCAACAGCTTTTAGAATTCTTTTAAAATCGGAAGAAATCTTTTAAAAAGATATAAATAGAAAAGGGTTGATTTTAAACTGTTTTTCAACACGTTTTAAAATCAACCCTTTATTTTTCTATTGAAATACAATCTTTCTTCCATGAGAAAGTCCATATTCCTCTAATCTCTGCTTAAAAAATACGACTCCTTCCTGATTACCGGACATGCTATGCAGCATCATAATTCGTACGTAGACATCATAAGCATCTTCGCCAAGCATATCAATATCCGACATCTGTGTCACCTTTACAAAAGTCAGAAGCGCCTTTAGATTCTCACCACACTCCTGATAACAGCAGCCTAGTAAATAGCTCATTTCTGCGGTTTTTATACACTCTTGATACTTAATAAGATGAGTTAGAGCCTCTTGACTTCTCTTTACCTTACTCATGATTTTTGCATACGCCGGAATGGCTATCTTCATATATCCCTTTTCCACATCAGGATTCATTGCAAAGCACTTCTCAATGGCATCTGCTGCCTCTTCATACCGTTGCAGGATATAATTGGACTGTGCAATCTGGAAATACAAATAATCATCATAGGCATTTTCGCCAAGTGCAGACTGTAATAACTCCAGGTTACGTTCCTGCTTAAGCAACATCTCCTCCTGTGGCAAATCATAACCATGATGCTCTACCATAACAGGCATTTTAAAAGTATACAATACCACCTTGTCATTCAGAGCAACATCCTTAGGTGTAACCTGCTCATGAATTCGGAATCGATACTCATAAAAATTACGATTATACAATCTAGGTACTTCATCAATATGATATGTCTGATTTCCATTTGACTGGGTATGAATATTTTTTATCTTCATCATTCCCACCTGATGAACATGCTTCTGCATACAGATTCTGACTGCCTGCATATCTAGTTCTTTTAAATACTCATCACAATCCACCACCAGAATCCAATTATTTTTTGCCTTAGATGCTGCAAAATTTCTGGCTGCGCTAAAATCATTAATCCATGCAAAATCATATACTTTATCTGTATACTTTAATGCAATCTCCTTCGTTCTGTCTGTCGAACCAGTGTCAACTACAACAATTTCCATTTCATATGGTAATAGGTGTCTAAGACATTGTTCTATATATTTTTCTTCATTCTTCGCAATAATACATACACTAATTGGTAGCTTTGCCATGTCATCCCCCTTGATTCTATACCGCTTCGTAACTGTTCAGCTCCTTCGGGTACGCATAATTAAAAGGCTTTACTAATTGTCTCATCCCTTTTGCAATTATTTGAATATCATCCGGTTTTAAAGTCTTGTCAATGAGCCCTAGCAGCAATATATGAAAAGGTTTCGTATATTCAGCTATATAAGAATTTGCAGCATGATTCGGTATCATTTTTCTAATATCCTGCTGTATCTCATAAAACATTTCGTATGGAACAGTATCAAATCGAAGACATATCATCTTAAGCGCCGTTAAATAATAACTGCATAGCATATCATATTCCAAAGCTTCCTTTAATTCAGTAAGGAAAAAACCTCTTGTCTGATATTCCTCCCATAACTTCCTGTTTACTTCAATAATGTCTCTATGCTGTAACGCATTTCTGCTTTGGGAAACTGATACAGGATTGATATAATAATGATACATTTTCTCTTCTAGGAAACCAATTCTCTTAACATAACAATTCAGTAATCCCATCCAATATACATCTTCATATATCAAATCCTCCGGAAATTTTATTACACTGACTTCCAGAAAATCTTTTCTATATAGCTTCGTTACAACATATGTTCCCAGTAAATTGGATGCAACGAGACGTCCTCTCTCTTCCCGATTGGTTATCTTAATAATTCTGTCTTGTTTACCAGTCTGTCTCTGTGTAATACTATCATAACAGTAATACTCATAATCTCTGCTGCTAGCACACTGTACTACATCACATTCTCCAGCCTCTGCAATAGCTATCATCCGCTCATACATATCCGGCTCTATCCAGTCATCTGCATCTACAAAAGCAATGTATTTACCAACAGCCTGCTGCATCCCCATATTTCTACAGGTTCCCTGTCTTCGGTTTTTATAATTATGCATAATCTGTATGGTTTCATAATATTGCAACTGCCAATTGCATATTTTCTCTAATGTTCGGTCTGTCGAAGCATCGTCCACTAAAATAATTTGCATCTGTTCTAGCCCTATTGTTTGCTGAATAATTGACTGTACACATCTATCTATATATTTTTCAGCATTGTAGCAAGGAACAATAACGGAAACTAATACTTTTCTTTCCATAGCTACCTCTTTTCTTCCAGCATCAGCTGTTCATAACACGTTCTCTTTCCTTTTTGCATGCCTCATATTTATCTTTAAATACAGCTGCCATTTCCTCATTTCCCATCTCGAGATATAGTTCAATGATATGTTCATAGCAATGAAGCAGATTCTCCCCCAAGGTATCCACATCCGGGCACATGGTAGCCTTTACATATAACAGTAACGCTTTTAATCTCTGGTTGTTATCCAGCAGCACTCCTGCATGTGTGAACACAAATTTTGCGCTCTTACACTGCTCCGAATATTTATCCATGAGCTTTAAGGCATCCTCTGCCCTTCCTACCTTCACATAAGCCTTAGCCAGTGACATAATCATCATCTGCACATACAAAAACTCTGTAGATGGCTCCGGTTCCAGACCTTTTTCATAGAACTCCACCGATTTTTCGGTATTTCCCATAATAAATTCTGACTGAGCAATCTGGAAATAGGTATAGGAATCTGTGTTTCCCTTTTCCAGACTCTTATATAGAAGTTCCAGATTTCTCTTCTGTTTCAGCTCCATCTCTTCCTTAGATATTGCATAACCATGATGCACCACCTCCATCGGCATCAGGAAGCATTTCATCATTTCTTCTCTCTGAGACATATTAATTGAGCATACTTGTTCATGTATAGGATAATCAAATTTATAATAATTTTTATTATAAAAACGGGTAACATCATCCGTTCCATATCCCATCTGTCCTTCAGGTGTTCTTACAAGATTCTTTAAACGAATAATACCAGTATACTTTGGGAATTTTTGCATCAGCATTCTAAGCACTCTCATATCAATGCTGTTGACATATTCATCACAGTCCAAAGACATAATCCAGTTATTGGATGCATGAGCAACTCCAAAATTTCTGGCCGCACTAAAATCATCAATCCATTCAAAATCCAAAACCTTATCTGCATATTTAGCCGCTATTTCCTTGGTACGGTCAGTCGAACCAGTATCTGTCACAATAATTTCAAAACCATATGGCTGTAATCTTTTTAAACACTCCTCAATATGTTTCTCTTCATTTTTCGCAATAATACAAACGCTAATCGGTACTTTAGACATTTTCATCCCCCTCATTTACGTCAAAATATTATGTAACTCTTTCTTAAATTGTATCATATTTTCTGAAAATAACAATGTTTTAATTTGCTTTTCTAAAAAAACTTTGCGTATACAGGTATTCTTATACAAACTGTATACGCAAATATTTTATCCTTTATTTATTGTAATAACGATAAGACACCTTCATTAGCTGAATTAGCCTGTGCAAGCATTGACTGACCTGCCTGTTGCAGAATATTCGAATTCGCATAACGAACCATTTCCTCCGCCATATCCGTATCTCTGATTGCAGACTCAGCTGCTGTGGTATTTTCAACAATATTATCCAAATTACGTATTGTATGATCCAGTCGATTCTGCACCGCACCCAAAGCCGAACGCTGCCTTGATATTTTTTGTAATGCCTCATCAATGACATCTATTGCATCTGTTGCATTATTTCCTGTCTCGTCCACAATACCAATATTATAGCTTGCAAGCTTATCAATTCCGATTCCAGCTGATGTCAATGTCTCAATCACTGCTGAAATCTTATTTTTCCGGTCGCTCTGTGCTCCTACATGCAGATTAAAAGTCAAGCCTTCTGCTACCTGCTGGGATGACTGCGTAATATATTTACCAATCGTAACCGCTGTACCTCCCGCATTCACAATATTCTGATAGCCTCTGGCTAATGTAGTTGCAAACACTTCATCGATAGCGCGCGCCTGCGAAGTAGAGTATAATCCTCCTGTATAATTACCATTTTCATCAAAATATTTGTAAAGCGCTATACCGGATACTTCCAGACCATCAGCATCATATAACCGCTGTATACTCTCATCAATTTCCAGATAGGAATCCGTCCATTCAAACTGATTATTATCCAGTACTTGTTTCTTCACTCTTTCACTAGTACCATTTGGACCATCCAAAATATCCACAAGTCTATACTGGTCTTCTATCGTATTATCATCCTTCAGATAAGGAGTCATTGCCGTACCTGCTGTAATATGAGTAATTGTTCCATTCGCAGTATTATAGATATATAAATCCCGATTCGCACGCACAGTAGATGAAGTTCCATCTGTTGCCAGATCTTTTCCTGTTGTCGCATCTATGGAATTACCAACCGTTGAATCCAGTTCTACATTAATAAACGCTACATAGGATGATGTATTCAAAACTGCCAAGCCTTTATTCTGTGCATTCTCGTCTTTGCACAGATATTCCGTCATATCGTCACCGGTTCCAAGCTTCTTCGCTCCCATCGCTATGCTAGGTCCTGATGTAAGAACCTCCTGATCCACCACATACATATTGTTATTACCAATATAGTTCATGCAGTATGTTGTAGGCTCTATTGTTCCATTTCGTAAGGAAGTCGGTATCATATTCTCTGTATATGTTGTCGAATAATTGGTTATATAGACACTGGTAGTTGCGCCTGTCGGATCACCTTTCAGTAAAAACGTCTCATTGAATTTCGTCGTTTCTGCAATTCTATCGATTTCAGATACAAGCTGATCCAGTTCGTCCTGAATATACTGGCGGTCTGTTCCGGAATTTGTTCCATTTGCCGCCTGTACACATAGTTCATTCATTCTCTGCAGCATATCCTGCACCTCTGCCAAGGCTCCTTCTGCAGTCTGCACGCAAGAGATTCCATCTTCCGCATTGGATGCTGCCTGTGTAAGCCCCCTTACCTGCTTACGCATTTTTTCAGAGATTGCCAATCCGGCTGCATCATCCGCTGCTCTGTTAATCTGATATCCACTGGAAAGCTTTTCCGTAGATGTAGAAACTGTTTTTGTCGTAAGTCCAAGCATACGATTGGCATTCATTGCCATTAGATTATGTTGTACTACCATTATGTCTCTCCCCTCATTCTCTTACAATTAACGCCAATCACACATAACGGTGACTGGCGTTAATTACTCTAAATATTACTGTAATAAACTCAGTACTCCTTCATTAGCTGAGTTAGCCTGTGCAAGCATTGACTGACCTGCCTGCTGCAGAATATTGGCATTTGAATATGCTACCATTTCTTCTGCCATATCCGTATCACGAATCTGTGATTCTGCGGCTGTTGTATTTTCTACGATATTATCTAAGTTCTTGATTGTGTGGTCTAAACGATTTTGAACCGCACCAAGTGCTGCTCTTTGTCTTGATACCATGGAAATAGCATCTCCAATGATATCAATCGCATCTGTCGCATTGTCACCGGTCTTATCCACAATACCAATGTTATAGCTTGCAAGCTTATCCACACCTAAACCTGCTGAAGTCAGCGTATCAAGTGTAATATTAATCTTATTAGCTCTATCAGAGTCAGCACCTGCCTGAAGATTTACATCCAGACTGGATGTTACCTGAGTGGAGGACTGTGTAATATACATACCAATGGTTGCTCCGGTTACTGCTCCATTAATATCCTTGAGCTTCTGACTTGCTTCTGTCTCACTTGAGAATACTTCATCAATAGCTCTCGCCTGCGAAGTTGTATACAGACCACCTGTATAATTACCATTCTCATCAAAATACTTATTGAGTGCTACACCGGATACTACCTGTCCATCTGCATTATATAACTGCTTCATGGATACATCCTTCTCTATATAATTATCACTCCACGCAAATTCGTCACCGGTAACACTATCTGTTACTCGTGTTGAGGTTACCGTACCACTGTCAACCTCTGCTGCATCACCATATAATACGTCTACCAGTCGATACTGGTCATTCATGGTATTATCGCTATTCAGATACTTGGTCATCTCAGTTCCTGCAGTAACCCTGGTTACTGTGCCATTTGCTGTATTATAGATAAATAAATCTCTGTTTGCACGTACGGTTGAAGATGTTCCATCGGTAGAAAGATCTTTCTTAGTTGTTGGATTAGCAACACCTTCCACTTCTCCATTGGTTCCATTCTGAACATCAGAATCCAGTTCCACATTTACAAAGGCTACATAAGATGCTGTATTCAGATTTGCATCTGCCTTATTGACACCTTCCTCTTTCTTCATATATGGTGTAATATCATCACCTGTCTGAATCTTATTTGCTGTCAGAGCAAGGTTGGAGCTGCTGTTATATACGGATGCTGATACGATATAGATATTATTTGTTCCGATATAATTAGCCTTATAATCGATTCCATCGATGTTATTTGGCAAATTGTTCTTTGTATAAGTTACCGAATAATTGGTGATGTACATATTTTTGGTTGGTTTTGTCTCGTCACCCTTTAATAAGTATGTTTCATTGAACTTGGTTGTCTCTGCAACTCGGTCAATTTCAGAAATCAACTGATCAAACTCGTCCTGAATATACTGACGGTCTGTTTCGGAATTTGTTCCGTTTGCAGCCTGTACTGCTAATTCATTCATTCTCTGTAGCATGTCCTGAACTTCTGCTAATGCACCTTCTGCTGTCTGTACACAGGAGATACCATCCTCTGCATTGGCTGATGCCTGATCCAGACCACGAATCTGCTTTCTCATCTTCTCAGAAATAGCAAGTCCGGCTGCATCATCCGCTGCTCTGTTAATTCGATATCCACTCGATAACTTCTCTGTAGAGCCTGCATTCTGTTTTGTTGTAATTCCCAGCATTCTGTTAGCATTCATTGCCTGTAAATTGTGTTGTACTACCATGTTCTATACTCCCCTCTTTTGTCAGCTAACACGATATGTCTTTTTCTGTCCGTGTTATCTCCTGCTTTATGTTTCTATCTTGCATAAACTCTTTATGTTAATGCTTTTACGATATATATATCGTCTAAATATTCCGAAAATTAATAGATTTACATATTTTTTTTAAATAATTTGTTAAAATAAAAAAATTACATAAAAAACCCCATGTGACTTTATGTCACATGGGGTTATCATACTTACTGTAACAGAGATAAAATTCCCTGATTTGCCTGATTTGCCTGCGCAAGCATTGACTGGCCTGCCTGCTGTAATACATTACCATTCGAATATGCAACCATTTCATCTGCCATATCCGTATCACGAATTGCAGATTCTGCTGCTGTTGTATTCTCAACGATATTATCGAGATTCTTAATCGTATGCTCTAAACGGTTCTGTACTGCACCAAGTGCGGAACGCTGTGTAGATACCTTCTGCAATGCTGCTGCGATAATATCGATGGCATCTGTCGCATTATCACCAGTCTTATCTACAATACCAATATTATGGCTTGCTAACTTATCAATACCAAGTCCTGATGAAGAAATCGTATCAAGAGAAGCTGTCATCTTATTGGTTCTGTCAGAATCGGCACCTACATGAAGGGTAAAGCTAAGAGTTCCAGCTACCTCAGAAGATGACTGTGTAATATATTCACCAATGGTCGTTGGCATGGTTCCTACTTCACCATTTGCAATCGCATCCTCTGCCAGCTCCTTCATTGCCTTGAAGCGGACATTATCACTGTTTGCAAATACCTCATCAACAGCTCTTGCCTGAGCGGTAGAGTATAAACCACCCTTATAATTACCATTCTCATCGAAGTATTTATGTAATGCCATTCCGGATACCTTATTACCATCCGCATCATATAATTCCTTCTCTGACTGATCAATTTCCAGATATTTGTCTTCCCACTTGAAACCGTCAGTTCCCGTTACGGTATCTTTTACTCTTGTGGATGTCTTATCCGCATCAGCCTGGCTCTCATCATATAAAATATCAACCAAACGATAATTATCCTTCATAGTATTGTCACTATCCAGATAATCCGTCATCTCGGTACCACGAGTCAGTCTGGTTACGCAGCCTGTATCGGTATTATATACATAAAGCTCTCTACTTGCCTTAACAACGGAAGAGGTTGTATCATAAGCAAGATCAATCTTCTTATCACCTGTCGAATCGGTCAGTCCTCCAAGTCCATTATCCTGTGTCTGTGTTGCATCAGCTTTGGCAACATTAGAATTCAATTCTACATTGATAAATGCAACATACGATGTGCTCAAGGTCGCCTTTGCCTTATTTGTTGCATCATCATCCTTCACCATATATTCTGTGATATCATTGCCGGTTCCAATCTTATTGGCACTATGAGCGATACTTGAGCTGGAAGATTTTACGGAAGCAGATACAATTAATACATTGTTGGTTCCTGTATAATTTACTTTATATGTAGTAGCATTCGCAATCGCATTGCTAACGGTATTCTTCGTATAGGTTACAGAATAGTTCGTAATATAGCTCTTGGTTGTCTCTGCTGCTTCATCACCCTTGAGCAGATAGATTTCATTGAATTTGGTTGTCTGGGAAACACGGTCAACCTCGCTTACTAACTGGTCGATTTCATCCTGAATATACTGACGGTCAGTCTCAGAATTAGTTCCATTAGCAGCCTGTACTGCTAATTCATTCATTCTCTGTAGCATATCCTGCACTTCTGCAAGAGCACCTTCTGCTGTCTGTACACAGGAAATACCATCTTCTGCATTGGCAGATGCCTGATCCAGACCTCTAATCTGCTTTCTCATCTTCTCAGAAATAGAAAGTCCTGCTGCATCATCTGCTGCTCGGTTGATACGATAACCGCTGGAAAGCTTTTCTGTAGAAGTCGCTACTGATTTCTGTGTAACGCCAAGCATTCTGTTTGCATTCATTGCCTGTAAATTGTGTTGTACTACCATACGTCTTGTCCTCCTCATAACTCCCTGCGACTAGTCCGCCGGGCGTATTCATAATTATTTGCTACATCCCCTTTTGGTATGTTATGTAAAAAAATTATTAATTTTTCTTATGTAATTCTTTTACGAAATATATATCGGCACTTGTTTTCTGAAAATTAATAGATTTACATATTTTTTTCAAATAATTTGTGTAAATAATCTTTTTACATAATATGACGTATGAAAATGTGCACCACTAGGCGCATAAAAATAGTGCGTAACAGCTATTTCCTATCACACAAAAAGAAGAAGCCGGTAAAACCGACTTCTTCTATATTATTACTTATTAGTCTTATATGCTTAAGAACTCTTTCTTATTCTAAGAAAATCTTATCCTAAGATTGAAAGTACGCTCTGGTTAGACTGGTTAGCCTGTGCGAGCATTGACTGACCTGCCTGTGAAAGGATATTAGCGTTAGAGTACTTAACCATCTCTTCTGCCATATCTGTATCACGGATTGCAGATTCAGCTGCTGTTGTATTCTCAACAACGTTGTCTAAGTT
>JAFSGY010000113.1 GCA_017440575.1 Lachnospiraceae bacterium | reverse complement strand
TAAGTCGCGCATTCTTGAATATTCGTTCATCGTGATTTCTCCACTCACCTACAGGACCTGCCACTGGCAGTTCCTTCCCAATACTTTGGTAACTCAAAAGAGATTGCAGAAAACGCAATCCCTTTATAAATCTTATTCTACTGCAATTACATAGTAATAAATCGGCTGTCCACCCAAATGTGTATCAACGTCAACATCCGGATATAATTCTTCAATTTCTGCTGTTAATTTTTCAGCATCTTCTTCTGAAACATCAGCACCATAATAAATACTAATCATACCTGATTCATCATCTACTAACTCAGCAAGCATCTCTTTTGTTGTTTCAGCAATATCTTTTCCAACAGATAGAATACCTGAGTCACCAATGCCCATGATGTCATCCTTGTGAATTTCTTTATCATCAATACGTGTATCACGAACAGCATATGTTACCTGACCTGTCTTTACGTATTGGATTGCCTCAAGCATTGCTTCTTCATTTTCCTCCGCTGACATATCCGGAACAAAATTAATAATTGCTGTAATTCCCTGTGGAACAGTCTTTGTTGGAATGACAATTACTTTTTTATCCTTCACCAAAGATTTAGCCTGATTTGCAGCCAAGGTAATATTCTTATTATTTGGGAAGATATATACATGTTTAGCATTTACTTCATCAATTGCATTTAACATATCATCGGTACTTGGATTCATTGTCTGACCGCCTTCAATGATATAATCAACGCCTAATTCTCTAAAGATTTCATTCAATCCTTCCCCGATAGAAACTGCGATAAATCCAAACTCTTTCTGTTCTGCCTTTGCTTTTTCTTTCTCCTGTTTTGCAACCTTCTCAGCTTCACGAATCAATTTTTCTTCGTGTTCTTCACGCATATTGTCAATCTTCATTTTCGTAAGCTGACCATATGTTAAGGCTTTCTGAATTGCAAGACCCGGATCGTTCGTATGAACATGAATCTTTACAATCTCATCATCTGCAACACATACAATAGAGTCTCCGATTGATTCCAAATACGCTTTAAAATCTCTCTCATCTTTATCTGTGAATGCTTTTTCTGTCATGATGATAAATTCAGTACAATATCCGAATTTAATCTCCGCATTGGTATCTGCACTTACCTTTGTTACATTTACAGATGTACTTGGAGCAATCTTGCTGTAATCAATTTCTTTACCAAGAAAAGCATCGTATGCGCCTTTGAGGACCTCAATAAGTCCCTGTCCGCCAGAGTCAACTACTCCGGCTTCTTTTAATACCGGAAGCATCTCCGGTGTCTGAGCCAATACTTCTTCTGCATGAGCAATGACTTGTGGAATAAATTCTTCTAAGTCATCTACCTTTTCAGCAAGTTCCAATGCTTTATCAGCAATACCTCTTGCAACAGTAAGAATCGTACCCTCTTTTGGTTTCATAACTGCTTTATATGCAGTTTCTTTTGCCTTTTCACATGCAGCTGCAAGTGTCAAAACATCAATCTCCTTTGTGTCACGAATGGCTTTTGTAAAGCCACGGAACAACTGCGATAAAATAACACCCGAATTACCACGAGCTCCACGAAGCGAGCCTGAAGAAATAGCTTTCGCCAAAGTCTCCATATCCGGATTATTAAGGGCTGCCACTTCTTTTGCCGCCGCCATAATTGTTAATGACATATTTGTTCCTGTATCACCATCCGGAACAGGAAAAACATTTAATTCATTAATATATTCTTTCTGCGCCTCAATGTTTCCTGCACCAGCCAAAAACATCTTAGAAAGCATTTCTGCATTAATTGTCTTTGTTGCCACAATTACGTCCTCCTTAATCAATCACTCTTACGCCTTCGACGTATATGTTGATTTTATCCACTTCCATACCTGTGAATTCTTCTACTCTATATTTTACATTTCCAACTAAATTTTCACAAACTGTTGAAATGCTAACGCCATATGAAACGATAACATGGAAATTAATCGTAAGTTTATTGTCATCTGAAATCTCCACTTGAATTCCATGTGTCAGGCTTTCTTTTTTGAGTAATTTTACAAGACCATCCTTCATGCTGACTGCTGCCAT
>JAFSGY010000112.1 GCA_017440575.1 Lachnospiraceae bacterium | reverse complement strand
TTAGCAGGGCGAGTTTGCGCAGGACAAGACTAATCAAAGATGCCGAACGCTCCATTTAGAAAATACCAAATAAGCGTCCCGATATGAGCAGCATAGTGGCTGGCTTGGGCGGCACACACTCTCACCTAAACTTGAATTTAAAGCACAAACAAGCCTGATACTGTACGTTGTATCAGGCTTGTTTCAACTATTTTATTTTATGAATTTCTAATTTGTGTCCTGCTTCGAGCATAATCGTTTCTGTACTTCCATTCAAGAAACGCACGACAATCTTTTGTGCTACAGCGCTACATAGAACAGCCTTTACCTCCTGTTCATTCCAGCTGATATCCACAAGGATACCTCCTCTAGCCCGAAGTCCACAAATGCTACCCTCTTTCCAATCAGCTGGAAGTGCCGGTAATATATGTAACTCATTATCATGGCTCTGTAACAGCATCTCCGCTACACCTGCTGTGTAACCAAAGTTACCATCAATCTGAAATGGTGGATGAGCGCAGAAAAGATTGGCATAGATTCCTCCATGTCCCGGTTTTTCCGGTTCTACGAGACGAAACAAATCCTGAACCATCTTCCATGCATGATTGCCATCCTTTAGCCTTGCCCACATCAAAATCTTCCAAGCCAGACTCCAACCAGTTCCTTCATCACCCCTAATCAAAAGACTTTGTCTTGCCGCCTCCATCAACTCGGGTGTATCCTTTCCAATACCTCTTCCCGGATGAAGCTCATAGAGCTGTGACAAATGTCTGTGATGCTCTTCTGCCTCAGGAAACTCCTCATTCCATTCCAGAATTTGTCCTCTACTTCCTACCTTGACAGGCACCATATTTTCATATACTTCCTTGATTTTTTTCTTTTTCTCATCTTGTATTTCAAGGATTTCACAACATTCCAAGTAATCCCTCAACAGATTCCGAATAATGGCATTTACATTTTCACTATAGTAAGCAACCGACACCTTTTCTCCTTGACTCATAAACTCGTTTTCCGGTGAAGTTGCAGGTGTAAAGGCATAACCCTCTTCTGTTTTCGTAACACCATGAATGCAAAACAATACATTTTCCCTTAACATCGGCTGTATCTGCTGTAAATACTCCTTATTACCGGAAAACAGATAGCCCTCGTACAGATTTCGACAAAGCCATGCAAAACCAAATGGCCAGTAGCTCCACTTTGCCCTGCCGGCAGCTGGCGTTGATTTTCTCCATATATCGGTATTGTGACAGGCACAGGTTCCCTCACTGTCAAAGTACATCTGTGCGGTCTTTTTGCCATTCTCGACCGTTTCTTTGCACAGCTTTACCAGAGGCTTGGCAATCTCATCCAGATTACATGCTCCTGTCAGCCAATAATTCATCTGGGTATTAATATTAATGGTATAGTCGCAGAACCATGCAGGAATCAAGTCCTGATTCCAAATACCTTGTAAATTGGCAGCCTGTGTTTTCGGTCTGGAAGATGCAATAAGCAAATACCTTCCATAATGAAACAACAATGTTACAAGATTCAAATCTTGTCTGCCTTCCTGTAACTTCTGTAATCTCTCTGCCAAATCCTTTTTCTCGCAAGAGCTGTTCCCAAGTGAAAACGACATTCTATTAAAATACTGCTGATACTCTTCTAAATGTTTTTTACGGATTTCTTCATAAGAAAGCGCCTTACAGGCCATATCCCTTTCTAATAATAGACTTTCATCATTTCCTTCTAATTGCGGATGTTTACGAAAGCCTGCAAAACTGGAACGAATACCAAAATAAAGTGTCAGTCTCGTTGCCTCCTCAACAATAAGACTATTCTCTCCTGCCTTAATGATTCCATCACACTGTTTTAGGATTCCTCTCCCCTCATATCTTGCTCCTTGATTTTCCGGCTGTTCTGAAAAAAGAGAGTCTTTATCGCCCTTTCCTGTTTTGGTAAGATTGCTCTTTCCCGGACATTGCCCGTACACCTTTAAGTATCCTGAAGAAGCATCAAAATGCTTTATGTATCCGCCTTCAACCCATATTTTTAAACAAAACGGTCTTTCTGCTTTAATTTCATACACAAACACTTGATGTGGTTCACTAATCAGGCATCTTTTCTCCACTAAACTTCCCTGATTCCGATATCGAATAGTAATTTCTGCGTTTTCAAGGTTAAGCTCTCTTTCATACTCTGTAATGACTTCTTCTTCCATCATTTCCAGAAAAAGATTGCCAAAAGGTACATACATCTGTGTATCAAGGGACTCCTCATAAAGCTCCTCTGTCATTTTCGTAGCTTCCAAGAATAATCCTTTTTTCGTTAACTCCTTTATTGTTTCCTGTTCGTTCTTTGGTATATTTTTCTGCATTTTTTCGGGATAACCTGTCCAAAGAGTATCCTCATTAAAAGCAATTTTCTCTGTCTTAGTTCCTCCAAATACCATTGCTCCAATTCTTCCATTTCCCAATGGTAAAGCTTCATGCCAGTTCGAAGCTGGTTTTACATAATACATCTTCATCCTTTTATCCTCTTTTATTCCTGTTCTAATATTGCTGCAATTTTTTCTATCATTTCATCCTCTTTCAGTCGAAACTTAATCTCTACTCGTCTGGAAGCAGCCATATCAATCTCATCAGCATTATCCACTTCATAAATGGGATCACTGTAAGAACGTCCATTTACAGTCAACAACATTTGCAGCTGTTCTATTTCTTCCTCACTCAGTCCATTTTTCTTGTCCAAACAGAACTTAGCTACTGCATTTGCACGTTTATAAGAAAGCTCCATATTACTCTGGTAGCTTCCATCAGTATCTGTATGACCTTCAATAATAATTTCTGCTATATAATTTCTGTACTGATCCTGAAGCAGTACATCCAAATAAATTGGTATAACCTCCTGCAAGGTTTCCTTACTTTCATTGGTCAGATTCGCACTATTATATCGGAATAATACATCCGAAGAAAACATAATAGAACCAGTCTGCGCATCCACTGTCATACTGGAATTATGAAAGGTTGATTGCAAAGCTCCAATAATATCCGTTCGAATACCTACGATATCCTGCAATTCGCTTTTGGTTACTTCCAGCTCTTGTTGCGCGCTCTGAATCTCTAAATATGCATTGTTCAGTTCCTGTTGTGTTAAAGCCGCCTTGTCATATGCCTGCTGTAGCTCCGCTAAAGAGGCTGCCAGTTCTTGATTTGATTGCTCGATTTCTAATCTGGAACTTTCCAAATCCAGCTTGGCAATATCCAATTCTTTCTGAGCATCACTCAGCTCTTTTTGTGCATTATCTAATTCCTGCTGTGCAACTGCATAATCTAATTTCGTCTGATCCAAATCTATGGTTTTTTGCTTATAAATTGCCAAAGTAATTGCAATCATTAATATAAAAATCAACAATAAAGCAGCCATCATATCCGAATAAGACTGCCAGAAGCTATGCTCCGCAAATGCCTCTCTGTTTCTTCGTTTATTTCTCATATAAATTCCTCATCTGCTCAAATGTATACAACTGATTACTAATTTCATTACAGGTAGCATCCAGCTTTTCTCTTTGCTCCTTTAATTCCTTGGAAAAGGCATCCTGACGCTCCATTACCATAGTAAGAACATCCATCATTTTCTGATTTGCTTCCATAATAGAAGCTGTCTCCTTTACCAAATCTCTTGTATGATTTATATTCACGGTCTGCATATCATTCGAACTCTTTATCTGACTACCCATTCTCTGTAGCTGCAATCCTAATACTTCATTCATTTGTTCTACAAATTGCTCTACTATTCGCTCAACTCCGGCTGTTTGCTCCACAGCATTCCCCTTCATTAGCTCAAGCATCTGTTTCATGGAACTGGACATATTTGCCTGATACATCAACATAACTGCCGAGTTGCCATCCTCTGTGGAAGCCACAGGTTGCACACACTGCCTAAAAGTTTTTAAGAAATCCTCCAGCCTATCATATGCATCGGACATAATACTGCGATATACAAAGTTAAAAATCAAAGAAAAGAAAATACCATAAACGGAAGTATGGAACGCCACCTTCATACCAGAAAGCAATGGACCTACATTGTCTGATATCGTATAGATATCATCACCATTAAAAGAACCAAGCCCCATGGATAACCCTAAGAATGTTCCAAGAATGCCAAGTCCTGTAAGAGTCCCCGAAATACCAGAATTAAAATAACTCATTCCTATTCTATCTAAGGTATCTTCATTTATGTATTCGTCCAAATCGCAGGTATGCAAATATCCATTTTTTGACTGATAACCTTTTATTCTTGCTCTATATTTGTGAAATGCCTGTTTTAACTCATCATTTACAAAAACATCCTTTTTGTCCTGATATAAATTCCATAAATTTCTTCCATTTTCTGCCTTATATTGCTGTTGCATATTCTTTGTAGCCTCTACCAGCTCCTTGGTACACCGATTCAACCTGCCAAAGCTGATTGCTGAAATTACAAATAAAATACCTATAATCAGTAAAAAACCAACATTTATTACTACATTTTCAAAAGAAGATATTTCTCCTGTAAATACACCATTGATGTATAAGATAAAAGCTACCATTAAAACATAAAAAACAAATAAAACATAATACAATCTACTCTTCATGATTTTCTCCTCTCGTATCTATTGTGTTGCCTGCTGTAATGCTTTTAAAAGCTTGGGATATACACATTCATATGTAATTCTATCAAATAATCCCAAAAGCTCTCCATCTCCTTCAAACAAGCCATTATCCCACCATAAACAAGGCACTCCTATCTCTCTTGCTTTGGAAACATAATACCCTGCCCATGCAGCTCTTTCTTCCTCATTGTTACGACTCATAGCCGCAAATTCACCTATAATAACCGGAATATCTTTATCAAGAAACAGAGTCTTTATATTTCCCATAATCGTATCAATATTATAGGTATCCTGATTCCATTCACTTCTTCCCAACAGCTTCAATGCAAAATCATATGGCTCATAAGCATGTACTGATACAATAATATGTTTATCATTTTCAGGTACTTTTATATGCTTCATTGACTCCCAACAATTTGCCGCATATCCCGGAATCATTAGCATTCGATAAGGATTAGAACCCCCGCTGTTACGAACAGTATCTATAAAAACCTGATTTAGTCGGTTTACAACCTCCCAGCCTTCCGCGTCTCCGCCTGTCCATTCTACACTTGTTCCGATTTTTCGTGGTTCATTTTGTGACTCAAAAATCAGATGCTCATCGTAATCCTGAAAAACCTCTCCTATTTGTGTCCAGACAGCTCTCATAATTGCTGCTGCAGCTTCCTCATTGTCATAATATGGCTCATTCCAGTCCTCATGATGTGTATTTATAATTACGTAAACACCTCTGTTATAAGCATAATCAACGACTTCCTTCACTCTCTGCATCCACTGTTCTTCTATTACGTATTCCGGCGCTTCTCCAATATGATTTTTCCAGGTAACAGGAATTCGAATCACATTAAAGCCTTGATCAATAACTGTATCTATCAACTCCTGTGTCGTCTCTGGATTCCCCCATGCAGTTTCAAATCGATAAGGTAAGTCTGATATTTTCAAATCATCTCTCCATGCGTCAAAGGTATTACCAAGATTCCATCCTATTCTCATTTCCTTTACAATATCTTTTGCAATCATATCTTCCATATCCTTATGTTGATTTTCCTTCTTAATCGTCTCTATCTTTGTTACCTTGTCTTTTTCAATGCTTTTTGTTTTTTCTGCTTCACTGTGCTGCTCTAGAACCGCTTCCTGCATCATTATGGTTTCTTTCACATTCTCTTCCATGACACTGACTGGTGCACCTAAAATTTCTTGTGTTTGTGGTGCACTTTCCCCACATCCTGATAGACAACATGCAATGAGAGCCGTTGCCATGATTACATTTACTATTTGTTTTTTACTTTTCTTAAACATAATCTTCCCCTGATTTTATTTTATAACTATTCCGTATCCTTTTCTAAGTTGTTATATCTATTTTATCAGTTTTTGTACACATGTATATAGAAATAATTACAACAATTTACAAGTAAAAAATATAGCAATGTGAAAATGTGTTAGCTGATGAATATGGAATCCATCTATGGGTTAACTTTCTTCATGTCATTTTCCCGTTAAAAGGTGTCGTAAAGTGCTATAAATTCTCTGGCTTCTTGTTTGTCTGAAAATCACATGCTAAGATGATATTAGAAAGAATTTTGATCACTTATCGTAGCTTACAAAGGAGATTTATTATGACACCATATCTTCACAAGGTACAATATTACGAAACAGACCAGATGGGGATTACACATCATTCTAACTATATCCGTTGGATGGAAGAGGCAAGAATTGACTATTTAGAACAAATTGGATGGTCCTATGACCGCATGGAAAGGGAAGGAACCTTTTCTCCTGTACTTGCCATTGATTGCAAATACAAGGAAAGCACCACCTTTGCAGACGAGGTTATGGTTAAAGTATCCGTGCAAGATTGTGGTCCTGTACGGATGACTCTGGCTTATGAAATGACTAAGAAAAATAGCAATAACATTGTCTTTTCAGGAACCTCAGAGCACTGCTTTTTGAATAAAGCAGGAAAGCCTATTCGTTTAAATAAAGAATGTCCTGATTTCTACCAAACATTACAGAATTTAATCATAGAACAGCAAAACAAAGAAAATAAATAATCATATATGCTTTCAGGCAAGGAGGTTTTTTATGGCAATATTTCATGTAGCAAAAAACGGAAATAACAAAAATAATGGTTCCGCTTCTGCCCCCTTTTTTACCATCCAAAAAGCCGCAGACATTGCATCTGCTGGTGATACGGTCATTGTTCATGAGGGTGAATACAGAGAATGGGTAAAACCTAAAAATAGTGGTAACTCCCATACTCAACGTATTACCTATGAAGCTGCAAAAGGTGAGCATGTTATAATCAAGGGCTCTGAAATCGTTACGAATTGGAAAAAGGTTGAGGCTTCTGTATGGAAGGTAACCGTTCCAAATACATTGTTTGGAGACTTTAATCCATTTGCAACCGAACTGATGGGAGATTGGGTTGTAGCACCCTATGAGAATCCTGCTCATCTTGGTGACGTCTATTTAAACGGAAAATCCTTATTTGAAGCCCGTTCCAAGGAAGATCTTTTGAATCCCGAAGTACGCACCATTTCTCCTTACCAGACATGGCGCAGAAGAGTAGAAAAGATATTAGAACCAGAACAAACCCTTTTTGTCTGGTTTGCAGAAGTCTTCGATTCAGAAACCGTTATCTATGCTAATTTCCAGGATGTGAATCCAAATGAAGCTCTTACCGAAATTAATGTAAGACGCTCATGCTTCTATCCTGACAAAACAGCAATGAACTACATTACTGTAAGAGGGTTTGAAATGGCTCATGCTGCCTCTGCGTGGGCACCACCAACCGCTGACCAACCGGGACTTCTTGGACCAAACTGGAGTAAAGGATGGATTATTGAAAACAACAATATCCATGATGCAAAATGCAGTGGCATTAGTCTTGGAAAAGAAGCATCTACAGGAGATAACTATTATACAAAGTGGAATAAAAAGCCAGGATACCAATATCAGATGGAATCTGTTTTCATGGCAAGTCATATTGGCTGGAGCAAGGAAACGATAGGCTCTCATATTGTCCGTAACAACAAAATTCATGACTGCGGCCAAACCGGTATTGTAGGTCATATGGGTTGTGCATTTAGTGAAATCTATGGTAATGAAATCTACAACATCAGCAAAAAGCATGAATTTTATGGTCATGAGCTTGGTGGAATCAAGTTTCATGCTGCCATTGATGTACAGATTCATCATAACTATTTTCATGACTGCTCTCTTGGAACATGGCTTGACTGGCAGGCACAGGGCACAAGAGTAAGCTGTAATATCTATGACCGAAACAATCGTGATCTGATGATAGAGGTAACGCATGGACCTTGTCTTGTAGACAACAATATATTTACTGCTGATTTTTCACTTGTAAATGCAGCACAGGGTACTGCTTTCGTACATAATCTTTGCTGTGGCTTTATCCAGCATTATCCTGTATTAAACCGTGCAACTCCGTATCATTATCCTCATTCTACACAGTTGCTTGGAACAACACCTGTATATGGCTTTGATGACCGTTTTTATCAGAATATCTTTCTTGGTGGTACAGAAGAAAATGAGATATACGGAACAGCAGATTATGATGATGCTCCTACCTCTCTACAGGAATATATAGATGAGGTATTAACCTATGGACATGGTGATGTACAGCTCTTTGAAAAAGTAAAACAGCCTGCCTATGTTAACGGTAATGCTTATTTTAGCGGCGCCAAGGCATTTAACAAAGAAATGAATAACCTTATCTCTGATACAAACCCAAATGTTGCAGTCATAACCAAAGAAGATGGTGTCTATCTACAGATAACTCTTCCTGAAGAGTTTTTCCGAATTAATACGCAGATTATTGATACCGAACTTCTTGGCTGTACCAGACTAACGGAAGAATACTATGAGAATCCGGATGGTTCACCACTTACCATTAATTATGATTTATTAGGCAATAAACTTAATAAATCACCAATTGCCGGACCAATACAGGGACTAAAGGCTGGATTTAATGTCGTGAAGATTTATGAATTTTATTAATACCTTTCCGATTACAAACCAAAATAAAATGGATTAATAATATAAAACATTTTACAATAAAAAGAAACCATATTTTTGTAAATACAATTTACAAAATACTATGGTTTCTTTTATATTATCTTCGTATCATTACTCTATTTATTTTCTAATTCTCCTTGGTCTGCAGGATAATCCGATTCCTAATCCACCATAACCAATATGGCATGATACACCAAGAGACAGATCATCACACAAAACTTCCATACCCGGAAATGCATCTTGAATCTGTGCAAGCCAATCTTTCGTTACCTCATCAGGCGCGCTGGAAGCCGCAAGAAGATATACCTCATTTTTATCATAATATTCCTTAAAGGTAGTCTCCAAATCATTATTAATTGCTTCAATCATACCAGCTCTTGCTTTTGCAAATCCACGACATTTTTTAAAGCTGTCTAAGGTTCCAACATCAAACTTCAAAATAGGCTTAATATTGAGTAAGGTTCCGATTGCTGCGACGCTTGGCTTGATTCTTCCACCACGCTTGAGATTTTCCAATGTCTCCACACCAATGTAGATAACCATGTTCGCCCTTGCTTCTTCCAGCATTTGCTTAATCTCTGCTGCCGAATAGCCCTCCTCTATCATTTCCAGAGCATCGAGAACGGAACGATGCATTAAAGTAGAAACACGTCCGTTATCAACTACAAAAACCTTTCCTTCATACGGTTCTTCACTTGCAAGCATATTCGCCGTCTGACAGGAACCACTTAAACCACTACTAATCGGAATATACAGAATCTGCTCAAACTCCTCTAATGCCTCATCCCATATCTTCATAACATCTGCCGGGGAAGGCTGCGAGGTTGTTACATTCACTCCACTTTTCAGTTTTTCAAAGAAATCTTCTCTTGATAACGTAATGTTCTCATAATAGCACTCTTCCTCAATGAAAAACGGCATAGGAAGTACCTTAATTCCCAAACGCTTTGCTTCCTCCTGCGAAATACTACTGTGACTATCTGTTACAATCCCTATCTTCTTCATGTTGTCGCTCCCACTTCTGTATTATAATAAATATTGTATAGCTATAATAACCATATCCTTAGAATATATGATTATAAAGCTTCTCTTAGCTTCTTAATCTCCTCTTCACTTAATCCTGTATATTTCATAATAAGCTCTGTCGGTAGATTATCCTCTAAAAGCTTTACTGCAAAATTATTAGACATAGTCATGGATACTTGTTGTGTCACTTGTTGAGTCACCTGCTGAGTCACTTGTTGTGTCACTTGCAGAGTTATCTCTTCTTCTCTTTCTTTTATCTTCCATGTATATTCTCACTTTCATTATAGCAATACAAGTTCTACATTTCAATTATTATCCTTTTAGATGCACGGAACTTATGTTCTGTATAGTATACTAATATCTTTTTCTATCAATATAGTTTTATATAGTTTTATATAATTTAAAATTATTTTATATTTTTTGTTTATTTTTATTATAATCTTAATAAAGTATCACTCGTTGGTCATTCCTGAAGCGCATAGCTGGTTTCTTTATTCGCTGAGAAATATTCGGAATTGATTGCTGAAAAGATAAGAACAAGCGGCGCATTACTAACATCCTTTCAAAAAATAAACAAATCAAACGTATCAATCAGGGACTTGGCGGATTTCTCTTAGAAGAAGTTCCGGTAACACCATTCATTAAGGACTTAAGTAAATATGAATGCGCAACCGAATACGAAGAGTAATTTGACATTACCAATTAGAGCTTTTATATGTTGTAATAACATTTTTATGATTGCTTTTTTTTTTGAAGAATCATAAAATTTAGTTAGACAAATAATATAAAAAGGAGAAAAAAATGAATTCAATAACTTCCAATACTAAAAAAATTACATTTTTTTTCGTTACGCTTTTCATACTACTAGTACTTGCTTATTTAGGACCAATAGATGGTTTTTCACATGGTTTCTTTGCTGAAGAAATAGATTATAGTACAATAGCACAGATGGATTGGCAAGATAAATTATATCTTGATACATCAGACTACGAGATTACTTTTTCACCCCAAAAAAATCATTTTGCAGGATTTTCAATTCTTTTGACTAATCAACCTGAGGGAAATATCGGTAACTTGACCTTAACCGTATTAGACCAGAATAAAAAAATACTTGATACCATAAAGGTTGATTTAGAAAAAGTGAAGGAATCAACATGGTATAAAGTGAAGACTACAGCAAAGTTAGAAAAGAATAAAATATATACATTAAATTTTTCTGCTAATGACTGTCTTATATATCCTCAACTCTATACTGTGGACGAGGATTACCTACCAACAGAAATTTGCAATGGTAATATTTTAGTATCCTTTGCTTATGAAAAATCTACCTTTACTTTCCAAAATAAGGTAATTATATTTATAGCAATAATTGGTTTATGGACTTTTCTGTTTAGCCTTTTATTTAATAAGAAATATCAATGTAGAATTGCTTATGTAAGCAGCATTTTATGTATGACTGCATTGTTATCATGGAACTACATGTACAACTCTATGGATCAAATGAACACAAAATTTAATGGATTTCAACATGATTCTGAAATGCTTGTAAATTGCTTAGTCATCGCTCAACACTATGATGTACATGAAAACTACAATGTAAATTATACGACCAATTCCAATTATGGTCTCGGATTTTATGTTGATTCATTAACAGAATATACAGATGATGTTTGGTTAAAGAACTATTCCAGAACAGAACCCAGCATAGTAGTTAATGCAAACGATTACTCAAGACAACATGCCGTGATAGGAAATAAGATACTTTTTAAAAACGGAGATTGTCATACCATTACAAATGTTATAGACGATGGTGCATCCATAATTATTTATCTTGATACAGAAAGAATTATGAATCCTTACAAATATGGAATGCTTACAGATGCAGTTTACTGTGATTCATATGGAAATCAAATATCATCCGTATATAGTTGTGATATATTTCCTTATGTAAGTCAGTATGGTTTACAAGGAAAAGTATTCAAATATCTGACCAACTATATGAACTATGATGAAATATTTTTAAATTTCAACCTTGCATGTTCTATACTGACAGCTTTTGTTTTTTCCATTATCGTTTTGTTAATTTACTTAAAATATAACGCTCTTTTTGCCGTAACATTTTTATATACTTTTTGGTTATCACCTTGGACTGTTAACTTTGCCAAAAATTTATATTGGCTAGAGTTTACCTGGTTTATCCCAATGGCAATAGGACTATTTTGTGCATGGAAAATTGATTGCAAGGCTTGTCGTATAATTAGTTATTTACTTACATATATTTCTATTTTAATCAAATGCCTATGTGGCTATGAATATATCTCAGTAATTATGATGGGACTGATTTTATTCCTGTTGGCAGACTTTATTACAGCAATTTTTAAACATGAAACCAAAAAGATAACCGTATTATTAAAAACCATTATAATTATCGGTGTTCTTGCATTAGCCGGTTTTATGACCGCAATTTGTATGCATGCCCCTCTCAAAGGAGATGGAGATATCATAATAGGACTAAAAAATATATTTGAACAGGATGTTCTTAGAAGAACTGTTGGTGCTGACTTAAATGTAAGTAATCCAAATTATTTGGCATCATATGTTGCATCTGTTTGGGAAACATATTGCAAATATTTTCATTTTGAAACAGAAGTTGTAACAGGAATTACAGGAAATATGTTTCCATTACTTTGTATCATTCCTTTAGCTATCTTTGGAATGGATATAAAGAACAAGCGTACCAATATTGAACTTATTAGTTTATATATTGTATCGTTTTTGACATCTGTTTCCTGGTTTTGTTTAGCAAAGGGACATTCTTATGTCCATACGTTTCTTAATTATGTTTTATGGTATTTTGGATTTGTTCAAGTATGCTTATATATTATTATTAATAAAATACAAACATACTTGAATAAGAAATAACCAACGAGACAAAGGAGTCCAACCATGAAATCCCATGAACCCTTTATTGCACCACAATCTGATTATTACATTTATTCTCCAAGTCTGATTGCTCAGGAAATGTTTTTATATCCACTTTACTGTGGACACTTTTTCTACGAAAAGGGATATTCCCTGCACAGAGAGTCTTATGACAGCTATTTATTACTCTATATTGAAAGGGGACAGCTTACTTTAACTTATGAAGATGAGACAAAAGAGATTTCTGCTGGAAGTTTCTTACTTATAGACTGCTACAAACCGCATTCTTACAGTACATTTGAGGGGTGTGATACCCTATGGTGTCATTTTGATGGAAAAGTAGCTGCTAAAATGTATGAAACTGTTGTTTCTCATATTGGCACAGTCTTTTCCATGAATGATTCCTATTCTGTACTGAATAAATTGCAAAAGATTTACCAGACTTTTGCCGATGGTAAATTAATAAAGGAGCCGTTAATGTCAAAATATCTGAACGACATTCTGACATCACTGCTCCTTTACACACCGGAAGATTCTAATACTTATAACTATATGAATATGGCAGAAGAAACCATATCTTATATTCATGAGCATTTAACAGAAGATATTTCTGTTCCAACCCTTGCAGACCGTGTTGGTCTAAGCCTGTATCACTTCATCCGTAGCTTTAAAAAAGAAACCGGATTTACTCCACATGATTATATTATTCATACACGTATCAATACAGCAAAATATTTACTAAAAAACACAGAATTACCTATCAAGGAAATCTGCTTTCAATGCGGTTTTTCCAGTGAAAGTGTTTTTTGTAATTGCTTTAAGCAGAGACTAAAAGTCACTCCTATTCAGTATCGTAAACAGGAAACCCAATAGAACTTATACATGATACCATCTATAACAGTGCTCTAATATCCTGCTCTAAGATACCATTGGTTGCTAAAATGTCACAATTCTCAAGGAAGGATGGCTTTTCTCCTTCCTTCCAAGCACCAAAGCTTCCTCCAGCCTCTGTTAAAATCAGAGAGCCGGCTGCATAGTCCCACGGCTTTAAATTCTGCTCTAAATATGCCTCATGTCTTCCGCATGCCACATAGCACAAATCCAATTCCGCAGAGCCATTCCTACGAAAATCCGCACAGTTTAAGAAAATCTTCTCAAACAGCATAAATAACTCATGTACCTTTTCCTTTTCATAAGGTGCAGAACCATACGAAATCAAAGCATCCTTCATAGAATCGCATTCACTTACATGAATCTGCTTCCCGTTCAGATATGCTCCCTTACCCTCTACTGCTGTAAAGGTTTCCTTGGTAAACGGATTATAGACAATACCAAACGTAATTTTTCCGTTTTCAAACAAACCAAGAGAAACAGCACTCAGCTTATAATGATGAATTAAGTTTGTTGTACCATCAATCGGGTCTAAAATCCAATAAGATTTACTTCTATCTGCTGCAAATCGTTCCTGTTCCTCGCCAATAAAACCAATCTCAGGATATAAGCGGTTTAATTCCTTTTGCAGATAGTTTTGTACCTCTAAATCCACCTTTGTTACATAATCTGCTGCACCCTTTACTTTAATATTGGAAATGGCTGCTTCATCAAAAATAATTTTATCTGTGGTATGAACCAGTGCCGTAATCTGAGCCACATCAATCGTTGGGTGAGATTGAAGCTTAAGCATTGTCTGCAACTCTTCGTTTGCCTGCTCATAACTCTTTAAACAAATTCCCTGCATACCTACATTGATTGCACCTTGTACATTTTCCGCTCTATCATCAATAAATACACATTCCTCTGCCTTTAATCCATAACGCTCCATCAGACATTCATAAATATCAGCCTCCGGCTTAATCTTCTTCTCAAAAGCAGATACTACCTTTCCATCTACCAAATCCAAAAATGGAAAAGAACCATTTTCAGCGTGCATAGTAAACAGCTTTTCGGGATAATTGGATAATAAATATACCTTGTAGCCTTGCTCCTGCAAGCCTTTAATCCATGAAACAGAATAATCATAAGGCTTTACCAGTTTATCTCTATTCTCCCAAACTAAATCAAAGGCTTTTGCATATTCTGCATTATCCTCACGCAAATGCTTTACAGCCTCTTCCTCTTCCATAGTACCATGATCTAAGTGATGCCACCACTTACCGCCAAAAACATAGGTTTCAAACCTATCCTTATCCTCTTTCGTAAGCATAAGCTCATCCATCAGTTCTCTCCAACAAAAATCTACTAACACATTACCTATATCGAAAATAATGTTTTTAATCATTTTTTACACCAAACCTTTCTACCGACAAATATACAACAAGCAGCCATTCTACGCAATAGAATGACTGCCTGATATTTTTATTATAATGTTACACCATTTTCCTGTAATAATGCACGAGCGCTTTCTACAGAGTCAACACCTGTCTTATTCTTAATCGGTGCAAATTCATGATTTCTTACAACCTCAAAGGATAAGCAGTTATCCAGTAAATGAATCATATCAAGAACAAGAAGCTCAAACTTATATCCATTTGGTTCTTCCGGCTTATGATAATTGCCCTCTGCATCGATATAAGGAATCTTCTTCTCTACTACATGAACTGGCATCTTAGCGTTAAGAATCTCTTCTAACTTATCTACACGGAATAAGTAGTTTAGAATAACACCAAAGTTATAGGATAACTCGCCATTTGCTTCTCTGGAATTAATGATTTCCTCTGTCATTTCATAATACTCAACAATAGATGGCTTACCATCCTCTAAGCAAAGTACACCAACCTTCTCATTTGGATCAGCCTTACGAACTACCTTTGCACCACTAACACGACCAGAATCTAAAGTAGCGCCTACAAATACAGGATCTGCGATTCTCTGTAATACGTTATCTACTGCAAAGATATTAATCCACTCAATACCTCTTGCATGAACATCCTCGATAATACCGGTAACTACCATAGAATAGAACCAGCCACCATTTCCATTCGGAGAAAGAGATAAGGAATCCTTCTCTTCCATTAACAGCTTTCCATCATAATCAGTAGAAGGAGCCATTTCCTGCTTGAAGAACTTTACATACTCCTTTGGATATCCAAAATAATTCTTCTCTTCAAAGAATTCGATTGTCTCATCATTATTCTTATCACTTGTCATGATGTATAATGGCACAAAGCAGCCTGCCTTGTCTGTTACATCCTGTAAGTTACGAATTAATCTCTCAAAAATATAAACATCCTTAGTAAGACCAATATTGTACTTACCCTTAGGACCATCTGAACCAAGTCTAGTTCCCTGTCCACCTGCCAGTAAAACAGCACCAACCTTGCCAGCCTTAATAGCTTCTAATCCCTTTGCTTCATAGGCATCTTTATTCTTCTCAATCTCAGAAACCTCTAATGCAGATAATGGCTCCAGCTTACCTCTCTCCTGCGCAAGCTCTTCATTCCCTGCCATGGCAACCATAGACCAGTCAACCTTCTCAACCTGTGCCGCAAGCTTCTCCTTTCCAGCCTCATCCAGCTTCTGATATGCTTCCCAAATATGTTCCTGTCCCTGTTCCTTCAATACTTTTTCTAATTCGTTCTCTCTCATTGTACTCTCCACTTCTGTTACTGTCACTTTTCCGCCGTAACATGTTAAAATTCATTTCGTTCAACAGTAACCTTTTCTTACATAATAAACAGAATATGATATTTATTCCATAAATGCATATGTATACGAAACACGTTCTTAAAATCGACCTTATATCATGCATTTTCGCACATGCATCAATTTTTAAACTCCTGCTACCATACTCCATTTTATGTTATACTATATTTATATGGAGATTGCAAACACGTTTTAGTTTTTCTCTGCATTTGCGAATAGGAAACGTTTCCATCATCCTTTTTCTGTGTATATTTCCTATAAATAACCGCTTTATGTAAATTTTTTCATTAACTGTTTATATTATTATTTGTATAAGTTATGTAATACAAATAATAATTTTAAATTAAATTATCACTCTATTATAGACAAAATCTGAATTTAATTGTAAAATATCTATAAGTAATTGCGCAAATAACTATCATGTAATAAAAAAGGAGTCACCCCACTATGGATTATTTTTCAAAAGAAGAAGCGGATGTAATTGGTGAAATTTCCAATATTTCTATTGGCTCTTCTGCTACTGCCCTTAACTTAATGTTGGGACAGCCGGTAACCATTACTACTCCTGTTGTTTCCCTTGTACACAGAGATGAGATACTAAATGATTACGAAAAATCTTGTGTTGTTATCCGTGTTCAATACATTCAGGGACTTTATGGCAGTAATGTACTTGTCTTAAAGGATGAAGATGCCAGAATTATTACAGATTTAATGATGGGAAATAATGGTACAGGCCCATATGCATCCGGTGATATTACGGAACTACATTTAAGTGCAGTTTCAGAAGCAATGAATCAAATGACAGCCAGTTCAGCTACCGCAATGAGCAAAATGTTTGACCACAAAATCGATATCTCACCACCAGAAGTCGAATCAGTCATCATTAAAGAATACCGTTTCCCCGACGATATACCTGATGATTTGTTCGTAAAGATTAATTTCAGAATGAGAATCGGAACGCTGATTGATAGTACAATTATGCAATTGTACCCATTTGATTTGGCACATTCCATTTATAAATTATTCCAGAGGAGGAAATAAAATATGGCAAAAAATGTTTTAATTGTCGATGATGCGGCTTTTATGAGAATGATGATTAAGGATATCTTAACCAAGAATGGTTACAATATTGCAGCGGAAGCAGAAAACGGAAAGGTTGCAGTAGATAAATATAATGAAGTAAAGCCTGACCTTGTATTAATGGATATTACCATGCCGGAAATGGATGGTATTCAGGCATTAAAGGGTATCAAAGGCAATGATCCTAATGCTAACGTTATCATGTGTTCTGCCATGGGACAGCAGGCTATGGTTATCGAAGCAATTCAGTCTGGTGCTAAAGATTTTATCGTTAAACCATTCCAAGCTGAACGAGTTCTGGAAGCTGTAAAGAAGGTTATTGGATAACCAGATAATAAAAAAAGGTTCAGTCCGTTTTTTGGACTGAACCTTTTTTAACTTCTCTTCATAAATTCGGTTTTGCATTTAGGACATCTTACCATAATTTTGCCCTTTCCACGTGGAATTCGAATCTTCTGACTACAGCTCGGACACTTGTAAATGTGATACTGCATTCTTTGCTGCATATCTTTTTGAAACTTCTGAAATCCCCCCGTCTTTCCATAACTATTATTGTTTTTATGAAATGTCTGATACCACTTAGCCTTGAATTTGTATCTTGCTGTGAGAAATTTTTGATTCTCCTGCTGTCTTTTTCCATAATCACGACTAAACATTCGATAATAAATCACAATAAAAATTGCCCAGAATACAAGCGTTAGTGCATACCATCCAGTAATCAATTCCAATATTACAATAGCCAGAGATGCCCCTGTCATAAATCTTCCTAATTCATCAATTCCGTATCTTCCCTGCATAAATCTTGCAAGCTTTTCGCGCATAATCCATCTTCCTTTCGTAATTATTCAATGCCATCCTTCTTTTTATAATAGTGGTGATAATATTTTTAATCCAAACTGAATCAGCTTATGTGTAACCGGTCGCTTTGACCACGTAATCAGATTCATTTCCTTACAATACTTCTGTGTACATATAAAATCTTCCTTCATATCAGCAATAGCACTAATCTCACTTAAAAATACTCCACATTCATAATGCAAATAAAAGCTTCGATAATCTGTATTAATCGTTCCACAAATTGCACACTCATCATCAGCTATGACATTTTTTGCATGAATAAAGCCGGGTGTATATTCAAAGATTCGAACTCCTGCCTCCATAAGCTTGCCATAATTATAAACATTTACCATGTATACATACCATTTGTCAGGAATTCCAGGCACAATGATTCGCACATCCACACCACTTCCGGCAGCATTAATCAGGTCATTTAACATTGTCTGATCCAATACCAGATAAGGCGTTGTGATATAAATGTAATCTCTGGCCTTATTAATCATTCTTGTATAAGCACCCTCTGTTGGATTGTCAGGATTCCTGTGCGGCCCTCCACTAAAGGGCTGAACATATCCGTCCTCCTTCACTGCAACCTGTGGTCTGTAAGCATCGTATACCAGCTCTTCTTTCTGGTTACACATTCTCCACATTTCAAAAAACATACAGGTAAGACTCCAGACTCCAGCGCCATACAAACGAATTCCGGTATCCTTCCAATGACCGAATCTTACGATGTGATTAGCATATTCATCTGCCAGATTGATTCCACCAGTATAACCTATATTTCCATCAATAACTGTAATCTTCTGATGGTTACGATAATTAAAAGAAAGCCTTGCCACATTTCTATGAATCGGATTAAAAATAGAAAGCTTAATTCCTCTTGCTTTCAAGTCTTCTCTAAAATCATGTGTATTTAATATTAGAGTTCCAAAATCATCAAAAAGCAGCCGAACATCCACGCCCTCCTGTACTTTTTGCGTTAAAATCTCTAATAGTTCCCTCCAAACTCTTCCGTCATAAACAATATAATATTCCATAAAGATGAATTTTTCTGCCTGTCGCAAATCCTTCATCATGGCTTCTATCATCTCTTCTCCAACCGGATAATAAGTTACCTGTGTATTATTGTAGATTGGAAAACCTTTTTTACGAAGATAACGACTAATCTGTACCTTATTTGGATGCTGTCTGCTAATGTCCTCCGCAACCTCTTCATCCTGAATCAAATATTTAGAGTTTTCTTCTTCCATCTCTCGGATGATTCGATAATCCTTGGCATTTGTTCTCTTTCTGCCCCACATGAAGTACAGAAACAGTCCCGTAACCGGAAGCAACAGAATAATCAGAATCCAGCTTAGCTTATACGCCTCCTGATTATTTACCAAAACAAATACCGTAACTACGCTGACAAGCTCTAATAACAAGTAAACAACAAAAAAACCTCTCATCAGATATAGAGATAACAGAATCATCGTAATAATCTGAAGTAAAAAAGCAATTCCGACTGTCACACCTCTGATAATGCCATAATATTTACTTCTGATAATATTCATTTCCCCACCTCGTTGTCTAGCTCTTTAATAATATCGATATGGCCCTCCACAGCAGAAGCCTCCACCACCACAACAAATATTACAAAACATATTTATCAAACATAATCGGAAGCACATATTACCTCCGCCCAAGATATCATAACCATATTCCGCCTGTCTGGAACCATACCACTGCGTTCCATTTTCAAGACTACTTAACAGCTGACGGTATTCAAAATTATTTGGCTCCATATTTACTGCAGTTCTTGCATGCTCCATCGCCATAACCTGATTACCAAGTCCATGATTAGCCACAGCACTGTAATAATACCATTTGGCACTTCTATCCTTGATATTAGATAATACATTTAGAGCCTCATGATAATGACGGCTTCTAATATAATTCCCCGCTGCCTGAAAATAACGGGACGCTTCATCCATATCCGCTCGTCTATTTTCATAGCCATATCCGGAAAAACCACCAAAAGGGCTACCATAATCTGACTGACTATAACCTTGCTCCTTTTCCTTCATAATCTGGTTATAAGCCTGCTGTATTTCCTTAAATCTATCCTCTGCCTGTTCCTTATTGGGATTATTGATATTGGCATCCGGATGATATCTTCGACTTAATGCACGATATGCCTTTTTTATCTCCTCATCCGTCGCATCACGACTTATGCCAAGCACTTTATAGGGATCACTCATTGCCTACTCCTCTTTTTTCACCTGTAATCTCTCATACCGGCACCATACACCGGAATAAATAATATTACGTAATATTTCTACATTTTTGATAATCGGCAGCTTTTCAAATTCCCTCGAACACTCTGCCATCATCATAGCCAGAACACTTCTGCACTTCTCTTCATAATCCTCATTCTGCTCTACAAAGGAAAAGGGATTATAATTGCCCTTCTTCTTGTCCTTTTCCAAGTCCTCATACGCATCCATCAGATAAACAAACTTCCCTAGGAAAAATGCCATACGCCGTATCTCATCCTCCCATTCATCCTGCTTATAGACAAACACCTCTGCAAGAACCTCACCAAAAAGCCCGGAAACCTTATCCAGATTCTCCTCCTTTGCCGTCTCACAGGCAGAAATCTTATCAAATAAAATACGTATCTTCTCACATTTTTCAGGATATTCTTCTAAAATCTGCTGATAGCCTTTTTCCAAAAGCTTTGCGTATCCAAACGCCGTTGTCTT
Organism: Lachnospiraceae bacterium; assembly: GCA_017440575.1. Classification (GTDB taxonomy): domain Bacteria; phylum Bacillota; class Clostridia; order Lachnospirales; family Lachnospiraceae; genus COE1. The sequence goes on along the minus strand of JAFSGY010000112.1, from coordinate 660 downwards.
TCTCTCATCCTTCCAATCATCCATGCACTTATAATATGCTAATAACACAGTCATGTCAGCCGCATATTCTGAAAAGATATTGTTCGTCATGCATGTCCCCTTTACCATATGCAGAGGACATTTTCCCTTAATCTGTTCCTCATCCGGTTCATATAGACCAGATAAAAATAATATCAAAAACGTACAATCATAGGTTAACGCAAATCGTCCCGATAATCCATATTTTTTTCCAAGCATACGACATAGACCGCAATAATAAGCATGGTAAACATCGTATTCCTTAAATTTCAATTCCTTTTGGTTGACCGTAATATATCCAAACATTGTTTTGCTCCATTTTAGATTAATAACTACTCAATATAACTATTTTACATTATTTCTGCTGTCCTGAATGATTATAATATATTTTTATGCAAAATCAGGAAGAAATCAATGAAATAAATATAAACAATTCTGAAATCTTTTATCATATTAAAAGCGTACAAGCATTTTTTATGTTATCATATATGTTAAATTCAAGTTTAGTGGAGGATAAGTTTAGGCTGTGAGCACTCCTTTCAAGGCTGTATAAGGCGGATGAATATGCCTCAAATGCAAACCCGCTTGTTTGGTATTTCCTAAATGGAGCGTTCGGCATGTTTTATTAGTCCTGCTCTCCGA